>NZ_JAXMOX010000031.1:0-29399 GCF_034669605.1 Leisingera sp.
CGCCCGTTTTGCCCTAAACGCGGGGCCATGGATCATTTTCTCTACCGCGACGGCGCGCTTTTCGCCGAAGACGTTCCCATCTCCGAGATCGCCGCGGCGGTGGGCACCCCGTTCTATGTTTATTCCACCGCCACCCTGCTGCGGCATTTCAGGCTGTTTGACGAAGCGCTGGAGGGCACCGATCACCTGGTCTGCTATGCGATGAAGGCAGCCAGCAACCAGGCCATCCTCAAGACCCTGGCGCAGGCCGGAGCGGGCATGGATGTGGTCAGCCAGGGCGAATATCTGCGCGCCAAGGCGGCAGGCGTGCCGGGGGAGCGGATCGTGTTTTCCGGTGTCGGCAAGACGGCAGAGGAAATCCGCGTCGCCCTGACCGGCGGCATCCGCCAGTTCAACGTGGAATCCGAGCCGGAGATGGAAGTGATCAACGCGGTGGCGCAGGAGCTGGGCGTGGTTGCCCCCATCACCATCCGGGTGAATCCGGATGTGGACGCCAAGACCCACGCCAAGATCGCCACCGGCAAATCCGAAAACAAATTCGGCATCCCGATTGCCCGCGCCCGCGAGGTCTATGCCCGCGCGGCGGCGCTGAAAGGGCTCGATGTGGTCGGGATCGATGTCCACATCGGTTCGCAGCTGACCGATCTGGAGCCGTTCCGGCTGGCCTATCAGAAGGTGGCGGAGCTGACCGGAGCCCTGCGGGCGGACGGCCATGACATCCGCCGCCTGGATCTGGGCGGCGGCTTGGGCATTCCCTATACCCGTTCCAACGAGGCGCCGCCTCTGCCGGTGGAATACGGCCGGATGGTCAAGGAGACGCTGGGCCATCTGGGCTGCGAAATCGAGATCGAGCCGGGGCGGCTGATCGCGGGCAATGCGGGCCAGCTGGTATCCAGGGTGATCTATCTGAAATCGGGCGAGGGCCGCGATTTCCTGATCCTGGACGCGGCGATGAACGACCTGATCCGCCCGGCGATGTATGAGGCGCATCACGACATCGTACCGGTGCAGGAGCCTGCGGCAGGCACTGAAAGCCAGCCTTACGACATCGTCGGCCCGGTCTGCGAGACCGGCGATACCTTTGCCAAGCAGCGCGATCTGCCGCCGCTGGCGGCGGGCGATCTGGTCTCTTTCCGCAGCGCCGGGGCCTATGGGGCGGTGATGGCCAGCGAGTATAATTCGCGTCCCCTGATCCCGGAAGTGCTGGTGCACGGGGATCAATTCGCGGTTATCCGCGCACGTCCCGCCTTTGACGAAATGATAAACCGCGATACCATCCCGGAGTGGCTCTGAAGCGATCCGGGCGCGATCCGGCGCGGGCCATCCGAACATGAGGCCCGAATGCCCTTTGACAGACGTGCCGATCCGGTCCTGAAACGCCTGCGCCGGCCTGTGCTGCTGACGCAGGCCGGACTCGTGGCTGAACGTGCCATGCGGGCGTTCTGGCCGCTGGCCTCGGTGCTGATGGCGGCGCTGGCGGCGCTGATGCTGGGCCTGCACCTGCTGCTGCCGGAGCCAGCGGTCTGGACCGGCGCAATCGCTGCCGGGCTTGCAGCCGCAGCTGCTTTTGGCTGGGGCGCCTGGCGGTTCCGCTGGCCTGCTAGGAGCGCGGCCTTGGCGCGTCTGGACGCAACCCTGCCCGGGCGGCCGGTTGCGGCGCTGCTGGATACCCAGGCCGTCGGGGCCGGGGATGCCGCCTCGATCGCCTTGTGGCAGGCGCATCAGCGCCGGATGGCCGATGCCGCGGCACAGGCGCGGGCGCCTGCACCGGATCTGAACGTGGCCGCAGCGGATCCTTATGCGCTGCGCTATGCGGCCGGTTTGTTCCTGGCGGTGGCGCTGCTGTTCGGCTCGGTCTGGCAAGCGGCGTCGATCAAGGAGCTGGGAGCGGACGGCGCCGCCGCCCTCAACGGCCCGGCCTGGGAGGGCTGGGCAGAGCCGCCCGCCTATACCCGCCTGCCGGTCCTGTATCTGAACGATCAGGCCGGGGGCATCTTGAAACTGCCGGAAGGCAGCCGCGTCACCCTGCGGTTTTATGGCGAGGCGGGGGCGCTCAGCCTGTCGCAAAGTGTTGCAGGCCAAAGCGCAGAGCCGCCGCCGGACCTGGACGGTGCGCTGGAATTCGATGTCCTCCGCAGCGGCACGGTTTCCATCGACGGCACCGGCGGGCGCAGCTGGCAGGTGGAGGTGATCCCGGACCAGCCGCCCAAGGTGGCGGTCGCGGGCCGGCCCGAGCTGGAGAGCGACGGCTATACCACGCTGGCCTTTGCGGCCCGCGATGACTATGGCGTGGCCGCGGGCCAGGTCCGGATTGCTCTGGATCTGGCTGCAGTGGAGCGCCGCCACGGGCTGGCCGCAGACCCCGACCCGCGGGAGCCGCTGGTGCTGGACCTGCCGCTGCCGCTGTCAGGCTCGCGCAAGGAGTTCACCGAAAAGCTGATCGAGGATTTTGCCCGGCACCCCTGGGCCAACTTGCCGGTGGTTTTCACTTTTTCGGCGGTGGATGCGGCCGGGCAATCCGCGGCGGCGGCAGGCTTTGGCTCGGATCTTGTCACCCGCCGTTTCTTTGATCCGCTGGCGGCTGCGGTGATCGAACAGCGCCGGGATATGCTGTGGGCGCGCGCAAATGCGCCGCGGGCGGCGCAGATCCTGCGCAGCCTGTCGCACCGCCCCGAAGACCTGTTCCGCGACTATGGCGATTTCCTGCGGCTGCGCACCATTCTGCGGCGGCTGGAAAGCTATACCGTGAAGGGCAGCATCCCGGAGCCGCAGCAGGCGGAAATCGCCGCGGCGCTTTGGGATCTTGCAATCCAGCTGGAAGAGGGCGACGTGGGCGATGCCCTGCAGCGGATGCAGCGGGCGCAGGAACGGCTGAGCCAGGCCATGCGCGATGGCGCAAGCGATCAGGAGATCGCCCAGTTGATGCAGGAACTGCGCGAGGCGACGCAGGACTATATGCGCCAGCTGAGCCGGCAGGCGGAAGCGAATGGCGAGGTGCTGGAACCGGGCCAGATGCCCGAGGACATGATGACCCTCAGCCAGGATGACCTGCAGGCGATGATGGACCGCATTCAGGAGCTGATGCAGCAGGGCCGCATGGCGGAGGCCGAACAGGCGCTGCGCGAGTTTCAGGAAATGATGGAAAACATGCGGATGACACGCGCGCAGCAGGGTCAGGGCGAGGGCAGCCAGGGCCGGGAGGCGATGGAAGGGCTGGGCGAAACCCTGCGCGAGCAGCAGGGGCTGTCCGACCAGGCGTTCCGTGATTTGCAGGAGCAGTTCAATCCCGGCGCCCGCCGCGGCGAGAGCCAGGGCAACGAAGGCCGCGATGGCGGTCTGGGCCGCGGCCAAAGCCATCAGGGCGGGCAGGGTGGTGACAGCGGCCAGGACGGCCAGGGCAGCGACGGCGCCGAAAGCCGCAATCCCCAGGGCTCCGGGCCGGATGGCCGCACGCAGCCGGGCGCGGGCGGCTCGCTGGCCGACCGCCAGCAGGCCCTGCGGCGGCAATTGCAGCGCCAGCAGGAGGGGCTTCCCTATCTGGATGGCGAGGCAGGCGATGCCGCCCGCGAAGCGCTGGACCGGGCCGGCCGGGCGATGGAGGGCGCGGAAGATGCGCTGCGCGGCGGTGATATGGCCGAAGCGATCGACCAGCAGTCCGAAGCGATGGAGGCACTGCGCGAAGGCATGCGCAATCTGGGCCAGGCGCTGGCGCAGCGCGAAGACGGCCAGCGCAACGGCCAGGGGCAGCCTTCGGCCACGGCCGAGGGCGAGCGGCTGGACCCGCTGGGCCGCAGCAACGGATCGGTTAACGATGGCGGCAAGGTGGGAGAGGGCAATGCCTACCGCCGCGCCTGGAATTTGCTGGAGGACATCCGCCGCCGGGCAGGAGAGCGCGACCGCAGCGAGCGGGAGCGCAATTACCTGCAACGGCTGCTGGACAGGTTCTGAACCCCGGCTGCCTGCGGCAACCGGTATCCGGAACTTCAGGACAAAGGATGCTGCCGGGGCAGCGTTACTGGACGCTGGTCAGGGATTTAACCTGATCATCAAGCCACAGCCGCGCCTGATCCACCCAGCCGACATAGCTGCTGAGTGCCGGATCCGCCTGCGGCAGTTTTTCCGAGATCAGCGGCGCGTTGTCATAGATCATGACCATGACCAGCGCGGCAATCACCGACAGCGAAAACCCGCGGGCAAAGCTGCGTTTGCGCTGCACCGGCGGCTGTTCATAGGCGGCTTGCACTGCAGGGGCTGCACTGTCTGCAGAGCGCAGGGTCGAATTGATCTCTTCGATATCCGGCAGCAATTCCTTGCGCGAGCCGGTTTCAGCTGCGGCCAGCTGGCGCGGGTCTTCACCGCGGATACGGGCCATCCGGTCGCGGGCCTGGCGGCTGCGGCGGGCGGCGTCGTCCTCGGGTGTTGCGGCTGCCTCCAGCCCCAGATCAGGCTGCGTTTCCAGGCTGTGGCCTTCTGCCGCCCGCAGCGCGGCTTCGCGCTCGGCTTCCTCGCGCAGGATATCGGACAAGGCGGGGTTCAGGGCGCGGCTCCGCGGCGGCGCCTCTGGCTCCGCGTCTGCAGCCCCGGTTGCGTCAGCACCCGTCCATTGGTCCGGATCATCGTCTTCGCCGGTCTCCGGGGCGCCGGCAGCGGGCTCCGGCGTATCCTGCGCCGCCGCGGCAACTGCAGCGGGCGTGTCCGGAGGATCGCCGGAGACGTCCCCAGGCATGTCCGGCTCAGGGAAATCTTCTGCCGCCTGCGCAGCTGCCGCTTGGATTTCGGCTGTGTCCGGCGCGGTTTCCCCGGCGGCGCGTGCGGCAACAGCCCCGGCGGATGCCTGAAACCAGGTCTGGCCGCAACTGGAACACTGCACATCCCGGCCCCCGTCGGGGATCACATCCTCGGGCACTTCGTACTGGGCTGCACAATTCGGGCAGGTCAGGCGCATCATGCTCTCCTCGGCACCATCCTGCCGGCCAGCAGGCGGCAGGTTGTTTTTCAAGGGATTATATGCGGCCCGGCAGCCCGGTTAAAGCGTCAAATGCCGATCCAGCCCCAGCCTGGCAGGGGCGGGGGTTTCCCGGCAACAGAGCCCATTGAAACTGATGGTCCCATGGGGCAAAACACCGGAGCGCCAATTTTGCGGCGCAATCAGGGGGCAGCAGTGATCGAGCTGGAGAATGTGGGCTATAATTACGGCGGCGGCGAGCTGCTGGATGAGGTGTCAGTTCAGCTGGCGCCGGGATCGTTCCATTTTCTGACCGGCCCGTCCGGCGCGGGCAAGACGACGCTTTTGAAACTTTGCTATGGCGCGCTGATGCCGACCTCGGGCCGGGTGCGGGCCTTCAACATGGATGTGCATGGGCTGGACCGCGATCAGATGGCCCATCTGCGCCGCCGCGTCGGCGTTGTGCATCAGGACTGCCGGTTTCTGGATCATTTGCCGGTGGTCGAGAACATCGCCCTTCCGCTGCTGGTTTCCGGGCGGGAGCTGTCGCATGAGGAGGCCAATCTGCACGAGCTGTTGAACTGGGTCGGCCTGTCTGAACGGGCCCATGCGCTGCCGCCGGAATTGTCGGGCGGTGAACGGCAGCGGGCGGCGCTGGCCCGGTCGGTCATCCTGTCGCCGGATGTCATCATTGCCGATGAACCGACCGGCAATGTGGACTGGGAAATGTCGCAGCGGCTGCTGCAGCTGCTGGTGGAGCTGAACCGGATGGGCAAGACCATCCTGGTGGCCACCCATGACCTGTCGCTGATCCGGGCGGCCAAGAACCAGGTGCAGGCCCGGGTGCTGCGGATCTCCAACCGGCAATTGCAGCTGGCGGGGGCAGACTTATGACCGACAGCAGGCTGCACAAGCTGGTGCTGGGCGATACCCAGGCCAACCGGGTGGTGCCGCCCAGCGGTTTCACCGCCCATCTGACGCTGTTTGTCTCCGGCGCGATGGCCTTTCTTGCGGTTTTTGCGCTGGCGCTGTCGATGGCCTCCGGGCGGCTGGCGGACCAATGGGCCTCGGAGCTGGCGCGGGCGGCAACCCTGCGCATCAACGCCCCGGCTGAGCAGCGCGCGGCACAGACCGAAGCGGCACTGGAAATCCTGCGCCAGACACCGGGCGTGGCCACCGCACGGGCGCTGTCGGGCGAGGAACAGGCGGCCTTGCTGGCGCCCTGGTTCGGCTCCAGCCTGCCGGTCGGCAGCCTGCCGCTGCCGCAGCTGATCGAAGTCACGGGCGAGGACCCCGGATATGACGCCGCCGGGCTGCGTCTGCGGCTGCAGGCCGAAGTGCCGGGCGCGGTTCTGGATGACCATACCCGCTGGCGCGCGCCGCTGGTTGATGCAGCCCGGTCGCTGCGCCGCCTTGCCTGGGTGTCGATCCTGCTGATCGGCGGCGCCACGGCGGCGATGATCACCCTTGCGGCCAATGCGGCCCTTGCGGCCAATGCCCAGGTGATCGAAGTCCTGCGGCTGGTCGGCGCTTTGGACAGCTATATCGCCCAGGCCTTCATCCGCCGGTTCACCCTGCGCGCCCTGACCGGGTCCGCTGCGGGCGTTGTCTTGGGGATGATCGGTGTCTGGCTGATGCCGGAAGCTTCGGATGAGGGCGGCTTTCTCACCGGGCTTGGCTTTCAGGGCTGGGGCTGGCTGGCGCCGCTGGTGATTCCGGTGCTGGGCGCGCTGGTGGCCTTTGCCGCGACCACCCGCGCTGCCGGTAAACGTTTGGGAGCAGTGTCGTGAAAAACCCGGTTCAATGGCTGCGTTCAGCCGCCTTTCTGGTGCAGATGTATCTGTCGATGCTGGTGCTGGGGCTGCTGTTTGCGCCTTGGGCCGCAGTCTCCCGCAAGGGCGCGCGCATCGCCTGCAAAACTTATGCCCGCTGGGTCCTGTGGACCGCGCGCTGGATGGTCGGCATCAAGACCGAAGTCCGAGGCCAGGTGCCGTCTGGTGAGGTGATCATCGCCGCCAAGCACCAAAGTTTTCTGGACATCCTGATCATTTTCAACGCAGTGCCGTCGGCCCGGTTCATCATGAAACGCGAGCTGATGTGGACGCCCGTCATCGGAGTCTACGCCAAGCGGCTGGGCTGCGTGCCGGTGAACCGCGGCAAGCGCGGCGCGGCGATTGCCAAGATGGTCAAGGATGTCGCCAAGGAGAGCCGCGAGCCCGGCCAGCTGATCATCTATTCGCAAGGCACCCGTGTCGCACCCGGCGCCCGCAAGCCCTATAAGATCGGCACTGCGGTGCTGTATCAAGGCCTGAGCCAGCCCTGCGTGCCGGCCGCCACCAATGTCGGCGTGTTCTGGCCGCGCACGGGGATCTACCGCAAGCCGGGCCTGGCGGTGGTGGAGTTCCTGGAGGTGATGCAGCCGGGGATAAGCCGCGAGGATTTCATGCCCCAGCTGGAACAGCGCGTCGAAAGCCGCTCGGACGCGCTGATGCGGGAAGCCGGGTTTGAACCGGGCGAGACTGTGCAACGGGCCTGATCCGCCGGAGCGTTTGCACTCTCCGGAAGCTAGAAAACTCAAATCTCCCTGGCAAAGACGGCGCCGGGACATCGAGCCCGCCCGCCAGCCCTTCGGTCACGGTAGCGGGCTGCAAATGCGGTCCCATGTGCGGGTTCGCAATCCGCATATAGTGTCTGCGTAACAGCTGCGGTCGAAGGTCTGTCCGGCGCTTGCGGGGGAGCTGACTTGCAATGAAACGGCGATGGCTGTGCCTTGCTGGGACCTGACCTGGGACCTGATTTCAGCGCCAGCAAGGAGGGGGACACGCCCGTTGCCAAACAGAAAAAGGGCAGCTGCGGCGAGCTGCCCTTTAGTAAACCCGGCACTAT
Organism: Leisingera sp.; assembly: GCF_034669605.1. Classification (GTDB taxonomy): domain Bacteria; phylum Pseudomonadota; class Alphaproteobacteria; order Rhodobacterales; family Rhodobacteraceae; genus Leisingera. Next base: position 7,832 of record NZ_JAXMOX010000031.1, read on the forward strand.
GCCTGGATCAGCTGTGGATCGGCCCGTCGCCACAGGCCAGAGCGGCCTCGCGCACCGCCTCGGAGTAGGTCGGATGCGCGTGGCAGGTCAGTGCCACGTCCTCGGCCGAGGCACCGAATTCCATCGCCACGCACAGCTCGTGGATCATGTCGCCCGCGGCCGGACCGATGATCGCGGCGCCGAGGATGCGGTCGGTTTCCGCATCGGTGATGATCTTGACGAATCCGCCCTCGGCCTGGCCCACGGCCTTGGCCCGCGCGTTGCCCATGAACATGAACTTGCCCACCTTGATCTTGCGCCCCTCGGCTTTCAGCGCGTCCTCGGTCGCCCCCACGGTGGCCACCTCGGGCGTGGTGTAGACGACGCCGGGGATCACGCCATAGTTCACATGGCCATGCTTGCCTGCGATCACCTCGGCCACCGCCATGCCCTCGTCCTCGGCCTTGTGCGCCAGCATCGGGCCTTCGATCACATCGCCGATGGCATAGACGCCGGGGATATTGGTGCGCCAGTGGTTGTCGGTGGCGATCTGGCCGCGCTCGGTCATCTTGACGCCCAGTGCATCCAGCCCCAGCCCCTCGCTGTAAGGCTTGCGGCCGGTGGCAACCAGCACCGCGTCGGCGTCCAGCGTCACCTCATCGCCGCCCTTCTTGGGCTGGTATTTGACCTTGGCCTTGGTCTTGGTGGTCTCCACCCCCTGCACCGCGGCGCCGAGGATGATGTTGAGGCCCTGTTTTTCCAGGATCCGCTTGAAGCTGCGCTGCACGTCCTTATCCATGCCGGGGCAGACCGCGTCCATGTATTCCACCACGGTCACCTCGGACCCCAGGCGGGCATAGACCGAGCCCAGCTCCAGCCCGATAACGCCGGCGCCGATCACTGTCAGTTTCTTGGGGATCTTCGGCAGTTCCAGCGCACCGGTGGAGGAGACCACGATCTTTTCGTCGATCTCGACGCCAGGAATGGACGATGGCACCGAACCGGAGGCGATCACGATGTTCTTGGCCTCATGCACCTCGCCACCGACCTGCACCTTGCCGGCCGCGGGGACCGAAGCCCAGCCCTTGATCCAGTCGATCTTGTTCTTCTTGAACAGAAACTCGATGCCGCCGGTGTTTTGGCCGATCACCTCATCCTTGTAGGATTTCATCTGGTTCCAGTCGACGGAAGGGCTTTTGCCCTTGAGTCCCATATGGGCGAAGTTGTGCTCTGCCTCATGCAGCAGGTGGGTGGAATGCAGCAGCGCCTTGGAGGGGATGCAGCCCACGTTCAGGCAGGTGCCGCCGAGGGTTTCGCGGCCCTCAACCACGGCGGTCTTGAGGCCCAGCTGGGCGCAGCGGATGGCGCAGACATAGCCGCCGGGGCCGGCGCCGATTACGATCACGTCATAGGATGCCATGTGTCATGTGCTCCTTATTGGGTTGAGCGGGGAGGGGGCGCTGCCCCCGGCCCATGCGGGCCTCCCCCGGAGTATTTGTGGAAAGATGAAGGGTCATGTGAGGCAGGCGGCCAGCATGGCCGCGGTGGCGAGGTAGCCGGCGGCCCAGATCAGGCTGCGCCAAGGAGTCCAGCCAAAGGCGTAGGCCGACACGTAAAGCACGCGCGCGCCGAGGTAGAGATAGGCGCTGGCGGCGGTGAGGGCTGAGGATTTCTGCGCCAGCGTGACCACCACGCAGGCGATGGTGAACAGGATCAGCCCTTCGAAATGGTTGTTCATCGCCCGCCACAGCCGCGCGGTGCGGCGCGAGACCTGGTCCTGCAAATCGCCGCCCATCCGGTCGCGGTCGCGCGGGCCGAGGGTCTGGCCCGGCTTCAGCTCGAGGTTGGCTGGCACGGCCATCAGGGCGATCTGGAAAACCTGCAGGAGCGCGGCGAGGGTGAGGGCGGTGAGTTCGGGGGTCATGTAAATGCAACTAACGCTGCGAGTTTCAGGTTGCAGGCGCTTTCACCAGCACTGTCTTCAATGTCATGATGATTTTTCGCAATGCCAGTTCCGGTTGATGCGGCGGAGGGCCCACTCCTTAATTCCATCGATAGATTTCCTTGTCCCGCCCGGCAAAGCCGGGCAGCGCCCGCCCCTCCCCACGAAATGGGCGGGCGCTGCCCTTTGTTGTTTACAGATCCATCAGCAAGCGGCGCGGGTCTTCCAGCGCTTCCTTGACGCGGACCAGGAAGGTCACGGCGCCCTTCCCGTCGACGATGCGGTGGTCATAGCTCAGCGCCAGATACATCATCGGACGGATTTCCACCTTGCCGTTGATCGCCATCGGGCGGTCCTGGATCTTGTGCATGCCGAGGATGCCGGACTGCGGCGGGTTCAGGATCGGCGAGGACATCAGCGAGCCGTAGACACCGCCGTTGGAGATGGTGAAGGTGCCGCCCTGCATTTCCGCCATCGACAGCTTGCCGTCACGGGCGCGGGCGCCTTTTTCGGCAATGGCTTTCTCAATCGCGGCAAAGGACATCGCGTCGGCATCGCGGATCACCGGCACAACCAGGCCGGTGGGGGTGCCGGCGGCGACGCCCATGTGCACGAAGTTCTTGTAGACGATATCGGTGCCGTCGATCTCGGCGTTGACCTCGGGCACTTCTTTCAGCGCGTGGCAGCAGGCCTTGGTGAAGAAGGACATGAAGCCCAGTTTGACGCCGTGCTTCTTCTGGAACAGGTCTTTGTATTCGTTGCGCAGGGCCATCACCTCGGTCATGTCGACCTCGTTGTAGGTGGTGAGCATGGCGGCGGTGTTCTGGCTGTCCTTCAGGCGCTTGGCGATGGTCTGGCGCAGGCGGGTCATCTTCACCCGTTCCTCGCGCGCGGCATCGTCAGCCGTGACCGGGCCGCGCACCTGGGCCGGGGCCGGAGACGGAGCGGCGGGCGGAGCAGTCTTGGCGGCAGCCACCGCAGCGGCGACGTCTTCCTTCATGATGCGCCCGTCCCGGCCGCTGCCGGTGACTTGCGATGCATTGAGACCGGCTTCGGCCATTGCCTTTTCGGCGGAGGGGGCGTTGGCGACATCCTTGCCCGCGGCCGCGGGCGCCTCGGCCTGTGTTTGCGCTGCTGCCGGGGCAGCCGGTGCCGCGGAGGTGCCGGCGGCACTGCCGGAGATCACCCCGAGCTTGGCTGAGGCGGCGACGGTTTCCCCTTCGCCGGCGGTGATTTCGGCCAGCACGCCGGCTGCCGGGGACGGGACCTCGACCGATACTTTGTCAGTCTCCAGCTCGCACAGCATTTCGTCCTGCGCCACGCTGTCGCCGACCTTTTTGAACCAGGTCGAGACGGTGGCCTCGGAGACCGATTCCCCAAGCGCGGGCACGGTAATGTCGGTGGCGGCGGCCTGGTCATCCGCCTGGGCAGCGGGGGCAGAGGCATTTGCCTTGGGTTTCACGGTTTCCGGCCCTGCGGCGCCGGCCTCGGCGATATTCGCGAGCAGCGCGTCAACGCCGACGGTCTCGCCTTCCGGAGCGACGATATCCTGCAGCTTGCCGGCTGCGGGCGAGGGCACCTCGACGGTCACCTTGTCGGTTTCCAGTTCGCAGAGCATCTCGTCAGCGGACACGGTGTCGCCGGGTTGCTTGAACCAGGTGGCCACGGTGGCCTCGGTCACGGATTCGCCCAGGGTGGGTACGCGGACTTCGGTTGTCATATCTGTTTATCCTCAGATGCTCAGCGCTTCGTTCACGAGGGCTGCTTGTTGGGCTTTGTGCTGGCTGGCCAGACCGGTTGCAGGAGAGGCCGAGGTGGCGCGCCCGGCATAGACCGGCCTTGTGTGCTTGGCGCCGATCCGGGTCAGCACCCATTCGATGTTGGGTTCGATGAAGGTCCAGGCGCCCTGGTTCTTGGGCTCTTCCTGGCACCAGACCATTTCCGCCTGCTTGAAGCGTTCCAGCTCCTTCACCATCGAGATCGCCGGGAACGGGTAGAACTGTTCGACCCGCATCAGGTAAATGTCATCGATGCCGCGGGCGTCGCGTTCTTCCAAGAGGTCGTAGTAGACCTTGCCCGAGCACATGACGACGCGCTTGATCTTGTCATCCGCCACCAGCCGGGTGTCCGAATTGCCTTTTTGCGCATCATCCCACAGCACCCTGTGGAAGCTGGAGCCGGTGGTGAAATCCTCGGCGCTGGAGACTGCCAGCTTGTGGCGCAGCAGCGATTTCGGGGTCATCATGATCAGCGGCTTGCGGAAGGTGCGGTGCAGCTGGCGGCGCAGGATGTGGAAATAGTTCGCGGGCGTGGTGCAGTTGGCCACGATCCAGTTGTCCTGGCCGCACATCTGCAGGAAGCGTTCCAGCCGGGCAGAGGAATGCTCGGGGCCCTGGCCCTCGAAGCCATGCGGCAGCAGGCAGACCAGGCCCGACATCCGCAGCCATTTGCTTTCGCCGGAGGAAATGAACTGGTCGAACATGATCTGCGCGCCGTTGGCGAAATCACCGAACTGGGCCTCCCACAGGGTGAGGGCGTTGGGTTCGGCCAGCGAATAGCCGTATTCAAACCCCAGCACCGCGTATTCCGACAGCGCCGAGTCGATCACGTCGAATTGCGACTGGCCGGCGCGGATGTTGTTGAGCGGATAGTAGCGCTCCTCGGTCTCCTGGTTGACGATGCCGGAATGGCGCTGCGAGAAGGTGCCGCGGGTGGCGTCCTGGCCCGCCAGGCGCACCGGGTAGCCCTCCAGCAGCAGCGAGCCGAATGCCAGCGCCTCGCCGGTCGCCCAGTCAAAGCCCTGGCCGGTTTCAAACATCTTGCCGCGGGCATTCAGGAACCGGCCGACGGTGCGGTGCATCGGGAAGCCGTCCGGCACCCGGCTGAGCGAAGCGCCGATTTCGGACAGGGTTTCCGGCGGGATCGCGGTGCGGCCGCGCTGGTAGTCGGCGTCTTTCTTGTCCAGATGCGACCAGCGCCCGTCCAGCCAGTCGGCCTTGTTGGGTTTGTAATTCTTGCCGGTCTCGAACTCCTCGTTGAGATGCGCCTGAAAGGCGGCCTTCATGTCCTCGATCTCGCCCTCGGGGATCAGGCCGTCCTTGACCAGCCGGTCTGTGTAGAGCGTCAGCGTGGTCTTGTGGCCCTTGATCTTCTTGTACATCAACGGGTTGGTGAACATCGGCTCGTCGCCTTCGTTGTGACCGAAGCGGCGGTAGCAGAAGATGTCGAGCACCACATCCTTGTGGAACTTCTGGCGGAATTCGGTGGCGACGCGGGCGGCGTGGACCACCGCCTCCGGGTCGTCGCCGTTGACGTGGAAAATCGGCGCCTCAACCACCAGCGCATTGTCGGTGGGATAGGGGGAGGAGCGCGAGAAATGCGGTGCTGTGGTGAAGCCGATCTGGTTGTTCACCACGATGTGCATGGTGCCGCCCGCCTTGTGGCCGCGCAGGCCGGAGAGGGCAAAACATTCCGCCACCACGCCCTGGCCGGCAAAGGCCGCATCGCCGTGCAGCAGGATCGGCAGCACCTGGCTGCGGTCCGTGTCGCCCAGCTGGTCCTGCTTGGCGCGGGCCTTGCCCAGAACCACCGGGTTCACCGCCTCGAGGTGCGAAGGGTTGGCGGTGAGGCTGAGGTGGACGGTGTTGCCATCAAAGGAGCGGTCGGAGGAGGCGCCGAGGTGGTATTTCACATCACCGGAGCCATCCACGTCCTCGGGCTTGAAGCTGCCGCCCTGGAATTCGTTGAAGATGGCGCGGTAGGGTTTCTGCATCACATTGGCCAGCACCGACAGGCGGCCGCGGTGCGGCATGCCGATCACGATGTCGCGCACCCCCAGCGCGCCGCCGCGCTTGATGATCTGCTCCATCGCCGGAATGAGGCTCTCACCGCCATCCAGGCCGAACCGCTTGGTGCCGGTGTATTTGACGTGCAGGAATTTCTCGAACCCTTCGGCCTCGACCATCTTGTTGAGGATCGCCTTGCGGCCTTCGCGGGTAAAGGTGATTTCCTTGTCGTAGCCCTCGATCCGCTCTTTCAGCCAGGCGGATTGCGCGGGGTCGGAGATGTGCATGTACTGCAGCGCAAAGGTGCCGCAATAGGTGCGTTTCACGATCTCGACAATCTGGCGCATGGTGGCGACCTGCAGTCCCAGAACGTTGTCGATAAAGATCGGCCGGTCCATGTCGGCATCGGTGAAACCATAGGATTTCGGATCCAGCTCCGGAAGCGCCGTGGCGGCATGCATGCCCAGCGGGTCCAGGTCCGCTGCCAGATGGCCGCGGATCCGGTAGGCGCGGATCAGCATCAGAGCCCGGATCGAGTCAAGAACGGCGCGCTGCACCTGATCGTCAGTGACCTCAACGCCCTTGGCGGAAGCCTTCTCCTTGATCTTCCTGCTTGCGCCCTTGGCCTCGGCCGGGGCCGGCCATTCGCCGGTCAGCGCGCCGGTGATGTCATCTGCGGGCGCGGGCGGCCAGTCATTGCGCGCCCAGGAGGGGCCCTGCGCCTCGGCCTTCACGTCCAGTTCGGCGTCGCCCATCTGGCGGAAGAACTCGGCCCAGGCGGCATCCACCGCATTCGGGTCATTGGCGTATTGGGCATAAAGCTGCTCCAGATACTCTGCGTTGTGCCCCTGCATGAAAGAGGAGGCGCGGAAGAGATCGTTTGGGCTTTGTTCGGTCATTTGGGTGCCTCTTGCAGGTTAGGACCGTATTCAACTTGGCCTTGGGCCAATCCCGGCAGCGTGTTCTGCACGGGTTTCAAAACAACGAAGTTACCATGGAACCTCGCGGCCAAGCCGGTTCTGCAAACCGTCTTGGCGGCGGTGTCCCGAAATTTCCTGCCGGTGACGCGCAACAGGCTGCCCGGCGGAGACCGCCGGGCAGCGCCTGCCCTGATATGTGACGGGCAGGCGAGGCCATTTACTTGCCGATTGCTTTCAGAACCGCTTCGCCCAGGCCGGCCGGGCTTTCGGCGACCACGATGCCTGCGGATTTCATCGCTTCGATCTTGTCCTCGGCGCCGCCCTTGCCGCCGGCGACAATCGCGCCCGCGTGGCCCATGCGGCGGCCCGGAGGGGCGGTGCGGCCGGCAATGAAGCCTGCAACCGGCTTCTTGCGGCCCTTCTTGGCTTCATCCGCCAGGAACTGCGCGGCCTCTTCCTCGGCGGAGCCGCCGATTTCGCCGATCATGATGATGCTTTCGGTTTCGTCATCACCCAGGAACCATTCCAGCACGTCGATATGCTCGGTGCCCTTGATCGGGTCGCCGCCGATGCCGACGCAGGTCGACTGGCCGAGGCCTACATCGGTGGTCTGCTTTACCGCCTCATAGGTCAGGGTGCCGGAGCGCGACACAACACCGACGGAGCCGCGGCGGTGGATGTGGCCGGGCATGATGCCGATCTTGCAGGCGTCGGGGGTGATCACGCCGGGGCAGTTCGGGCCGATCAGGATCGAGCTGGAGTTCTCCAGCGCCCGCTTGACCCGCATCATGTCCAGCACCGGGATGCCTTCGGTGATGCAGACGATCACTTCCATTTCCGCGTCGATCGCCTCGAGGATCGAATCTGCGGCAAAGGGCGGCGGCACGTAGATGACAGAGGCATTGGCCTCGGTCACATGCTTGGCTTCATGCACGGAGTTGAACACCGGCAGGCCCAGATGTTCCATGCCGCCTTTGCCGGGGGTGACACCGCCGACCATTTTGGTGCCATAGGCGATGGCCTGTTCAGAGTGGAAAGTGCCCTGCGAGCCGGTGAAGCCCTGACAGATAACTTTGGTGTTTTCGTCGATGAGGACTGCCATGATGTCGGTTCCTTCAAGCGGTATGTGTCTGTTGGTTCTGCGGGGTGGCCAATGAACGGCCGTCGAAGCGGATTTTTTCGAGGGTGGCCCGCCCCAGGACCACACTGGGAAAGACTCTGAAGCCGCCGCGGAATTCATAGATCCCGCGCCGGAGTTTCTGGCGGATCAGCAGCCAGCCCCTGGGGCGGTGGCGCGCCGGCCCGATGGCGTGTTCGTCCGGCGCCTCGTTGCCCTGTTCGGCAAGGGCCGGCTGGACCTGATAAACCTTGATGGCGCGCGCCGGCAGCGAGGCATCAAAGTTGAACAGGAGGTTGTCCAGGGTGATGTCGAACGGGCGGCTGTCCAGAAGGTGCTGTGCCGCCCGGCGCGAGATCGCATATGCGGCGCCGCCTGCGTGGCGGGACAGCATCTGGCGCACCTCGCGGCCCATATGGCTGACGCCATCCTTGCCAAGCGCGACCTGCAGCCGCGTCGCCCGCCAGCGTTCAAACTTGACGATGCCGGCATCCTGCGGCCACCAGGACAGGTCCTGCAGCCAGGCGCCGGTGTCGGGCGACAGAAAGACGTCATCCTCCAGGATCAGCGCCACATCGGCATCCGATCCCAGAAACGCCTCCCAGGCCCTGGCATGGCTGAGGGTGCAGGCCATGTCCTTGGTCTGGAAATAGCCCCAGTTGCCCTCGGATTTGCATTGCTGCAGCATTTCCCCGCGGCTGACCCGGGTGCTGTCCACCGCATTGATGCGCACAGCCGAAAGCCCGGCCTGATTCAGCTCGCGCTGCATCAGCTCCGCCCGGCCCGTCGCCTGCTGCAGGCCTATGAGGTAGACAGCCGCCTTCACCGGTTCTGTCCCTTAGCCCTTTACCGCTTTCACGATCTTCTCGGCGCCGTCTTTCAGGTTGTCGGCGGCGATCACATCGAGACCGGAGGTGTTGATGATCTCCTTGCCTTTTTCGACATTGGTGCCCTCAAGGCGGACCACCAGCGGCACTTTCAGGCCGACTTCCTTCACCGCGGCAACCACGCCCTCGGCGATGACGTCGCAGCGCATGATGCCGCCGAAGATGTTCACCAGGATGCCTTTGACCTGCGGGTCGGAGGTGATGATCTTGAACGCCTCGGTCACTTTTTCCTTGGTGGCGCCACCGCCCACGTCGAGGAAGTTGGCCGGCTCGGCCCCGTACAGTTTGATGATGTCCATGGTGGCCATCGCCAGGCCTGCGCCGTTCACCATGCAGCCGATCTCACCGTCCAGCGCGATGTAGTTCAGGTCGTATTTGGAGGCTTCCAGCTCTTTCGGGTCTTCCTCGGTGGTGTCGCGCAGCTCGGCCACATCGGCGTGGCGGTAGACCGCGTTGCCGTCAAAGCCGACCTTGGCGTCCAGCACCTTGAGGCTGCCGTCGTCCGCCACGATCAGCGGGTTGATCTCCAGCATCTCCATGTCCTTGTCGACGAAGGCTTGATACAGCTGGCCCATCAGTTTGACGCATTGTTTCACCTGGGCGCCTTTCAGGCCGAGCGAGAAGGCGATGCGGCGGCCGTGGTAGGCCTGGTAACCGGTGGCCGGATCAACGCTGAACGACAGGATCTTCTCCGGAGTGGCCGCAGCGACTTCCTCGATGTCCATGCCGCCCTCGGTCGAGCAGACAAAGGAAATGCGCGAGGTCTGGCGGTCGACCAGCAGCGCCAGGTACAGCTCGGTTTCGATACCGGAGCCGGCCTCGATATAGATGCGGTTCACCTGCTTGCCGGCCGGGCCGGTCTGATGGGTGACCAGGGTGCGGCCCAGCATCTTCTTGGCTTCCTCGGCGGCTTCCTCGACCGATTTGGTCAGGCGCACGCCGCCCTTTTCACCGGCATCCGCTTCCTTGAAGGAGCCCTTGCCGCGGCCGCCTGCGTGGATCTGTGCCTTGACCACCCACAGCGGGCCGTCGAGTTCACCGGCGGCGGTTTTGGCATCTTCGGCTTTCAGCACCACGCGTCCGTCGGACACCGGAGCACCGTAGCTGCGAAGAAGGGCTTTTGCCTGATATTCGTGGATGTTCATCTGAAACTGTCCCGTCTGGCTGCAATTGTCTGTTGTTAATAGGCCGTCTTAAGGCCAAGTGTTAAAGGCTTATTTGACAGGGCGCGGGGAAATGGCGAAGATTTTCAGGTTTTGTGATCACGGATTTTGGGGGTGTGATCACAAATTTTCGGAAGCTTCACGGTGGTGATTCGAGCCTGGCGGCATTGGGCCGCCAGCGCCGTATCACAAACCAAAAGCGTCAAGCGCCGGAGCCGGGACGCCGCGGCAAAAGAAAAGGGTCCGCCGAAGCGGACCCCCTGATGAGCGCAAGGCTGGATGGCTCAGGCCAGCGTGCCGTCGATGCCTTTGCAAGCCTCGACCAGGCCTTTCACGGCATTGACCGAGTTGTCGAACATGACCTGCTCTTCCTCGTTCAGCTGGATGTTCACGACCTTCTCGATGCCGCCGGCGCCGATTACGGTGGGCACGCCCACATACATGCCCTTCACGCCCAGCTCGCCGTCGCAATAGGCCGCGCAGGGCAGCACGCGCTTCTGGTCTTTAAGATAGGCTTCGGCCATTTCGATGGCGCTGGTGGCCGGCGCATAGAAGGCAGAACCGGTTTTCAGCAGGCCGACGATTTCCGCGCCGCCGTCACGGGTGCGCTGCAGGATCGCGTCCAGGCGTTCCTGAGTGGTCCAGCCCATCTTGACCAGATCGGGCAGCGGGATGCCGGCCACTGTGGAATAGCGCACCGAGGGCACCATGGTGTCGCCATGGCCGCCCAGCACAAATGCGGTGACGTCCTTCATCGAGACGTTGAATTCCTCGGCCAGGAAGTGGCGGAAGCGGGCGGAGTCCAGCACCCCGGCCATGCCGCAGACCTTGTTCGCGGGCAGGCCCGAGAATTGCTGCAGCGCCCAGACCATCGCGTCCAGCGGGTTGGTGATGCAGATCACGAAGGCGTCCGGCGCGTGGTCGCGGATGCCTTCGCCGACGGATTTCATCACCTTGAGGTTGATGCCCAGCAGGTCATCGCGGCTCATGCCCGGCTTGCGCGGCACACCTGCGGTGACGATGCAGACATCGGCGCCTGCGATGTCCTCGTAAGACTGGGTGCCTTTGAGGCTGGCGTCGAAGCCTTCGGAGGGACCGGATTGTGCGATGTCCAGCGCCTTGCCTTCGGGGGTGCCTTCGGCGATGTCAAAGAGCACGACGTCGCCGAGTTCCTTGAGGGCTGCGAGATGTGCGAGGGTGCCGCCGATCTGACCTGCGCCGATGAGGGCGATTTTGGGTCGTGCCATTGGGAATGTCTCCGGTCCGGTTGAAATTTCCTGATGCCTACGGCGTAACGCTCCGCCGTGCAAGGGTTCCGCGCTGCGGCAAAGGGTTCGGTATACTTGTGTATGCTGCGCTGCTATCGCTAAAGGGCGTGTAATTCAGGGCTTTCGAGGGCGGGCAATGGCGGCATTTGATGCGATGTTTTTCGTTTTTGCCATTCCGGCGGTCGTTTTTGCGGGCGTGTCCAAGGGCGGTTTCGGATCCGGCGCCGCCTTTGCCTCGGCGGCGATTCTGGCGCTGGTGATTGACCCGGGCGCAGCATTGGCGCTGATGCTGCCGCTGTTGATGCTGATCGATCTGGCTTCGCTGAAACCCTATTGGGGGCGCTGGAACCTGCGCGCTTCGCTGCTGCTGATTGGCGGCGGCTTGCCCGGCGTGGCGCTGGGGGCCTGGCTGTATGCGGCGGTGGATGACGATGCGATGCGGGTGCTGATCGGAGCTGTGGCGGTCGGGTTTGTGCTGTGGCGGATGCGCGGCCGTTTTGGAGTAAGCGTATCCGCCGGAGCCCCGCTTTCCTCCGGGGCGGGGGCGCTGGCCGGGCTGGCGGTGGGATTTACCAGTTTTGTCAGCCATGCGGGCGGGCCGCCGGCTGCGGTTTACCTCCTCAGCCTGCAGTTGCGGAAGACCGAGTATCAGGCCAGCACCGTGCTGATTTTCTGGGTTATCAATCTCGCCAAGGCGGTGCCATATGCCGGGTTGGGGCTGTTTACACGTGAAACACTGATGCTGGATCTGATGCTGGCGCCCTTTGCCCTGCTTGGCGCCTGGCTGGGGGTGAAGCTGCATCACAGGATGCCGGAGCGTGTGTTTTTTGCGCTGACCTATCTGCTTCTGACCGCCACCGGCAGCAAGCTGATTTGGGACGGGTTGACCTGATACCTGCATCGGAGGCGGCCCGCCGGGGCGTCCCCGGCCGCTGTCACCACAGCCTGGAAACCTGCCTCGATCGCTGCTCAGGCGTCGCTGCCGGTGTCCGGCAGTGCTTCTGCGAGCACTTCATAAGACTGGCCCGACGCCACCAGGCAGGTCATGCCGTTCGGCGTGGTGACTGTAATGGTCCAGCTGCCGGTCTCGCCGGAGGCAAAGGTTTCCATCACCATGCCTTTCTGGCCCACGCCGATGCTTTGACGGCTTTCACCGTATTTTTCCGCCAGCCGTTTGATCACCACGTCGCGCGGGGCGCAGTTGCGGCTTTGCGCGGTGGCAGGTGCAGCAGCCAGAGCCAGGGCGGCGAGGGCTGCCGGGAGTGCGAAGAATGAGTTTTTCATCTCGTTTTACCCTTTCCGGAACGGCCGGACTGAACCGGGAGCCAGATGGCAGCCCCCGGTATCCCCCTTCGGGCCGGTGTGTAACGCAGTTCGAAATGCAGGCCCCATGCCTGCGGGCATCAGGTGCGGCCTGGGGCGGCGGCAGGGATCCTGTGCCTTGGTGCCCACTAGTTTGCCAACCAGATGCTGAAAAGGGGTTAACCCTGCGGGCGCCTGAAAATCACAAATTATATCAGCACCTTGCTGCATATGCGGGGAAAGTTACGCTGCGGTGCGGCGGAATTGTACTTGAAAGTATACAGTCGAAACTGTACCGATTTACGCAACAAAATAACTTTAGGAGTGGCCATATGGACCCGCGCACGCGTCCTTACCGTTCGGTTCTGTACATCCCCGGCTCCAAGCCACGGGCGCTGGAAAAGGCCAAGACTCTGCCGGTGGACGCGGTGATCTTCGATCTTGAAGATGCGGTATCGGTGGATGAAAAACCCAATGCCCGCGCAACCTTGACGCAGGCACTGGCGGCCGGCGGTTTCGGCGCGCGGATGAAGATCGTGCGGATCAACGGTCTGGACACCGAATGGGGGCGCGACGACGCCATCGCCGCCGCCCGTATGGCGTGCGACGCGATTCTGCTGCCCAAGGTGAATGCGCCTGCGGATCTGGACGCGCTGGCGGAAATCACCGGCGATATCCCGCTGTGGGCGATGATGGAAACCCCGCGGGGCATGCTGAATGCCGCTGCCATCGCTGCGCACCCCAAGCTGCAGGGCATGGTGATGGGCACCAATGACCTGGCCAAGGAGCTGCAGACCCGTTTCCGCCCCGACCGGCTGCCGATGATGGCCGGTCTGGGTCTGTGCCTGCTGGCCGCCAAGGCCGAAGGGCTGGTGATCGTCGATGGTGTCTATAACGCCTTCAAAGACGTCGAGGGCCTGGCCGCGGAATGCGCGCAGGGCCGCGACATGGGATTTGACGGCAAGACCCTGATCCACCCGGCGCAGGTGGAGGTGGCCAATGGGGCCTTTGCCCCGACCGAACGCGAAATCGAGACCGCCCGCCGCCAGATCGCCGCATTTGAAGAGGCCCAGGCCGCAGGACAGGGTGTTGCCGTGGTCGGTGGCAGGATAGTCGAGAACCTGCATGCGGCGACGGCGCGCGAAATCCTCGCAAAAGCGGATGCAATCGCCGCGCTTTCCGCATAGGTGTTAATCAGCTTAACATTTGAGAGGGGCTGAAATGGCGCTTTTGATCCTGGGACTTCTGCTGTGGTGGGGCGGCCACCTGTTCAAACGGCTGGCGCCGGAGGCGCGCGCCGCGATGGGCAATGGCGGCCGCGGCGCGGTGGCGCTGGTGCTGGCGGCCGGCGTGGTGCTGATGGTGCTGGGCTACCGCAGCACCGGGTTCACCCATGTCTGGGCGCCGCCGTCCTTCATGGTGCATATCAACAACCTGATGGTGCTGATCGCGATCTACATGATGAGCCCGGCGCCGAAGAAAGGCGCGCTGCTGAATGGGATGCGCCATCCGATGCTGGCGGGCTTCAAGCTGTGGGCCGCGGCGCATCTTCTGGTCAACGGCGACCTCGCCTCGATCATCCTGTTCGGCGGGCTGCTGGCCTGGGCGGTTGCGCAAGTCATCGTGATCAACCGCACGGAACCGGCATGGCAGCCGCGGCCCAAAGGCTCCATCGCCAAGGATGCGATGTTCTTTGCCGCTTCGATTGTTCTGATGGGGGTGATCGGCTACCTCCACGGGATGATCGGGCCGTCGCCCTTTCCAGGATAGGATACCATGAAACTCTACCGATTTTTGTCCGAGGACGACACCTCTGCCTTTTGCCACAAGGTTACCGACGCGCTGAACAAGGGCTGGGAGCTGCACGGCAGCCCGACCCAGACCTTTGATCCTGTGAAGGGGGTCATGCGCTGCGGCCAGGCCGTGGTGAAGGAGGCGGACGGAACCTACACGCCTGAGACCAAACTGGGAGAACACTGATGGCCAAGACCAATCCGGCCAAGACAAATCCGGGAAGATTTTTCGAGGATTACACTGTCGGCGAGGTGATCCGCCACGCGGTGCCGCGCACGGTGTCGGGCGGCGAACGGGCGCTCTATCATGCGCTCTATCCGGCACGCCATGCGCTGTATTCTTCGGATGAATTTGCCCGGGCCGCTGGTCTGCCTGCGGCGCCGCTGGATGATCTGGCGGCGTTCCATGTGGTGTTCGGCAAGACCGTGCCGGACATCTCGCTGAATGCGCTGGCGAATCTCGGTTATGCTGAAGGCCGCTGGCTGCTGCCGGTCTATCCCGGCGACACCCTGCGCTCCGAATCCGAGGTGATCGGGCTTAAGCAGAACTCCAACGGCAAATCCGGCGTGGTCTATGTGCGCACCCGCGGGCTGAACCAGCGCGATGAATGCGTGATGGAATATGTGCGCTGGGTGATGGTGCGCAAGCGCGATCTTGACGCGCCCGCGCCCGAGACGGTGATCCCTGAGCTGAACAAGGTGATCCCGGCGGAGCAGCTGGCGGTCCCGGCAGGGCTGGATTTCAGCACTTACGATTTCACCCTGGCCGGCGAGCCGCACCGCTGGGGCGATTACGCGGTGGGCGAGACCATCGACCATGTGGATGGCGTCACCATCGAGGAAGCCGAGCACATGCTGGCGACCCGCCTGTGGCAGAACACCGCCAAGGTGCATTTCGACAACACCGCGCGCCCCGATGGCACCAGGCTGATCTATGGCGGCCATGTGATCTCGATGGCGCGGACGCTGTCGTTCAACGGGCTGGCCAATGCGCAGATGATTGTGGGCCTGAATGGCGGAGCCCATGCCAACCCCTGCCTGTCCGGCCTGACCGTGCGGGCCTGGTCCGAAGTGCTGGACAAGGCCGACACGTCTGCGCCCGGCGTCGGTGCAATCCGGCTGCGGCTGGTGGCGACCAAGGGCGGCGCGCCGTTTGAACTGAAGGGCGAGGATGGCAAGTATCTGCCGGATGTTCTGCTGGATCTCGATTACTGGGCCTTGATGCCCAAGTAACGGGGCAGGGGGTGCTGCCCCCTCGCAGGCGCTGCCTGCTCACCCCCGGAGTATTTCTGACCAGAAAGACGCAGCGCGAATATCGCGGCGGGCAGAAATGTGATGACCCGCCGCGGATTTGCTGCCTAAGCTGGCGGCATGCGGGTTTTGCAGTTTCTGGTTCTCTTTACGCTTTCCCTCTGGCCGCTGCGGACAGCGGCCTGCGATTTGGCATTGGTGCTGGCGGTGGATGTGTCCGGCTCGGTGGATGCCGATGAGTACCGGGTGCAGATGGACGGGCTGGCGGAGGGGCTGCGCGACGGGGTTGTGTCCGAGGCGCTGGTCAAGGCGCGCGCGCAAGTGCTTTTGGTGCAATGGTCCGGTGAGTCCCGGCAGGAGGTGACGCTGCCTTGGGCGCCTGTCCGCAGTTTCGCCGATGTGGAAGCGCTTGCCCGGCAAATCGAACAGGCGCCGCGGCCCTGGCGCAACTATTCCACCGCAGTGGGGGAGGCGCTGTTGCTGGCGCTGGATCAGTTCTCCGCGGTTCCGGACTGCAGGCGCAGGGTGATCGACATCTCCGGCGACGGGTTTTCCAACGAAGGTGTCGAGCCGCGCGCCGCGCATGGGGCGCTGTCAGCCCTCGGTGTGACCGTGAATGCCATCGCCATCGAACAGAGCGAACCGGACCTGACGGCCTATTTCTATGAAAATGTGATCCGCGGCGACGGGGCATTTGTGGTCACCGCTGCCAGCTTTGACGACTACCCCGCACGGATCCGCAAAAAGCTGGTGCGGGAGGTCGCAAGGCAGACAGCTGCGCTGCCGCTTGAGGCAGACAGGAGGGGGCAGGCTTTGCAGTGATTTGCAGAGTGCCTTGTGATTCTGCAAAAAATTTTCAATCCGCGGATTTGTGATCACTAATTATTTGCTGTGATCACAAGTTGTGCCCTGTTAGCGCCAACAGGGCAATTTCACGTGTTTTTTAACACATCCTTCGGGTGACACGACGTAAAAATCGGCTAAAACGTCGTCAGCCAACCTGAAAAGGAGCCAATATGGCCGATGTCAATCGGGGCAACCGCCCGCTTTCGCCGCATTTGCAGGTCTACCGGCCGCAGCTGACCTCTGTGACGTCGATCCTGACGCGGATCACCGGCAACGCGCTGGTCGTCTCGGCGCTGCTGATTGCCTGGTGGTTCCTGGCCGCTGCCACCTCGCCTGAATATTTTGCCACCGCCAACGGCGTGCTGACCAGCTGGTTCGGCGACCTGGTGATGACCCTGTCGGCGCTGGGGCTGTGGTATCACACGCTGGCGGGCATCCGGCACCTGATCTGGGACAATGGGTATATGCTGGAACTGGATCAGGCCGAGAAGCTGGGCTGGTTTGTGATCACGGGTTCGGCGGTTCTGACCGTTCTGACCATTATTATCGTCTAAGCTGGGGACATAACGCGATGCGATATCTGACTGACCGCAAGCGCGCCGTTGGCATGGGCGCTGCAAAATCCGGAACCAGCCATCACTGGTCGATGCAGGTGAGCTCGATTGCTCTCCTGATCCTGGTGCCGCTGTTTGTCTTCACCTTCGGCCCGGCGCTGGGCGGATCCTATGAAGAGATCACCGCCTATTATGCGCGTCCGTTCCCGGCACTTGTGGCGGCGCTGACGATCTGGGTCGGCATGATGCACTTCAAATCCGGCGCCCAGATCATGATCGAGGATTACGTGCACGGCGTCAAAGGCCGCCTGACGATCATCCTGGTCAACTGCCTGTCCTATGCTGTCGCCGCGACCAGCGCCTATGCGCTGATCCGCCTGGCCCTGTAACTCCCCGAGGTTTCCATCAATGGCTGCTTACGAATACGAAACACATGAATATGACGTGGTCGTGGTTGGCGCCGGCGGGGCCGGCCTCCGCGCGACGCTGGGCATGGCCGAGCAGGGCTTGCGCACTGCCTGCGTGACCAAAGTGTTCCCGACCCGCTCCCACACCGTGTCGGCGCAGGGCGGCATTGCCGCCTCGCTGGGCAACATGGGGCCGGACAGCTGGCAGTGGCATATGTATGACACCGTCAAGGGTTCCGACTGGCTGGGCGACACCGACGCGATGGAGTACCTGGCCCGCGAAGCCCCCAAAGCGGTCTATGAGCTGGAGCATTACGGCGTGCCGTTCTCGCGTACTGAGGAGGGCAAGATCTACCAGCGCCCGTTCGGCGGCCACACCACCGAATTCGGCGAAGGCCCGGCGGTGCAGCGCACCTGCGCCGCCGCCGACCGCACCGGCCACGCGATCCTGCACACGCTGTATGGACAGAGCCTCAAGAACAACGCGGAATTCTATATCGAGTATTTCGCCATCGACCTGATCATGTCCGAGGACGGGCAGTGCCAGGGCGTGGTCTGCTGGAAGCTGGATGACGGCACCATGCATGTCTTCAACGCCAAGATGGTGGTGCTGGCAACCGGCGGTTACGGCCGGGCCTATTTCTCGGCCACTTCGGCGCATACCTGCACCGGCGACGGCGGCGGCATGGTGGCGCGCGCTGGCCTGGCGCTGCAGGACATGGAGTTCGTGCAATTCCACCCGACCGGCATCTACGGCTCCGGCTGCCTGATTACCGAGGGCGCGCGCGGCGAGGGCGGCTACCTGACCAACTCCGAAGGCGAACGCTTCATGGAGCGTTATGCCCCCCAGTACAAAGACCTGGCGCCGCGCGACTATGTCAGCCGCTCGATGACCATGGAAATCCGCGAAGGCCGCGGTGTGGGGGCTGAGGGCGACCATATTCACCTGAACCTCAATCACCTGCCGCCCGAGGCGCTGGCGGAACGGCTGCCGGGCATTTCCGAGTCGGCCAAGATCTTTGCCGGTGTGGATGTCACCAAAGAGCCGATCCCGGTTCTGCCCACCGTGCACTACAACATGGGCGGCATCCCGACCAACTATTGGGGCGAGGTGTTGAATCCGACCGAAGACAACCCGACCGGTGTTGTGCCGGGCCTGATGGCGGTGGGCGAGGCGGGCTGCGCCTCGGTGCATGGGGCCAACCGCCTGGGCTCCAACTCTTTGATCGACCTGGTGGTCTTCGGCCGCGCCTCGGCCATCCGCGCAGGCAAGGTTGTGGATCCAGAGGCGGCGAACCCTGTGCTGAACACGGCGTCCGTGGACAAGGCGTTCGACCGCTTTGACAGCCTGCGCAACGCCAAGGGCGGCATCCCGACCGCGGATCTGCGGCTGGAGATGCAGCGCACCATGCAGGCGGATGCGGCGGTGTTCCGCACCGACAAGACCCTGAAAGAGGGTCTCGGGAAGATGACTGCCATTGCGGCCAAGCTGGACGATCTGGCGGTGACCGACCGGTCGCTGGTGTGGAACTCCGACCTGATGGAGACACTGGAGCTGACCAATCTGATGCCCAACGCGCTGGCCACCATCGTAGGCGCAGAGGCCCGCAAGGAAAGCCGCGGCGCCCATGCGCATGAGGATTACGCAACCCGCGACGACGAGAACTGGCGCGTCCACACCGTCTCCCGCGTGGAGGGCAGCAAGGTGGAGCTCAGCTACCGCCCGGTGATTACCGACCCGCTGTCGACCGAAGACGAAGGCGGCATCAGCCTCAAGAAAATCGCGCCCAAGGCGCGGACGTTCTAAGGAGACAGATCATGGTACAATTCAGCCTCCCCAAGAACTCGCGGATGACCACCGGCAAAACCTGGCCCAAGCCGGAGGGTGCCGCCAATGTGCGCAAGTTCAAGATCTACCGCTGGAACCCGGACGACGGCGAGAACCCGCGGGTTGATACCTATTTCCTGGATATGGACAGTTGCGGCCCGATGGTGCTGGACGCGCTGATCAAGATCAAGAACGAGATTGATCCGACGCTGACCTTCCGCCGTTCCTGCCGCGAAGGGATCTGCGGGTCCTGCGCAATGAACATCGACGGCATCAACACGCTGGCCTGTATCTATGGCATGGACGAGATCAAGGGCGATGTGGCGATCTATCCGCTGCCGCATATGCCGGTGATCAAGGACCTGATCCCGGATCTGACGCATTTCTATGCTCAGCATGCGTCGATCATGCCCTGGCTGGAAACCAAGACCAACCGCCCCGCGAAAGAGTGGAAGCAGTCGATCGAGGACCGCAAGAAGCTGGACGGGCTTTATGAATGCGTGATGTGCGCCAGCTGCTCGACCTCCTGTCCCAGCTACTGGTGGAACGGCGACCGCTACCTCGGCCCCGCGGCGCTGCTGCACGCCTACCGCTGGATCATTGACAGCCGCGACGAGGCCACACCGGAGCGCCTGGACCAGCTGGAAGATCCGTTCAAGCTGTACCGCTGCCACACCATCATGAACTGCGCCAAGACCTGCCCCAAGGGTTTGAACCCGGCCAAGGCGATTTCACATATCAAGCAAATGATGGTCGAGCGCAGCGTTTGAGCGCAGCAGGGCTGATCCGCGAGGATCCGCCGTCTTGCGGCGATGAAAATTGCACCGCCCCCGGTTTCCTGCGAAACCGGGGGTATTGTTTTTCCCCAAGCAGGCGGCGGGCCAATTATGAAAACCATCTTTGCGGCCATGGCGGCCCTAAGCCTTCTTTCAGGCTGCCTGTCGGCGGCGGACAATGACCGCTTGGGGGCACAGCTTGCTGCCACCGATGCCCGCATCCCCGGATGTATCGAAGCGGCAGGCATCACCGGCCAGTACCGGGTGCGGACTGAATTCCTCGGCCATGGCGCCGGGGCGACAGTCTTGCGGACCGTGCAGGCCGGGCCAACCGTGACAGACGGGCAGGCCGCGCAGGCAACCTCCTGCATCAACACCTGACGTAAACCGGTTGAGCTGCGGTGCCAGCCGCTATAGGCTGCCGGGATGCAACCTCATGTTTTTGCCATTCTTTTAGCCGGGTTTGCCGGTCTCGCTATGCCGCTGGGCGGATTCCTTGCCTGGTGCGAGCATATCCGCAACCCGATGCTCCGGGACGAGCTGCTGCACAGCATCGGCGCCTTTGGCGGCGGGGCGCTGGCCTCTGCGGTGGCGCTGGTGCTGGTGCCGGAAGCGGCGGAGGTCCTGCCGCCGGTGCTTGCCGTGGTGTTGTTTGCAGGGGGCGGGGGGGTGTTCTTTGCGGCAGATGCCATGTTGCAAAAGCACGGCGGCAGCGGGGCGCTGCTGCTGGCGATGCTGCTGGATTTCCTGCCCGAGGCAATGGCGCTGGGGGCGATGCTGGTGGCGGATGCTGCCACTGCCAGGCTGCTGGCACTGATGATCTTTCTGCAAAACCTGCCCGAGGGTTTTGCTGCCTTCCGCGAGATCTGGCGCGGCCGCAGCCCGGCCTGGCATGTGCTGCTGGCTTTTCTGGGGCTGTCCGCACTGGGGCCGGTCTGCGCACTGGCAGGGCTCGTCTGGCTGGCCGACGCCCGCGCAGCACTGGGGGCGATCATGATCTTCGCCGCCGGCGGAATTCTCTATCTGCTGTTTCAGGATATTGCGCCCAAGGCCCATTCCAGCCGCAGCAGCGTGCCGGCGCTGGGTGCGGTTGCGGGTTTTGCGCTGGGGCTGGCCGGCGACCTTCTGACCGGCTGAGACTGGCCGCCAGGGTTTGCAATGCAGTTCCTGCATGACGCCCTTGCACGATTATCTGCTGCAGCGGATTTGGCCAGCGCTTATCTGTCTGCGCAAGGGAGGCTCGTGCCAGACTATGGAGGCAACCCGATGGACACCGTGACCCCGAAAAAGAAACAGGCCGCACAAGATGCGCTGGATGCGCTGGAGCAAGCCTTTGCCTATTCCGCTCCGGAACCGCTGCCGGCGGGCAAGCAGGCTGATCCCGGCGATTGGCTGATCGAATACTATCAGGCGGCCTGAGGATCCTGGCAGTTGAGGCTGCGGCAGCGGCAGCGTAGACAAGGGCCATGCCCCTGTTGCTGCTGCTTCTCCTTGCCGCTGTGTCCGGCTATTTCCTGTGGCGCCGCAATGCCACCGGCCTGACCCGCAATTGCCGCTGGCGCCAGCAGCGTGCCCAGGGGCAATGGCACTGCAGCTATTGCGGCGCGGTTGCGCCGGGCGGTGAGGCGCCGCGCATCTGCCGCAATCCGCAACGCAAGCCCTGACGGAACGCTCCCGCGCCCGCAGGCGCACCGGCTTTGCCGGAACGCCTTCCGTGCGGCCTTGGGCCCGGCACTGCGCCTGGGCGCAG
>NZ_JAXMOX010000032.1:0-28452 GCF_034669605.1 Leisingera sp.
TGGCTGCGGCTGGGAAGGGTCTGCCACAGGCGGACGCCTTTGAGGCGATCCCGGGCTACGGCCTGCGGGCGGAAGTCGACGGGCACGCGGTGCTGGCCGGTGCTGCCCGGCTGATGGCGCGTGAGAGTATCGAACTTGGAGCGCTGGCAACAGAGGGCGAGAAACTGGCCAAACGCGGTGAAACCCCGCTTTACACTGCTATTGACGGGCGGGCCGCGGCGGTAATTGCGGTGGCGGACCCGATCAAGACGGGCACGCCAGCGGCGATCAAGGCCTTTCATGATCAGGGGCTGAAGGTAGCGATGATCACTGGCGATGCCAGGGCCACGGCGCAAGCAATTGCAACACGGCTGGGCATCGATGCGGTGAAAGCTGAATGCCTGCCTGCAGACAAGGTGGCTGCGATCCAGGAACTGCAGGCGGAGCACGGCGCGCTGGCCTTTGTCGGCGATGGCATCAATGACGCCCCGGCGCTGGCAGCAGCGGATGCGGGCATTGCCATCGGCACCGGCACCGATGTGGCGATCGAGGCGGCGGATGTGGTGCTGGTCTCGGGCGATCTGCGCGGGGTGGTGAATGCACTGACCGTCAGCCGCGCCACCATGCGCAATATCCGCCAGAACCTGGGTTGGGCCTTCGGCTATAACGTGCTGCTGATCCCGGTGGCTGCCGGGGTTCTGTACCCTCTTGGCGGGCCGCTTTTGTCACCGGCGCTGGCGGCAGGTGCAATGGCGCTGTCGAGCGTGTTTGTGCTGTCCAACGCCTTGCGATTGCGCCGCCTGAAACCCGCCATAGATGAAGACCAGGCGGAGCCAGCCTTGCTAGCTGCCGGCGGAGAGGAGGCGCGCGCATGAATATAGGAGACGTATCCAGCCGCTCGGGCCTGCCGGCCAAAACCATCCGCTATTACGAGGACATCGGCCTGATTAAGCCGCATCGCAGCGCCAATGGCTACCGTTGCTTTGCCGAGACCGACCTGCATAAACTGGCCTTTCTGGGCCGCGCGCGGGCGTTGGGGTTCACCATTGAGGACTGCCGCACCCTGATGGCGCTGTACGAGGATGAAAGCCGGGCGAGTGCAGACGTGAAACAGCTGGCATTGGAGCATCTCGCCAAGATCGAAGAAAAGATCGCCGATCTGCAGGCAATGCGGGACACATTGGGGGATCTGGTTGAATGCTGCGCGGGCGACAATCGGCCAGATTGCCCGATCCTTAAGGATTTGTCCGGCGGGGAGGGGCGTTCCGGCTAAGGCGCGGGGGGGCTGGCGGACTTGGGCGTGGCTTCGGGCCTTGCGGCCCGAAGCGGTCGGCGTCAGGCGGGCCATAGCTCCAGGATTTCGCGGGCCTGCTGCCAGGTCGCGACAGGACGCTCGTATTTCTCGCAGAGCGCGGCGGCACGTTTCACCAGTGCCGCGTTCGACGGCGCCAGCGTCTCGCGGTCCAGCCGCATGTTGTCTTCCAGCCCGGTCCGGGTATGGCCGCCAGCGGCGATCGACCACTCGTTGACCTGAATCTGCCCTGGCCCGACCCCGGCGCCGCACCACTGGGCCTCAGGTGCCAGCCGCTGCATGGTCTTGACGTAATAATCGAACACGTCCCTGTCTACCGGCATCGCATTTTTCACACCCATCACGAATTGCACATAGAGGGTGCCGGGAATACGCCCTTCGCGGTTCATTTTCACTGCCTGGTGGATGTGCGAGAGATCAAAGGCCTCGATCTCAGGCTTAACCTCATACTTGCGCATCTCACCCGCTAGCCAGTCGACCAGGTCGGGTGAATTTTCATAGACCCGCGTCGGGAAGTTGTTGGAGCCTACGGATAGCGAGGCCATATCAGGGCGCAGGCTCAGCATGCCGCCGCGTTCGCGCCCTGCACCAGAGCGCCCGCCGGTCGACAGCTGCACGATCATGCCGGGGCAATGTGTCTGCAGGCCCTCCTTCAGGCGGGCGAATTTTTCGGGGTCCGAAGTGGGCGTCTGGTCGTCATTTCGCACATGGCAGTGGGCGATGGAAGCGCCGGCCTCAAACGCCTCTTGCGTGCTCTCGATCTGCTCGGTGATGGTAACTGGCACTGCCGGGTTGTTCGCTTTGGTCGGAACCGAGCCGGTGATTGCGACGCAGATTATGCAGGGTTTGCTCATGACTGATCCCTATCAAATGTCGAAAAAGACGGTTTCATCCTGCCCCTGCAGGCGGATGTCGAACCTGTAGATGGTCTGGCCGTTCCTGATGCTGGGTTTGGCGATCAGGGTCTGTCGGCGGCGCTCCCATTCTATGATCCCCAGCACCGGGTCGGCGGCGTTGGCCTCATCCTCATCCTCGAAATAGATCCGGGTGTTCAGACCCGTGTTGATGCCGCGGGCGACGATCCACATGTTGATATGCGGCGCCATTATGTTGCCGTTGCGGCCCATCACCGGGCCGGGTTTCACGGAGTCAAATCCCCATTCGCCGGTCCCAAAGTCGGTAATGACCCGGCCCCAGCCGCGAAATCCGTCTTCCACTGCGCCGGCATGTTCCGGGTGGGCATAGATACCGTCTGCATTGGCCTGCCAGATCTCCAGCAGAGCATCCTTGACTGGTGATCCGGTGCCATCCGTCACCATGCCCTCCACGCGGATACGCTCACCCTTGGCGTTGGGGCCGGCAATGTCGCGGCCAAGCTCCTGATCGAAGATCTCAAACCCCGCTGCACCGGGAGCGAGGCCGATGTGGACGTACGGGCCCGCGGTTTGCGAGGGAGTTTCCTTTAGGTAATGCGGTTGCTGCAGCATCAGTTTCCCTCAAGCCGGTTTTCAAACAGGGTGGACCGGCGCCCGCGCAGCACGATGTCAAAGCGGTACGCCATAGTGTCAAGCGGAATGGTGGCGTTCATGTCGAGGCGCGCGATCAGCATCTCCACTGCTGCCGGGTCTGGGATTGTGTTCACAATCGGGCAGCGGGCGATCAGCGGGTCGCCCTCGAAGTAAAGCTGGGTGATCAGCCGCTGGGCAAAGCCGGTGCCGACGACCGAAACGTGTATATGCGCGGGCCGCCAGTCGTTCACCCGGTTGCGCCAGGGGTAGGCACCGGGTTTTACAGTGCGGAAATGGTAGCAGCCGTGTTCATCCGTCAGGGTCCGCCCGCAGCCGCCGAAATTTGGATCCAGCGCCCCCAGGTAGGTGTCCTTTTTGTGCCGGTAGCGGCCAGAGGCGTTGGCCTGCCAGATCTCCACCAGCGTATTCGGCACCGGACGCGCGTTTTCATCCAGCACCCTGCCATGCAGGATGATCCGCTCGC
The DNA here is from genome assembly GCF_034669605.1 of Leisingera sp. Taxonomy (GTDB): domain Bacteria; phylum Pseudomonadota; class Alphaproteobacteria; order Rhodobacterales; family Rhodobacteraceae; genus Leisingera. Next base: position 3,284 of record NZ_JAXMOX010000032.1, read on the forward strand.
CGATCGGGCTTTCGCCGGGCTGGGCAAAGTTTGTCAGCAGATCATTGTCGGTGGCGGCGATGTCGTTGTGGCCGAACACCGGACCGGTGATTTCGCTGGCGGTGTTCTCCAGGCTGATCAGCGGATATTGCGGCGCGCGGGTGACCGAGGTCTTGTAGTCTTGCGACATTGCAGCTGGATGCCAGCGGCGGTCGCGGGAATAGAACTCCCCCTGTTCCGGTAGTGTGCTCATGCGGGGTCTCCTCCCTCGGCGGCCATTTCGGCATAGGTTTCCTTGGCCAGCTTCAGCGCGCGGTTCGCGCGCGGCACTCCGGCATATATGGCGGCATGCTGGAAGGCCTCCAGCACGTCTTCCTGACTGGCCCCGGTGCGGGCGGTTGCGCGGATGTGCATCGGAATCTCGTCGAAATTTCCGGTGGCGGCCAGCAATGCGAGTGTCAGCATAGACCGTTCCCGCAGTGAAATCCGGTCCGAGGCCCAGACCGTGCCCCAGGCAGCTTCGGTTATCAGCTCCTGAAAGGGGGCGTCCAGCGCAGTTTTGGCAGCCTCGGCGCGCGCCACATGGGCGCCGCCAAGCACCTTGCGCCTGATTTGCATGCCCTGGCTGTACCGGTTCTGCTGCTTCATCCTGTTCTCCTTGTGATGAATAAAGTATCGCATATCGGAGTTGATCTGTATAATCTTGAATAATACATGAAATCATAACCAGGCCGGTATGCTGTTATCGTCTTCATTGAAACTGCGCCATCTTGAAGTCTTCGTTGAGGTGGCCCGCAAGATGAGCGTCACCCGGGCGGCCGGGGCCTTGGGTATGACGCAACCCGCGGTGACACGGGCATTGCGCGAATTGGAAGAAGTTTGCGGCAAGCCGCTGGTCGAAAAGCATGGCCGCGGAATCCGGCTCAGCGGGTATGGCGAGCTGTTCCGGGATCATGCCGGCCGCAGCCTGGCGTTGGCGCGCGACGGGGTGGCGCTGTTGCGTGGCCTGGACGAGGCAGATGGACCGCTGGTTGCCATTGGCGCATTGCCTACCGTCGGTGCCGATCTGGTCCCGGACACGCTGGCACAACTGCGCGGATGCAGCGGTACGCCGGGGCGGTTCAGGGTGATGTCCGGTGACAACCAGTATCTGATTGATCAGCTGCGCCGGGGCGGGCTGGATCTGGTGGTTGGCAGGATGCCCGCGCCGGAAACTATGGCGGGCGTGGAATTTGACCCGCTGTACCGCGAGCGGGTGGCGGCCGTTGTCGCGCGGGACCATCCCTTGGCTGGAGCCGAGCATGTGCCGGCTTCAGCATTTGAGGACTACCCGGTGCTGATGCCGTCTGAAGGGTCGATAATCCGGCCGATGGTCGAACGGGTGTTTCTGGAGCAGGGTCTGCCACTGCCCCGGTTTCCGATCGAAACCGTCTCCTCCACTTTCGGGAGGCGCTTTGTGCTGGTGCACCGGGCGATCTGGATCATCAGCCAAGGCGTGGTGCGGCCGGAGCTGGAAGCCGGCAGCATGGCAGAGCTGCCTTTGAAAACGGACAGCACCCTTGGCCCCGTGGGGCTGTGTGTCCGGCGGGAGCACCAGCTTTCGGCCGCAGCCCAGAGGTTTTGCGCGGCCCTGCGAAGAGTCTGTACTGCGCGGGGACGGACCTAACGGCCGCTCATATCCTGGTATGACGGACACGCGGCATTGCCGTGTGTTTCCCTTATTGCCGTCAGGCTGTTATATTCATTCAACATTGTTTGTGCATTTGTTTGCACGTCGAGGCGGAAAGGAAACGGTATGGCTTTTACCAGACGCGAATTTGGCTTGTCGGCTGCAGCGGGACTGGCGGCTGCTGCTGCCCCCGGCTGGACTTCAGCGCAGATTACTTTGGGCAATAAGCGGATTGAGACGGTTTCAGACGGTTATCTTACTTTGCCGCCGGAGTTTTTGTTTGACGGGCTCGCGCCGGGTGTTCTGCAGCAAGCGCTGGAACAGTACGGGCTTCCCGCCGGGCCGCTGACGCCGGATGTGAATGTAACCTTGCTGCGCGAAAAGGACAGAGTTGTTCTGTTCGATGCGGGTGCCGGACCGGGGTTTCAGGAGAGTGCGGGAAATCTGCCCGGCGCGCTGGATGTCCTTGGTGTCAGGCCTGACGAGGTTACACATGTGGTCTTCACGCACTGCCATCCTGATCACCTGTGGGGAGTGCTGGATGATTTTGAAGACCTGCTGTTTCCTGACGCGGCCTACCTGATGGGGCAGGGGGAATGGGACTACTGGTTCGACCCGGAGACCGCAGACCGCATTAGCAGCAGCCGGGCGGCTATGGCCATTGGAGCCCGGCGCCGGATGGAACAGCTGGAAGACAAAGTGCAGCTGTTCCGGGACGGTGAGGAGATCCTGCCGGGAGTGGCCGCTGTGGCTACACCAGGCCACACACCGGGGCATATGTCTTTTGAAGTCCGCGATGGCAGCAACGGTGTTTTGGTATTAGGAGACGCGGTGGGCAATCATCATGTGAGCTTTGCTGAGCCTGGCAGACCGGTTGGTGCTGACCAGGAACCGCAAAAGGCTGCTGCGGCACGGATGCGCCTGCTGGACCAGCTTGCCACCGAACAAATGCAGCTGATCGGCTATCATCTGCCCGGTGGCGGTATTGGCCGGGCAGAACGCATCGGCAGCGGCTACCGCTTTGTGCCAGCGGCCTGAGAGCCAGAATCAGAACAACACTGGCCGAGGGCCGAAGATTTGGGTTTTGATGCGGGCAGGAAGCCTCGATAGATTTTCTTGGCGGCAAAAGATGGCCCAGCATTTCTTGAATGGATTAAATATTGCAGTTTAAGATTGTTGATTTGCATCCCCTGGGTGATCAGGGCCGTCTGCTGCGGGGAGTCTGTGAAATTACATTAAATCGAGCTGCTTCAAACGGCTATTTCTCTGTGTGTTATTATGCGGGGCATGATGTAAACCTCAGTTGTCATCGGTGGCTGCCAGGGGTGGGCGTGGGGTAAATTTTTAAAAAAATGCAATCAGCAATTGCAAAGATAATTTGTATAATGCAATATGACGCTACTTTAATTGTGCGTGCGATGTGTATTTTGTGGAGTCAACGGATGACTGTTCTTCTGAGGATATGCCGGTTCGGCGCATTCGGCGTCTTTCACGCAGGTGGAGCTAATGTTCAGCTTGGCGCGAAACATCAGGCTCTGCTGGCGCTTTTGTCCACTGCTGACGGCGGGATCCGCACGCGGGCGTTTCTGGAGAAGACGTTGTGGTGTCTGGCGCAGCCCGAGCAGGCAAAGGCAAGCCTGCGAACTGCCCTGTCGACGCTGCGCCGGCATCTGGGGCCCGAAGCAGCCAAACTGCTGTTTGCAAACCGGGAACGGATCATCCTCGACCTGACCCGGGTGGAGCTCGACAGCTGCGCGGGCAATGCGGTTTTCATGGAAGGGTTCGAGCTGCCTTATGAGACCGCTTTTAATGCTTGGTTGAGCGAAATCCGGGCGGAATTCACCCGCGGAGCGACCCGGTCCGGACCGCAGGCGGGAACATCGCCAGGCCGTCTTATCATGGATGGCCTGTTGCCTTCGATTGCGGTGCTGCCCTTCGTGCATCGTGCTCCGGGCGAGGCCTCTGTGCCGCTGGGATCGCTGATGTCTGAAGAATTGTCGCGGTATCTATCGCGCAGCTGGGCGTTCACTGTCACCTCATATCTGGCATCGCGTCAATTTGATCCGGAAACGGTGCGTCCGGCCGAAGTGTCCTCTGTCGCGGGGGTCGATTACTTGGTGTCGGGCACAGTCAGCTGCGACGGAAACCGGTTCCGGGCTGAGATTGATCTGCATGATACATTCCGCGAAAAAGTGATCTGGTCGCGCAGTTTCGAGGGCAGCAAGGGCAACCTGCTGAGGGGCCGCAGTGCGGTGCTGCGCAATGCCACTCAGCAAATCGGGCAAACCGCCGCGGGCGAAGCTGTCCGGCTGGCGGGCTTCAAGCCGCTGTCCACCCTGGAAAGCCATACTCTGCTGATGGCGGCGATTTCACTGATGCAGGAAATGGACACGCGCAAATTCCAGCAAGCGCACGAGATCCTGTCGCATCTGCTTGAACGGGAGCCAAAGCATGCGCTGCCGCTGACTTGGATGGGATTCTGGCATGTGATGCGGGTTGAAAAGGGCTTGTCTCCGAACCGTGGAGAGGACAGCCGTTTGGCCAGTCGGATGGCAGAGGCCGCCATCGAGGCTGCACCGGGCTTCTCATTGGCTCATACCCTCAAAGGGCTTATCTCCAGCCATCTGACGTTCCGCTTCGATCTGGCACAAGACGCCTATGACCTGGCATTGCGCGACAATCCGAACGAAGCGCTGGCGCTGCTGCTGAAAGGAGCGACACTGGCGTATCAGGACATGCCGGATGAGGCGGTGCAAATGACCGACGCGGCCCGGCGGCTGACCCCCTTAGGGCCGCAGCGGTATTATTTTGACGCGCTTTCGGCGCTGGCGTACTTGTCCGCCCGCAATTTTGGCCGCGCAATTGAGCTTTCTGAGCGGTCACTGGAAGCAAAGGGAGCCTTTCCAGTGCCGCTTCGTTCCAAGGCGATCGCCCTGCAAATGTCCGGTCGGGGCGCGGAAGCCCGAAGCACAGTCAAAAAGCTGCTTGAGGCGGCGCCGGAGTTCTGTCTGTCGCAGTTCCAGCGCGACAATCCTGCGGCGATGAGCCCGGCGGGACAGGAATGGGCTTCCGCCTTGCGCCAAGCGGGGGTGCCGGAATAGGCTGGCCAGACGGTTATGCAAAAACCGCTGTGACGCAGTGAAACCTGTATTTCAATAGTAGCTTTTGCAGGGGGCGGGGGTGCGTGCCAGGTCTTGCAGTAACCAGCATCAAATCGGTCAGTTTGGCCCTGAACCAAGGTCTAGGAGGCGGAGTGCCTGAGGAACTGTCTTTCGAACGTCGGTTTTCGGAATACGGCCGGGGTGTGCGGCCCGAGGAGCGGACGCAAGAGATCCTGAATGTTGTTGAGGATTTCATGCATCGCTGGGGGTATTCAGTGCAAAACCTTATAGGTGCCGAACTTACGGTCGAGCATCTGGGCGGCGCGCCAAGCGACGTGCCGGATCTGATCTTCAAAATGGCTGCGCTGGACTATTTCGAAATTGTCATTCGCAGCAGTGGCGGCGCCGTCAGTTATGGCGGCTGGTTGACAGGCACCTTGCCAGTTACTGTTTCCGGCCAGCAGGTGAATGGCCGTCCGGTGCTGCTGACCACCGGCCGCGATGGCGGGCAGATCCGGCATGTCTTCGATCCGCTTTCCGGTTACAGACCTGTTACCGAAACCATAAATTTGCCCCTGCACGCGGCGCGCCGTCTCTCCGGCGAAACCTGAACGGTGGTGCTGAACCGGCGTTTCCAGCAGGTCACGCTCACAGCCAGTCGGTAAAATCTAACTGATATTACGATTGCCGCTCATGTTTTTTTTACGTTCTTGCGTCGATTTTACTTAGGAGACGCAGGCAGCTGTGCGGCAGCGGTCCTGCACCATTGAATGCCTGGCCTGCCGATGGCGACGGCGGGGCCGGAAGCTCGTCCGGTCTTGGCAAAGAATATGGGCGGATGCCATGGATGATACTATGACTTCAAAGAAAAAACTTCCCGCCAAGCGCGGTTTCCGTTTGTTTTCAAGCCTCGGCGCAAAAATCACGCTGATCCTGATGGCGATGGGGGCTGCACTAGCTGTCGGCGGCATCCTGGTCACTCTGGTTTTCTCCCAAGCCGGCCGCCAGATGGAGGTTTTGACGGAACAGAAAGTGCCCCTGCTGGAGCTGAGCGGCCACCTTATCAAGGCGGGAAGCCGGGCAAAGGATGCCATGATCACGGTGTTGCAAGCTGGATCAGTTGAAGAACTTGCTCAAGCCGAGAAGGAAGCGGCTGCCGCGATTTCACATCTGGAAAACAGCTTGGAAGAACTGCCTGCGGCAAAGCGGACTCAGTTTGAATCGGAGGCTGCTGCGGCCTCGGAAATGCTCAATGATCTGATCACGGCCCGCAAAGGCGCCTTCCGCAACCAGGCCTGGATCGACTCCCAGACCGCCAGCCTGCAGGCCCTCAGTCAAACGGTGCAGGAGAAGCTTGTCGAGGTCGCATCAAAGGCCAGCGACAGTTTGATGGTCGGCGGAGAAGACACCATTGGGCAAGTTGATAAGGTGCTTAAAAATCTCGTTGAGCAACAATTCGGCAGTCTGCAAGCGCTTTTGGAGGCTCGCGCTGATATCAGTGTCTTGTCCGGTGCGGCCTTGGCCTTGGGCCATGTGCGCGACGTTCCGACCAAGCGGGCGCTCAAAAAGATGGCCAATGACGCTTTGAGCCGGCTGGAGCCGGTCATGGGGCGGCTGGAAGATTTGGGCCTGGACACATTCAGGGCCAAGAAGGTCCGTGCCGGTGTGGAACTGTTCCGCTATACACTCACCGCCAGCCGCAAGGAGCTGAAAGACAGCCGTAAGGCTGTGCTGAGTGCTCGCAACGCCAGCGTACGCCCGCTGACCCAGGCAATGGAGCGCATGGTGTTCACCCTTTCTGTTGCAGCAACCCAGGCGAGTTCTGACAATCGGACGGCCATTCAGGGACTGTTGGATAACGAGGTCGGCGTGCTGCAGCGGCTGCTGGAAATCAACGGCTGGATCAGTGCCTTTCAGGTCGCGGCACTGGATGTGGCCGCTGCGCATGATATCGGTTCTGCCAACGCAGCTGCAGCTCCGCTGCAGGAAGCCTCCAAGGCGCTTCAGGGCTATGCCGCTTTCAACGATGGGGTCTTTGCGCAGGAGCTTGAAGAATTGGTTGCTCTTGCTGGTTCTTCCGAGGGGCTGCCGGTCTTTAAAGTGGCGTCACTGGAGGCTACTGCGGCGGCGGCGGCGGCGGCGCAGGCAACGGTGAATGCAGTGTTGGAATTTGCGCATCGTGCAACCAGTCTGGGGGCCGAAAGCCAGCTGGAGATTGCATCCATTGCGGACGGTCTTGCGAATGAGGTGGGAGCGGCGCAGCGCCAACTGCAGATTCTGGCGGTTGTGGCTGCAGCAGTGTTCGTTGCGTCCCTGGTTCTGACCCGGATTTTTGTCCTGCGCCCTCTGGCAAATATCAGCGCCACCACCGAGCGGCTGGCTGCTGGCAACCTGCGCCCTGTGGCGGGGTATGAGCGGTCGAGTGACGAAATCTTCCGGATTGCCACAGCGCTGTCGGTGTTCCGCGACGGGCTGGTGGAGAAGGCAGAGGTCGAGGCTGCCGCGGAGGAAGAGCGTAATGCCCGCCTGGCAGAGCAGACGGCGGCGGTCGCGGCCATTGGCGCGGGGCTGGAGCAGCTGTCGCAAGGCGATCTGACAGCCCGGATCCAGTGCGAAATGGGCGAGGGCTATGCGAAGCTGCGAGATGATTTCAATGCCGCGCTGGAAAAACTGGAGGTGTCGGTGAGCAGCCTCGGCGCAAGCGGCCAGTCGATTGCCGGCGGCAGCACTGAAATCTCCTTGGCCTCCCGCGATCTGTCCGAACGGTCGGAGCATACTGCGCAGACGCTGGCCGGCACAGCCGCTGCTGTGAACCAGCTCTCGGTTTCCATCACCGGCACCGCCCAGGCTTCGAGCGAGGCGTCAGCCTCTGTTGAAGCGGCGCGCGAGAATGCCAGCGCCAGCATTGAGGTGGTGAAGCGGACCTACGGCGCGATGGAAGCAATCAAGGAAAGCTCGGAGAAAATCTCGCAGATCATCGGCATGATCGAGGCGATTGCCCAGCAAACCAATCTTCTGGCGTTGAACGCCGGGGTTGAGGCCGCACGTGCGGGCACTGTTGGCAAGGGCTTTGCTGTGGTCGCCTCAGAAGTGCGAACCTTGGCGCACCGGTCGAAAGAAGCCGCGACTGAAATCTCTGCTTTGGTGGATGAGGCCGGCAAGAATGTTGAACTCGGTGCGGATCTGGTGGAACAGACCCGCACGGCAATTGGTGAAATTTCCACCTCTGTCGCGGCTGCAGCGGATCTGATGAAGACCATTTCCCAGGCTTCTTCCGAACAATCCGGCAGCCTGCAGGAGATCAATTCGGCTATGTCCAATCTTGACGACGCCACCACCCGCAATGCTGCCCTGTTCGAAGAGGTCACCTCCTCAAGCCTGGGTCTGTCGAAAGAGGCACAGGCCATGGCCGGAGCCATCAGCGCCTTCAGGACAAATTCAGATTCCGGGTCTGTTTCAGACGGTCTGGATCAGGAAGCCTCCTGGAGGCTGCAGGCCTGACTATCTGCAGCCCGCAGGCTGGACCTGCGCATTGGTTCTGCTCCGTCACCTGTTGCGCAGCCTGCGCATGCCTTCGCTGGCGATGCCCTGCAGCTTGGCCCCCCAGCCATAGTCCTGGCTGGCCAGAACGGCGCTGATACCGTCATAGAAATCCAGTCGTGCGCCGGTCTTCCCGGCGGCTTGCGTCATCTTCCTGACAACCGGCGAATTTTTCGCCAGGCCAAATGTTTTGGCATCCGCAAGGCGCTGCTCCAGGACGGCCAGTTGCCCTTTCAGCATCCGTGTTCTGCGGTCCTGATTGGACAGAGTGCTGATCTTCTTCGTCAGCTGGGCTGAGATGCCGACATCTTCCTTGTAGATCACCAGCTTCTCGGGAATGTAGTGCAGGCCGTCCTCCAGCAGGGCGCGGAAGCCGAGGATCAGATCCTCATAGGCGCTGTCCTTGGGGAAGCCGCCATATTTGCGATAGAGGTCCTTGTGCCAAGCAGCAGTTGCGCCCAAGTAGAGCGAAAACGCAGTGGCCGCATCCTCGGTGCGGAAGTCCTTGTAGAACAGGGCACGGCGGTAGGCGTCCTCGCCGGGCTCTCCGTTCGGGCCGACGGTTTCCGCATCTGAATAGAGCAGTTTGGCGCCGGTTTTCCGGTGGCTGTCGATAACCCGCTGGGCCCGGTTGGGTGCGTTGCGGTCGTCACCGGCGGTCCAGATCATCAGGTCGGCGGTGGCAAGGTCGATGGCATGTTCGATATGGCGGTTTACGCCCATATTGGTTTCGTTGCGCCGGGCCACGATCCGGTGCGGACCGGAATAGGTTCCGGTAAGCTGCTTGATCTTTTCAAACGTCCCGTCTGGAGAGGCATCATCCGAGATGATGATCTCAATCGCTTCGCAATTCTGGTCCAGCAAAGACTTCACTGACGCGGCAATAGTGTCTTCCTGGCAATAGGACAGCAGGATGAAACTGGCGGCGGGTTCATGAGTCATTGGATGTCCTTTTATTCGGCCGGCCGCATCCTCGGGCGGCGATCCGGACGGCAGAAAATTTGTCAGGTGAGCTGCCAGCGGTACTGCTGATACACCGTGCTACGGGCGCCGAACATCTCTTTCTGCTTGGCTAGGCCCGTGTTCAATGTCCGTCCCTGATCGGTGGTTGAAATGCCAAAGTCGAGCCATGCACTGCCGGCAAAGACGGTGTCCAGCAGGTGGTGAACGATCAAGTCGACGCCACCTTTCAAGCGGCCCTGTTCCGACGCGGCAATATACTGAACATGCACAGTCCGGCCGCAATCAAAAACCACCACGGCGGCGATCATTCGATCTTTGTCAAAGGCACCGAACATCCGGATCTGGTCAGGAAAACGACCCGCAAGCAGTCGGATCTCCGTCTCGCTATGCACTGGCCGCGCGTTGTGGCGGTCGCCCAAAACCTGGGTCAGCAGAGTCCAGCAGGCGCTCCAATCAATACTTTCACGGATTTCCAACCCGGCCTTGCGCGCCTTGCGCAGCCCGTCCTTCTTACCGCTGCCAAAGGGCAGGCGGCGGGGTACTGCGATGGTGGCTGACACATCGATGCGTACAGCCTGGGCTCCGTGCCGGAACAGCGCATAGATGTCTTCGTCGGCGGGCTGGCTGTGGTAGATATAGGGGATCGCCTTGTAATTGACTCCGGTGAACCCGGCGGCGCGCAGATAGGCGCCCAGTGCGTCGAACACCGCAAGCATGCGTTCAGCACTCATCTTCGCACCGGAGACCACCCCGCCATAGGTCAACCCGCCGTGGGAGTTCAGCACGCTGCCATCGGCATTTGCGGGCATCACGGCCAGCAGCTTACCGTCTTCATGGATCATCAGCGAATGATCCTGAAACCGGTCGGCGTGGTAGTCCATGAACTCGCGCTGAAGCAGGAAGGTGCCGTTTTTCGACGCCTTCAGGAAGTCGTCCCACTGGCTGGCGTTTTCCGCTGCATAGCGCTGAACCTCGATTGCCACGGCTCAATCCTCAAGGACGGCGACGCCCACACCGGTGGCGCCCATGTTATTGCCGTTGTAGAACAAGTAGCTCCGGCCCTGCTCCGTATCGATCCGCGCCGGGTAGCAGACCATCTCGCCGTCCCAGGCACCGGCGCCTCCGCGGGGCAGTTCCTCGTCACCGGTGCGGCTGAAATTCACCCCGTCAGGCGAGGTGAAGCGGAAGCTGGCGTATTGTTTGGCCAGGGTATCGGAGGTCGCCCGCAGCTCCCAGGATCCATCCGGCATCTGGTTCGCCCGCGGGCGGCCGATCCGGTATTCTTGCGGGGCAGGGGCGATGATCCGCTGCGCGGTGGCATTGTCAAAGCGCACACCGTCCTCGCTGGTCAGCGTCCAGCAGTCATATTGCGGGAACAGCCGCCCGCCAATGTCCTGCCAGCCGAAACCGCGGGAGATCCAGGCCCGGTAGGTGCCGTCAGGTCGCACCGCAATGGAGTGCAGGGCACCGATAAAGGCACCTTCGGGGCAGCGGTCGATAACCGGCGTCTGCTGCACCCGCTCAAAACTATTGCCCCGGTCGCGGCTCACGGCCAGACCGCTGAAGGCCAGGAACTTGGCTTTTTCCACCAGCTGAAAGCCGACATAGTACAGCCGCAGCTCATTCTCTGCGACCTCCAGGACATCGCCTAGGATCATGCCGTTGTCATCGAACATGCCCGGCGTTCCCAATCCGATCGCGGGCTGGTCGGAAACAGCCTTGACCTGCAGCGGGTCGGAGGCATCGACGTCGACCCAGCCGATCCGGCTGATCCCATGATTGTCACGCATTCCACCAAACAGGCGGATGGTGTCTTCGTCCCGCTGCCAGGGGCAAGGTGTCATAAAGGAATGCCTGGCCCAGTCCAGGTTTCCATCCGGGGCAAATACCAGCCCTTTCTTGACCCAGCCCATTTTACTGTTTGATCCGGAAATAGCGGTAGGAGGAGACTTTGGCAGGCTCCGCCGGGTTGCCGTTCAGGATCTGGCCCGGGGTGTCAAAGCTCTTGTTCACGGCTGCTGCCATGCCGACAAAGCAGTCCTCGCCGATTTTCACATTGTCGGCAAAGGTCGCATTGACCCCGACAAAGCTGCGTGCACCGATATCGCAGTAGCCCGAGACCACCACATGCGATGCCAGGAAACAGTGCTCGCGGATCCGGGTCTGATGGCCGATATGGTTGCCCGACCACAGCACGCAGCCGCTTTCAATCGTGACCCCGTGCTGCACCACGTTGTTCTCAAAAATGAAAATATTGTCGCCCAGCTCTGCCGTGCGCCAAACCATGGCATGGGGGCTGATGAAACTGGCTAGCGTGTAGCCCTTGCTGCGGGCAATTTCGATCAGCCGTGCGCGGATCCGGTTCAGTTTGGTCGAAGTCACGGCCACATGCGCCTCAACCTCAGAAGCGGGGAACACGGTTTCCACTGTTTCCAGCGCCACCACGGGCAGGCCGAATTTTTCTTCCTCGGTCAGAAACTCTGCCTCCACCGCAAAACCCGCGACCTCATAGTCGCTGTCGACGGTGAAATACTCGTAGGCGATGTCGGCGAATTCACCTGCACCGATGATCAGTAGCTTTTTGCTCATGGGAGGGACGTTGTCCTTGATTGAGGCGGCCCTGGCGGCCGGCGCTGCTTGCTGGTCCGGTTCAGATATGCATATACACAAGGGACATTCAAATGCGAAGGCGGTTTCCGTGCCTCTGACTGACTGCAAAATCATTGACTTGCCCAAGATAACAGACGTGCGGGGCAACCTGACTTTTGTCGAAGGCGGCAACCATATTCCCTTTGATATCAAGCGGGTGTACTATCTCTACGATGTGCCGGGCGGGGCTGACAGGGGCGAGCACGCGCACAAGGCGCTGCATCAGTTTATTATCTGCATGTCGGGCAGCTTCGATATCCTGCTGGATGACGGCTTCGCGACCAAGCGTTTCCATCTGAACCGCTCCTATTATGGGCTGTATGTCTGCCCGATGATGTGGCGCTATCTGGACAACTTCTCTTCGGGGGCGGTCTGCATGGTGCTGACATCCGAAGTTTATGACGAAGCGGACTACATCCGCGATTATGATCAATTCAAAGCTGCAGCAGGTGCTGCATGAGGGTTCCGTTCCTTGATATCGTCGGCGCCCATGCCGAAATTCAGGACCGGCTGGAGGCAGCTGTGCTGCGGGTTGCGCGGTCCGGGCATTTCATCCTGGGTCCTGAGGTTGAAGCGTTTGAGGCCGGATTCGCCCGCTACACCGGTGCTCCTCACTGCCTAGGCACTGGCAATGGGCTGGACGCGCTGATCCTGGCGTTGAAGGCAATGGAAATCGGTCCGGGAGACGAGGTCATCGTGCCCGCAAATACCTATATCGCAACCTGGCTGGCAGTCAGCTATTGCGGTGCAACCATCGTTCCGGTGGAGCCGCTGGAGGCCACCCACAATGTCGACCCGGATGCGGTGGCCGCCGCCATAACGCCCCGCACCAAGGCCATCATTCCGGTCCACCTATATGGCCAGCCTGCTGACATGGATCCGCTGATAGAACTGGCCGGGCAGCACGGGTTGCACCTGCTGGAAGACGCTGCCCAAGCGCATGGTGCCATATACAAAGGCAAGCGGATCGGCAGCTTTGGCGAGGCTGCTTGCTGGAGCTTTTACCCGGGTAAGAATCTGGGTGCATTGGGCGATGGCGGCGGATTCACCAGCACCTCGCCGGAGCTGGCGGCGCGGGTCTCGATGCTGCGGAACTATGGCTCGGCGGTTAAATACGAGCATGAATTGTCTGGTCAGAACAGCCGCCTGGACCCGATCCAGGCGGCTGCACTGCAGGTGAAACTGCAAGTGCTCGATGCCTGGAATGCCCGCCGCCAAGCAATTGCCGCCCGTTATCTGGACGCGCTGTCCGCATCCGGCCTGGTGCTGCCGGTGGTGCCGAAATGGGCGAACCCGGTCTGGCATCTCTTTGTTGTGCGCCATCCGGACCGGGATGCTTTCCGTGCCCGGCTGGAAGGGGCTGGGGTCGGCACCGTCATCCACTACCCCAAACCGCCGCATCTGCAGAACGCCTATGCCGGGCTTGGCTATACCAAGGGAGCGTTCCCTGTTTCCGAAGCGCTGGCTGCGGAAGTGATCAGCCTGCCGATTGGGCCTGCTCAGACTGACGCACAAACCGCATATGTAATCGAGCAAGTGCTGAAACTGGGATGACCGGCCCGTGCCCGTATTGCCGATGTCCAGCCTTTCGGGTCTGCAAGTGTGCTCTGACTGGGGCGGGGGTGCGGGCCATTGCATCAAGGGGCAGCCGAATTTGCCCATTGCGAAACCGCGGGAGGACTTGGTGATTTCCGAGGCTGCGCATAGCGGTAAGTGTTGCATCTGCCCCCCTAAACACCCCCTAAACCTGCTTGCACTGTGAATGGTATTCAGGCCCCGGCAACTAGCAGGAGGTCCGCATGTCGGCGACCAGGTCTGGGGGTTCAAAATTCGCAAGCCGGCGTCTGGGAAGAACATCTGGCACAACGAGTTGAAATGGGAAGCCACACGACGCATTCGGGAAGAAGGCCAGTCACCCGGAGATATCGCAGCGGGGCTTGGAACGCACGAATGCCTTGTCCGCAAATGGTCGGTTGCCGATCGGCGACGTCGCGGAGAGAAAATTCACGTGGAAGGCCCTGCGTTTGCTGCAGTGAGTGTAGAGGGCAGCGCACCCGTTGCCGAGATGCTTGCGCCTTCCGGAAGTCAAAGTGGACTTGGCCGTAATCTCTGTGGAAGCATGACTATCGAGTTTCCTCTGGGGCTTTCTTCGTCTTCAGGTCGGAGGGCCGAGACAAGATGAAGATCCTGATCTGGGATGGGACTGGTCTTGTTCTGGTCTACAAGCGCATTGAAGGAGCGGGGTTCGTTTGGCCGAAGCTAAGTAAAGGCACCATTGTCTATGACAAAGGCGCAGTTCGGCGCTCTGTTCGAAGGTGTTTGGGGATACCGGGCAGTGCATTTGATCGTCAGCAAGTTCGGAGGGGACCGTCGGCCCGGTGGGCGGTGTAAGCCCGGAATGAACACCGATCACCTGCCATTGTACCGCCAGGCGCAAATCTACAGCCGTCAGGGCATCGATCTGGATCCCTCCACATTGGCAGCCTGGGTGGGTCGCGCAGGCTTTGAGCTACGTCCCGTTTTTAATGCGCTGATGGCTGACCTGAAACGCTCGGGCAAGCTGTTCATGGATGAAACGGTTGCCCCGGTGCTCGATCCCGGTCGCAAGAAGACCAAAACCGGCTACTTCTGGGCGCTTGCACGCGATGACCGGCCATGGGGCAGGGGCCCCCCCCCGGGGTGTGGCCTTCACCCATGCGACGGGGCGGTCCGGCCAATACGTGGAAGACATTCTGAAAGGCTTCACCGGCACCCTGCAAGTGGACGGATACGCGGGTTATAACCGCCTGCTCAAGCGTCAGGGGGACACGATCCGACTGGCCTACTGCTGGGCACACGCCCGGCGCAAACTTTTCGAGGTCGCCAAATCCGGCAAAGCCACCCCGATTGCGGTCGATGGTCTGATCCAGATCCAGGCTCTCTAGTGCATCGAAAAGGACATCCGGGGCCAATGTCAGGAGGATCGAAAAGCGGCGCGCCAGGAGCGCTCAAAACCGCTGATCGGGCAAATGGCGAACTGGCGCAAGGAAAACCGCATTTGTGTCTTCTCCAAATCCCCCATCGGCGATGTCCTGAACTTCATCTTCAGATTCTGGGCAGGTCTGACCGGGTTCCGCGACGACGGTCGCGTGGAACTGGACTCCAATTCCCCCTCCCGGCAGATTGCCGCGCAATCGCCTGCCGGGCAGTGGTGCGAGCGGACAATCCGACCGTTCGCTTTGAACAGGAAGAACGCTCTGTTTGCCGGGCATGGCGCCGGTGCCCGGAAATGGGCATTCCTCGCGTCGATGATTGAAACCTGCAAGATGAACGCCGTCGACACTCATGCCTGGCTCACACAGATGCTGTGCAGCGTCACAGGCTTGGTGATGCCCGCGGCTCGCGCGGCCTGCTTGAACAGACGCGAGAACTGACGGGCAGACAGGTGCTTGCCGCGATAGCCGGGGACAATGACCCGATCAGGCCCGGGCACGCCGGGGTCCTGACCGGCGGGACGTTCTTTCCACCAATCCCGCAATAGTCCCAGAATGCCGGCGGGAAGCATCACGTTGCGATCTTTGCGGCCCTTGGATTGCACGATGTGGATGATGTTTTGGGCGCCGTCAATGTCGTCAACCTTCAGCCGGACGACCTCGCCCGCACGCAGGCCGCAGCCATAGGCCAGCGATGGCATCACACGCGCCTTCAAGCTTGGTGCCATGACCAGGATGCGCGTGACCTCGTTGCCGCTCAGCACCAGCGGCACCTTCACCGGCTCCTTGAGGCTAAAAACCTCCGCGGCCAGGTCATGGCGGCGCAGCGTCACCCGGAACAGAAACTTCACCCCGGTCATGGTCTGGTTGCGGGTGCAGATACTCGTCCCGCTTTCCATCAGATGCCGCTGGAAGTCCCGCACATCGTCGGGTGCCGCGGTCTCGGGGGACCGTCCGAGCCAGGCTGCAAACCGCTTGCAGGCCCGCAAGTGGCTGGTTTGAGAAGCCGGTCCCAGATTGCGCGCCGGTATATCGGTAATCATCCGGGCCCGAAGGCGTGCCATCGGTGTAGACTGCTGAACGGTCATGGGAAACCCCTCTGTCAACCGAGGCAAAATCACCTCGCCTGACAGCACACACCCAACACCAAAAAACGCGAAAAAAATCCCGGTTTCCCACAACGCCAGCCACAGGCGCCCATATCGCGGAGCGATTTAGTGCATGGGCTGGTGGCGGCGCCGCTCCTACGCACTCGATTGGGCGCTTTCGCGAGTTCTACTGGTAATCTTCGCAACTGTGCCCTTCGTTTTAGGCGGGTAAGGCATCGACTTCGCAGATGTTTCGAAACCGAAATTATGAGTAAGAGTTCTGCTGACCGTTTCGCCGCGCATTTCTCGGGGCGTAGCCTCCAAGAAATCGTGGACCTGCACCTGAAAGAAGATGTTGCACGTGGAGTGGACGGAACAAGCTATGAGCGCTTGTTGCAGTCTTGTGATGAAGACGTGCATCTAATTGCGCGGCGTGCTCTTTCCGGCACCTGCAAGATCTTTCCGTATCGACAGAAGCTAAATCTGAAAAATGCTGAGTGCGCACCAAGACAGGTGTCGATCCCCACATTGCGAGACAGGGTTGTACTTCGCGCGCTGAACAATTTCCTGACAAGTATTTTTCCTGACTGTCGGCCGCAACATGCTTTTCCGGTTATCAGTTTAGTCCTCAATACCGTCGGAGCCATGCGCGGCGACGATTGTTTCGTTAAGTTGGTTAGATGCAACGCTTACGCATAGCGGATTGTTTTGGCCGGTGAGCCGCCCTGGCTGCGCTGCTCAGGCGGACCGATGTCCGGTAAAGCCGAAAGTTGGATGATTGCTGAGATTTTGGAAATCAGCGTGGCGGAAATTGTATTGCGAAACTGCTGCTGAGAATTCCAAAATGTTGCATGACAATTTGGGGTCCTGACCCCTTTACCTTGATCTCCCCCCTGCATGCGAGCCTTGCGCTGGCCATCGCACGGGCAATCTCAGACGGCAAGCTGGAGCAGGGGGCGCAGTTGCCGACCCACCGCAAAATGGCCGATGATCTCGGGCTGAGTGTCCACACTGCCAGCAAGCCATATGAAAGTTTGCGGCGGCAAAAGCTTATTGACGGCCAAGTCGGCCGGGGCAGCTACGTTCTGGATCCTGACAAGCCCAATGATCAGCCGTTTCTGCTGAGTTCTGAGCGGGGCGGCGGATTTGCTTGTCGATTTCACGTCCGGCATTCTCGCAGCAGCACGCAGAGCGGTTCGAGCAAGCGCCGAGGGACCTGCCGGAGGAATTGGATTCGAGCTACTATCTGTCCTGCCGCCCGAACATCGGTCATGACGCCCGCCGGGCCGCCGGAGTGCGGTGGCTGCTGCATTGCGGTGTGGAGGTGCCGCCGGAGCGGATCATCATGACCAATGCGGTCAGTCACGGCATGTAAGCTGCACTATCGGCGCTGACCCGGCCTGGCGACACCGTGGTGTCAGACAAGGTCACTCACCATTTGCTGGTTTCTGGGTGTTCCTATCTGGGCTTGAACCTAGCAGGGGTTGATGTGGATGCGGATGGTATCCTTCGGGATGCACTTGATCGGGTTTGTCTGGGTGGCAACCCCAAGGTTCTGTTTTTGCTTCCGTCTCTGGCTAGCGCGACGGCGGGAATGATGCCTGAAGATCGCCGCCGTGCGCTGGTGGGGATCGCCCGCAAACATGATCTGCACATCATCAGAAACGATGCCTTTGTCCGGTTGCCGAGGGCCGCCCGGTGCCGGTTGCCGTTCTTGCCCCGGAGCGGTCGATCTATTTGACGACGTTTACCAAATGCACCGTGTCGGGGCTGCGCGCAGGCTACATGGTGGCGCCGGAGCATCTGCTGCCGGCATTGACCGGGCGGATTGTCGTGTTCGGTTGGATGGCGACGCCGCTGATGTGCGAACCAGCCACCCCTGGGTGCAGGACGGCACTGCGCTGGAGCTGGCGCAGTGGCAGCGGAGCGCGCTGGCGAAGCGCTAAGCTATCGCGGCAGAGGTGCTGAAAGACGGGCACTGGCAGGGCCACCCTTCGGCATTGCATCTATGGCTGCCGCTGCCCATGGGCTGGAGCACCGGCAGTTTCGTGTCTTACGCGCGTGAGCTGAAAGTCGCGGTGGCACCGGACCCGCCGTTCCTGACCCCAAAGACACCGCCGCCGAATGCGGTGCGTCTGTCGCTCGGCAGTATTCAGGATCTGGATCGATTCACGCAGGTGTTGGAGCTGATTGCCGGCATGCTGGGACGCCTGCCTGAGGGGATTTCACCCCTTATGTACTGATTGTCCTGTGACAATAAAAAAATTGACATGCGGTACAATCCCTTTCAGGCCTGACGAAACGGTGCTCAGGCACCTGCGGGACTTGGGAGGAAAACATGGCTCAGACTGTCAAAGTTACCTCCGCTGCACTAACGGCAGCGGGGATTGGGCTGACGGGCGGCGCCGCACAGGCCGCCACTTGGCGCTATAGCGTTGCAGAAGCAAGAACCGAAGTGCAGGGCGTCTATGCGCGGACAGACGCGGCGGGCGCTGCCCCAACATTCACCAGCTGATCAACTAGGACCCACGCATATGGCAAACCCCAAGCTGTATTTCTCCCGCGCTGAATACCAAGAGCGCCTCGACAAGACCCGCACCGAGATGGTCCGCCGCGGGCTTGATCTATTGATCGTCACCGATCCCTCTAACATGAACTGGCTGACTGGCTATGACGGCTGGTCCTTCTATGTGCATCAATGCGTTATCATTGGCCTGGAGGGTGAGCCGATCTGGTACGGCCGCGGCCAGGATGCCAACGGTGCCTTGCTCACCTGCTACATGGCCCCCGTCAGTATCATCGGCTACCCGGACCACTATGTGCAATCGACCGAGCGCCACCCGATGGACTACCTGTCGGCGCAGCTGAAGGACCGCGGGCTGGACGGCGGTGCCATCGGTGTTGAAATGGACAATTACTATTTCACCGCCGCGGCTTTTGCATCGCTGCAAAAGCACCTTCCCAATGCGCGCTTTGCCGACTCCAACGCGCTTGTGAACTGGCAGAGGGCGGTGAAATCCGAAGCCGAGCTCACTTACATGCGGCAGGCGGGCAAGATCGTGGAGCGGATGCACCGGCGGATTTTCGAGAAGGTCGAGCCGGGGATGCGCAAATGCGATCTGGTGGCGGAGATCTATAACGCCGCTCTGCGCTATGACAAGAGTCTGGGCATCGGCGGCGACTATCCGGCGATTGTGCCGCTGCTGCCGTCAGGCTCTGACGCTGCCGCGCCGCATCTGACCTGGGACGACCAGCCGATGAAACCCGGCGAGGGCACCTTCTTTGAAATCGCCGGCGTTGTGCACCGCTATCACTGCCCGCTGTCACGCACCGTGTTCCTGGGCAAACCGACGCAGACCTTCCTGGATGCCGAACAGGCGGTGCTGGAGGGCATGGAAGCGGGGCTTGAAATGGCCAAGGCCGGCAACACCTGCGAAGATATCGCCAAGGCGTTTTTCAAGGTTCTGAAAACTTACGGTATCGAAAAGGACAACCGCACCGGTTATCCGATCGGAGTCAGCTACCCGCCGGATTGGGGGGAGCGCACCATGTCGCTGCGGCCGGGCGACACGACCGTGCTGCAGGAAAACATGACCTTCCACTTCATGACCGGTCTCTGGATGGAAGACTGGGGTTTCGAGATCACTGAAAGCATACGCATCGGCGCAAACGGGCCGGAATGCTTGTCAAACGTGCCGCGCAAAATGCTGGTGAAGGACTGAGCCATGAAGCCAAATCCGATTTCCCCCACGATTCCGCTGGATCAGGACGGGGTGCATCACGGCTTTCTCAAGCTGCCCTACAGCCGCGACGACTCGGCTTGGGGCTCGGTGATGATCCCGCTGACGGTGATCAAGAACGGCGACGGGCCGACTGCGCTCTTGACCGGCGCCAACCACGGGGATGAGTACGAAGGCCCGATTGCCCTGCATGAGCTGGCCGCCGCTACAAAGGCAGAGGATGTGTCCGGCAGGCTGATCATCGTGCCGGCCTTCAACTACCCGGCGTTCCGAGCAGGCAGCCGCACCTCGCCCATCGACAAGGGCAACATGAACCGGTCGTTTCCAGGCCGCCCTGACGGCACCGTGACCGAAAAGATCGCCGACTTCTTCCAGCGCACGCTGTTGCCTATGGCAGATATTGCGGTGGATTTTCATTCGGGCGGCAAGACTTTGGATTTCGTGCCCTTTGCAGCCGCGCATATCCTGGAGGATAAGGCGACACAGGAGGCCTGCTTTGCCGCGATGAAGGCGTTCAACGCGCCCTATTCGGTGCAACTCTTGGAAATCGACAGTGCGGGCATGTATGACACCGCGGTCGAGGAGATGGGCAAGGTGCTGGTCACTACCGAGCTGGGCGGCGGCGGGTCTTCGACAGCGCGCAGCAATGCGATCGCCAAGAAGGGTCTGCGCAACGTACTGATCCATGCCGGCATCCTGCAGGGCGAGATGCAGCTGGATAAAACTGTGAACCTGTCGATGCCGGATGGCGATTGTTTCCTGTTCAGCGAGGGCGACGGTCTTTACGAGGCGATGGTCGATCTGGGCGGGGTGGTGGCCAAGGGCGATCTGATCGCCCGGGTCTGGCCGCTGGACCGCTCCGGGCAGCCGCCGGTGGAATACCGTGCCCGCCGCGCGGGCCTGATGATCAGCCGCCACTTTCCCGGGTTGATCAAATCCGGCGACTGCGTGGCTGTTGTCGGCGTCGCCGGGGCCTGATAGGGCGGATCACATGCAACTGGATCAGCGCGACCTTGATATTCTGCGGGTGCTCTCAACCGAGGGCCGCATCACCAAGGCCGCGCTGGCCGAACGGATCGGCCTGTCAGCGACCCCCTGCTGGGACCGGCTGAAGAAGCTGGAGCAGGCCGGGCTGATCGAAGGGTACGGCGCCCGCATCAACCTCAAGAAACTGGCACCGCATGTGACGGTGTTTGTTGCAGCGGAGATCGCAGATCACACCGCCGCCAGCTTCCGCGCGTTTGAGACGGCGATGCAGCGCTATGATGAGGTCACCGCTTGCTGGGCGCTGGGGGGCGGATTTGATTACCTGCTGCAGATCGTTACCAGTGACATAGATGCCTATCAGCGGCTGCTTGACGAGATGCTGGACGCCCGCATCGGCCTGAGCCGCTACTTTACCTATATCGTGACCAAGCCGGTCAAAGGGGGCGGGGCGCCTCCGCTTGATATCCTGCTCGGACAGGGCTGAACCGGGTGCGATGATCAGCCCTTGCGGGCGGACCTGCAGCGCCTGCGGCGCTGTTCGCGCGAAGGGCACCCTCGCGGCAGATGAATCCTCTGCTGATGCCGCCAACTTTGGTCACTTCATCTGCTTCGATCCGGCAGTCTCCTCTGCAAGACATAAGGAGGGACATCATGACAGAGACCGCTCTCTCTGCCCGTGCGGACATAGCCGACAAGGCCTTGGTGCGCTCGTTTTCCTACGTTAACGGCAAGTGGCAAGGCGCTGGAACCGGTGAGACCTTCCCGGTCAGTGATCCGGCGGACGGTGCTGAGCTGGGTCACGTGGCGAGCCTGTCGGCAGAGGAATCCTTTGCGGCCGTGGATGCGGCTCAGGCGGCGTTTGCGGCCTGGGCCGGCCTGTTGCCGCAACAGCGCGCCGCGATTCTACGGCGCTGGTTTGAGCTGCAGCTGGAACACAAGGAAGACCTCGCCCGCATCATGGTGCTGGAACAGGGTAAACCTCTTTCCGAAGCCCGCGGCGAGATCGATTACGGTGCGGCCTTTGTAGAGTTCTATGCCGAGGAGGCCAAGCGCCCAAATATCGAAGGCGTGACCAGCCACCTGCCGGACGCCGAGGTGGAGCTGTGGCGCGAACCGGTGGGGGTGGCAGCGCTGATCACGCCGTGGAACTTCCCCTCGGCCATGCTCACCCGCAAGGCAGCCGCCGCACTGGCAGCAGGCTGCACCGTGGTGGCGCATCCCTCGGGCGAAACGCCGTTCAGCGCGCTGGCGCTGGCGGAGCTGGCAGAGCGCGCTGGCATCCCGGCCGGCGTGTTCAACGTGGTGACCGGCAAGGCGTCCACGGTGGTGGAACCCTGGACACGCGACACCCGGGTGCGGGCGCTGTCCTTCACCGGGTCCACCAATATCGGCAAGTTGTTGTACCGCCAGTCCGCCGGCACGGTGAAACGGCTGGTGATGGAACTGGGCGGCCACGCGCCGGTTGTCGTCTTTAAGGGCTGCGATCTGGACAAAGCGGTCGCTGAGACAATCAAGGCAAAATTCGCCACCTCCGGCCAGGATTGCCTGGGCGCCAATCGGATCTTTGTGGAGCGGCCCGTTTATGCTGAGTTTTGCGCGAAGTTCACCGAGGCTGCCAAGGCGCTGACCATAGGCAAGGGCATGGACGATTGCGACCTGGGCCCGCTGATGAACGAAAGGGCGGTGCAGAAGCAGGAGGAACACGTGGCTGACGCGCTGGCAAAGGGTGCGAAATTGGCCTGCGGCGGCAAACGGCACTCCCTTGGGCCGCTGTTTTTTGAGCCGACTGTTCTGACCGATGTACCGGCCGGTGCGCTGATCATGTCCGAGGAGACATTCGGCCCCGTTGCCCCCATCATCCCTTTCGAACCCGAAGAGGAGGTGGTGGCGCGGGCCAATGACAGCGAATACGGGCTGGTGGCCTATGTCCACAGCCACGACCCGCGGCGGATCTACCGGCTGAGCCGCGCCTTGCAATACGGCATGGTGGCGGTGAACCGCACCAAGGTGACCGGCGCGCCGATCCCGTTTGGCGGCACCAAACAGTCCGGCCTGGGCCGCGAAGGCGCGCGCCTCGGCATGGAAGAGTTTACAGAGATTAAATACGTTTGCCGCGACTGGGCCTGACCCTCACGCGGAAGAGAAAGGAAGTTAGATGCTGAAGAACGACCAACTCGACCAGTGGGACCGCAAGAACTTTTTCCATCCCTCGACCCATCTGGCCCAGCACGCCCGCGGCGAAAGCCCGAACCGGGTGATCAAGACCGCCTCCGGCGTGTTCATCGAGGACCGCGACGGCAACAAACTGCTGGATGCCTTTGCCGGCCTCTACTGCGTAAACGTTGGCTATGGCCGTCAGGAGATTGCCGAAGCCATCGGCGAACAGGCCAAGGAACTGGCCTATTACCATTCCTATGTGGGCCATGGCACCGAAGCTTCGATCACATTGGCCAAGATGATTTTGGATCGCGCACCGCAGAACATGTCCAAGGTCTATTTCGGCCTCGGCGGTTCGGACGCGAATGAAACAAACGTCAAGCTGATCTGGTATTACAACAACATCCTGGGCCGTCCGGAGAAAAAGAAGATCATCTCCCGCTGGCGCGGCTACCACGGTTCGGGGCTGGTCACCGGCTCCTTGACCGGGCTGGAGCTGTTCCACAAGAAGTTCGATCTGCCCGTGGAGCAGGTGATTCACACCGAAGCCCCCTATTACTACCGCCGCGACAACCTTGATCAGACCGAAGAGCAGTTCGTCGCCCATTGCGCGGCTGAGCTGGACGCGCTGATCGAGCGCGAGGGTGCCGACACGATCGCTGCCTTCATCGGCGAGCCGGTCTTGGGCACTGGCGGCATCGTGCCGCCGCCTGCAGGCTACTGGCAGGCGATCCAGGCGGTACTGAAGAAGCACGACATCCTGCTGGTTGCGGATGAGGTCGTCACTGGTTTCGGGCGTCTGGGCAGCATGTTCGGCTCGGATCACTACGGGATCGAGGCGGACATCATCACTATTGCCAAGGGTCTCACCTCGGCTTATGCGCCGTTGTCGGGGTCTATAGTTTCGGACAAGGTCTGGAAGGTGCTGGAACAGGGTACAGACGAAAACGGCCCGATCGGCCACGGCTGGACCTATTCGGCGCACCCCATAGGGGCCGCTGCCGGCGTCGCCAACCTCAAGCTGATCGACGATCTGAATCTGGTACAGAACGCTGGCGAGGTGGGGGGCTATCTGAACGCCACAATGGCTGAGGCGCTGTCGGGCCATGCCAACGTGGGCGAGGTGCGCGGGACCGGGATGCTCTGTGCCGTGGAGTTTGTGAAGGATAAGGCCAGCCGCACCTTCTTTGATGCCGCTGACAAGATCGGGCCGCAGATCTCGGCCAAGCTGCTGGAACAGGACAAGGTCATCGCCCGCGCGATGCCGCAGGGTGACATCCTGGGTTTTGCGCCACCGTTCTGCCTCAGCCGAGCGGAAGCTGATCAGGTGGTGGCAGCGACGCTGCGGGCTGTTCATGCTGTGTTGGGGTGACATAGCCTCAGAGCCCGCAGGGCTGGCTGCCGGCGTGCTTAACAAACTTGAAAGGCAGTTCGGAACACTTTTGGCGGGTGTCTAGGGGCAACCCGCCACACCCGTATAACGCGATAACGGGTGCTTCGGGGGGATGCTCAAACCAACTGGGGCGCTTTGGAGCCTCTCTGAGGTACAAGCTTCTTGTTTCGCTATGTCAGGAAGCCGATGGCAGGGGTGTCATGCTAAGTATATGTTATTGCGTAATTAAAAAGTGAAATATCAAGGATATGTGGTCAAGTGATAACAGATGTATCCCGGTTTGTATCCCGTTCTGAGAATCTGCACTCCTCAGATGCCGCCACGTTTCGAACGCGTTCTTGCGTTTCATGGCCAAGTAGGAAACTGCGCAGTCGAACAACGGCATCCTTGCCGCTTGCGGCATTGAAGCTCATCGTATCAAGCCGAATGCAGCCACCGCCAATGGAGTGCTGGGCCTGACGCCCCTCAACACCCGGAAGACCGTCGTGGTGAGGATAGAGAAGTGTCAAGCGCGGTGTATCGTAGAGTGGCTTTGATGATGTGACAGCCCCCCGACGGCACCATTGTGCCAAGGTGGGTCTGCAACGATCCACAAAGGAGAGCGGTCACATCATCAAAGCCCGGCCGCACACGGCCTGATCTGATGATAAGAGGGACCGAGACAGCAAGACCTTTGAGATGATGGAGCACAGTCAGCGCGCCAGCCAAAACACCAAGCCTAATGTCAGGGACACAAGCTTGTCCGAAAGACCCGTATGGGACTTGGCCTGCGGAAACTATCAGAGCAAGCGGTCGCGTGTGCCGCGCAAACAGATCCCATGATTAGTGGCGCAGAGCGGATAGGCTGCGCCATGCCAATGATAGGAGAACTGGTCATGTCGTACTCACTCAATACGCCGAAATCTGTTCAATACGACCGCACGCTTGTCCT
>NZ_JAXMOX010000033.1:0-28182 GCF_034669605.1 Leisingera sp.
TGTTTGGCCTAACCCGGCGGTCGGCTGTGTGATCGTGCAGGGCGGCCGCGTTGTGGGCCGCGGCTGGACCCGGCCGGGCGGCCGCCCTCATGCCGAAACCGAAGCGCTGGCGCAGGCCGGTGAGGCCGCACGCGGCGCCACCGCTTATGTGACGCTCGAACCTTGCGCCCATCACGGCAAAACTCCGCCGTGCGCGCAGGCGCTGATCGATGCCGGGCTGGCGCGGGTTGTTGCGGCGATCGAGGACAGCGATCCGCGGGTGTCCGGGCACGGTTTTCAGATGCTGCGCGATGCGGGCATCGCGGTGGCCACCGGGATTTGGGCGGCACAGGCGGCGCGGGATCATGCCGGGTTCTTTCTGAAGACCGAACAGGGCCGCCCGCTGGTGACGCTGAAGCTGGCAAGCAGTTTTGACGGGCGCATTGCCACCGGATCGGGCCAAAGCAAATGGATCACCGGACCGGAGGCGCGCCGTGCCGTGCACGCAATGCGCGCGCACCATGACGCGGTGATGGTCGGCGGCGGGACTGCGCGGGCGGATGATCCTTCGCTGACGGTGCGGGACTTGGGTGTGGACCACCAGCCGGTGCGGGTGGTGATCTCACGCCATCTGGACTTGCCGCTGATGGGGCAACTGGCCCGTACCGCCAGGGATGTGCCGGTCTGGCTGTGCCACGGTCACGGCGCTGATCATGAGCGGATCCAGGCCTGGGAAGGGCTGGGCGCAAAGCTGATCCCCTGTGCCTCGCACGGGGTGCAATTGGACGCTGCGGATGTGCTGCAGCAGTTGGGTCAGTCGGGGCTCACGCGGGTGTTCTGCGAAGGTGGCAGTGCGCTGGCGGCGTCGCTTCTGGCGTTTGATCTGGTCGATGAGCTGATCGGATTTACCGCCGGACTGGGTATCGGTGCCGAGGGGCTGCCATCGATCGGTGCGCTCGGCATCGGCCGGCTGGAGGAAGCGCCGCGGTTTGAGCTGGTTGAAACCCGCCCCCTCGGCAAAGACATCCTGCACCGCTGGACCCGCGCACTGCGCTGATCATCCCTTATTCCGACAAGGCAGCCTTTCCCGTCCGTCGGCGGAGCATGTGTCATGCTCTACGCCCAAGGCCGCCAAGGGCGGGCTGGCGTCAGTCAGGGTGCGCTGCGGGCGCGGGAGCCTTCCGTTTTAAGCTTGCCAGGGTGGTCTGCGCCACAGATGGGCGTAGGTGGCGAATAGTCCTTGAAGTTTGGAGAGCAGACGGTTGCCAACCCCCGGGTGCGGCAAGTGCCCTTCGCGCAGGCGCATCACCGCCACTTCCACAGGGCAGGGCTGGGCGGTCACCGGGTCGAAATAGCGCGGGTAGTCGATCAGCGCCGCATGGACGAGGCCCAGGAGCGTGACGCGGGCTTGCCGCCACGGCGGCACTGGAGCCAGATCGGCAGTCAGGCCCCAGCCTCCGTAAAACGGTGTTCCCAGCGTGGTGACCGGCACCCCGCGCAGCAGCGCCTCAAACCCCAGAAGAGAGGTCATCGTCCAGACCTCCTGCACCGCGCCCAGCAGGGCCATGGGGTCCGCACGGGAGGCAACCGCATCGGCCAGCCCCTCTGCCGCAACCTGGCCCTTGCGCAGGCCCGCCTCCACATCCGGATGCGGCTTGTATATAATCACCGCCTCCGGGTTGGCCTGACGCACCGCGCGCAACAGATCCAGGTTGGTTCTCACCGCACCGGCGCCGCAAAGGATCGAGGCGTCATCCTCCACTTGGCCAGGCACCAGGATCCGGTGGCCCTCGGGCAGGGCCTGGGCGGTTCCGCCGAGATTGTATTTCGACACGCCGCCCTGGACCAGAGACCGCACCAGATGTTCGGCCCGCAGCTCCTCTGCCTGGGTCATCTCAACCCGGCGGGCAATCAGCGTGTCCAGATCCGACGGCTGGCGCGGGTCGTAGTAGATCCCCTGGCGGTCAGTCACCAGCGACAGAGGCGGCACCAGTTCCGCGCCCAGCCCGCGGGACCGCAGAAAGCCGTCCTCTACCCGCACAGCGCCGTCATGCGCCGCGTTCGTCTTGCCGGCCCAGACCATCCGCATGCGCCCGCTTGCCTGCGCCCTGGCCGGGTCTTCTGTGAACAGCACCCGCGTCTCGGCGCCAAAGAACCTCTGCAGGGGCTTGCGCTTCCACATCCGCATGCCCGATGCGGTCCAGCCGCGGTGATCGTCCCGCCAGGCCCGCACCCGTGCCTCCAAGTTATCAAGAACTGTCTCCAGATCACACAACTCATCCCGGAAAGGGTTGTACCACTTCGGATAGAGAATCATCGCGGCTGCAAACAGTTGAGCCCGCGTCAGCCGCCGCTGCCTGCGGGGGGGCGGGGCGTCGTCAATGCTCAGCCCCCAACCCGCGTAGAACGGCTGTCCGAAGACACGCGGCTTGTGGCCTGCCAGGATTGCTTCAAATCCCAGCTGCGAGGAGACAGTATAAACTCCGACGGCCCCCTCCAGCAGCGCCCAGGGCGATACACTGGCGGTGAACAGTTCCACCCGCCCCTGCGCGTCCTTGGCATCGTAATAACCCGCCCGGTAACCGCGCAATGTCTCAGGGTGAGTCTTGATCAGCACCCGCGCGCCAGGGTGCTCTTCCTGGGCAAAGGCAAGCATTTCCAGAAACCGCGCCCGATCAGCGCGTGATGCAGTGACCGAGGCGTCGTCGCGCGCCTGATCCGCAACCAGAACATAGCCCGGTTCCGGCACCGGGGTCGCGGGATCAAAGGCGTTGTATTTGCTGAGATTGGCATGCTTGAGCCGGGCAATCGCATCGCGTGCCCGGCGCATCAGATGCGCGTCATCCAGCGGGTGGCCGGTCAGCATCTGTTCCAGCTCCGACGGCTGTTCTGCGTCGAAATGCACCCCTGCCTGATCCAGTAGCAGCCCCAAAGGCGGCTCGCCTGCACGGCCGGGGTAGAGTGAACGCAGAAAGGCATCCTCGACCCTAACCAGCCCGCAGCCGCGCTGTTCGGCGACTGCAATGCCCCGGTGCGCAGTGGGCGAGGCGCCCCAGATACCAACCAGATCCTCGGCCTGCGGCAGCCCCAGCCGGATGCCATAACCGCAATGCTGCAGAATCCGCCGCACCCGGCGCTGGGTCAGAAAACCGCCGTTGAAAACAAAAAGCCGGGAAGACGTGCTCCCGGCTTCTGTCCGGCCTAGCATCAGGCGCATTGGCTGATTAATCGCCCAGGGCGGCCGACACGCTCGACAGCGACCCCACCGGCGTCACAAGCAGCGAGATGGTCTTGGTCCACTGGGCGTAGGGTGCTTCGGTGACATAAAGGGTGTCGTTGTCGCGGATCACGAAATCGCGGGCGACAAACAGCCCGTTCGGCTGGGTCAGGTTCAGCACATAGACCAACCGCTGCGCGCCGATCAGGTCGTCGCGGCCCAGCACCTGGTTGGCGATCTCGGCCGGCTCATTGCGCAGCACAAACACACCGGTCGGATCGGAGGCGGTGGAAATCAGCCCGCCGACCTGGGCGATGGCTTCCAGCGCCGAGAGGTCCTGGCTTTCGAACGGCACCCGCGCTTGGGCTGAGGTCGCGCCCAAGGCGGTGAAGGAGCGGGTGTCTTCTTCCACCAGGATACGGTCGCCGCCGCGCAGGGCCACGTCCAGCTCCGGATGGTCGAACAGATCCTGGAACCAGATCTTGCCCTTTTCCTGACCCCGGATCACGGTGACCTGGGCGATTTCCGGCGAGATTGTCACGCCGCCTGCCTTGGCCAGCATGGAGGACAGGGTCCGGGTCGGGCGTTCGATCGGATAGACGCCCTGGCCGCCGACAGCGCCCGTCAGACTGACCGTGGCACCGTCACCGGCCAGGCGGCGCACCTGAACCTGCGGGTCGGGGGTCTGGTCTTCTAGCTTTCTGGTGATGGTCTCGCGCAGCTGGTCGGGGGTATTGCCGGAAGCGCGCAAGCGGCCTGCGTAAGGCACGAAGATATAGCCGGCGCTGTCGACTTGAACCTCCTCCAGCACGGTGGAGTTGGTGGCCTCGGCCGCCAGCAGCCCGTCATCCACATTCTCCCAGACCGTCAGCCCTAGCACGTCTCCGGGACGGATGGTGTCCGAGGTGAGCCGGCCCGCAGAGGTGAAGCCGGAAGAAAAGCCAAGGGCCGGAACAACGGCTGTGGCACGGGCGACGCGGTCGTTGACGGATACGATGAAGGCATCGCCTTCCCGCTGCACGGATCCGGCAAAGATCTGGCGCTTGTTAGGGCCGACCTTGGGCAACCCGCAAGAGACCGCAAGGGCAAATGCCGCAAGCATTGCCACCGGACGCGCCCAGCGAAGGGGAACGGATTTCACTGCTCGGTCTCCTCGACCAATTATTGTTTGCCTCAAGTTTTAGCGGCAACCTAACCTGCCGGCAGGGAAAAAGCCAGCCTCAGGGCCCGGTTGGTTCAGGTCACCAGACGCAACTGTTGCCGCGGTGCCGCTGTGCCCAGGCGCAGCGCATCATAGGGGTCCTCGTCGGCCAGCATCATGTCGGCGACTTGGCGCAGCAGCTGGCGGCGCCCCTCGCGGGAGTAGTAGCCGCCGGGCACTTGCGAGGTTTCTAGCAGGAAACGGCGGTAATCCTTGTAGGCGCGGCTGTCCGGGCGGCTGGCGGCGGCAAAGAAGTCCGCCAGGGGCTGCTCGGAGACAAACTCCGGCTTGCCGTAAACCGCGCGCCCGAACACCCGCAGAGGAATGCCGCGCCACAGCACCTGCTGGCCGGCGGTGGAATTGACGGTCACCGCAGTGCGCGCTTCGTTCAGCAGCCGCGCCAGCTTGCCGCCGCGCACATAATGAACCCGGTCTTCGATGCCGTGGTCGCGCGCCAGACGGCGCAGGGTGCGGCGCACCTGGGCGCGGCCGTCCTCCAGCGGATGCGCCTTGATCACCAGGTGATGGTGGCGCGGGGCGCCTTCGGCAAAGCCGCGGATCACCTCCTGCAGAAATTCGCCGATGCTGGAGAACGGCGAATGCATCTGAAAGGAGCTGTCATGCTCAAGCTGCAGCAACGCCAGATGATAGGGGAACCCGCCGTTGCGGATACGCCGTTCCGCCATCCGCCGCTCCAGCGCCTGGGCTGGCATCAGCAGCAACCGCTTGAGGTAAAGCCGGAATTCCTTGGTTACCGTCAGCGACCGGTGGGGGCGGAAATTGCGGTATTTGCGGTTTCGGAACATCACGAACCAGTGGTACAGCGCACCGTAGAACACGTGCTGGCGCATATCGCCCCAATGGGCCGGCGGCAGCGGCGTCTCCATGTCGGACAGCGCCAGGGCTTGCTGCATTTCCGCAACGCCCATCTCCATCAGCCGCGAATGGCCATTTGCGCCGCCGCGCTCGTAAGTCACCCAGTAGGGGCGCAGATAGCCTTCTTCAAAGACATGCACGGTGAGGCCGCGCTGTTGCGCGGCCTCGATCGCGCTGGCGTGAAGCGGGCGGGTGTCGCCATACAGCACAATATCAGTGATGCCGCGGCTATCCAGCAGTCCGGCCAGAACATCCGGCCAGTCCTGCAGGCTGCCGGTGAAGGGAATATAGCTGTCCTTGCCGCGCCAGAATGCCTGATCGCCCGCATTGAACCCTACCCGGGCCACATCGCAGCCCGCCGTCCGCAGCATCCGGCCGAGCGCGGCAAAAAACGGACCGTGCGGGCCCTGCAGAAACAGAAAGCTGCGGTGATTCATCGGGGGGGCTTGGCACCTCAGTGTCAGATGGGCAGTGGCAGTCTCAAGAATTGATTACCAAGTGACTGGGGCGAAACTATGGCCGCCGGGGACGGTAAGGCAAGCCAGGGCTTGTGGAGCGCGCGCAGCTTGGCTACCTCTGCGGCAGGAATGACATACACCTGCGGGGAGCGGACCCATGTTTACTGGCATCATCACTGATGTAGGCATCATTGCCGAACTGGAGCAGCAGGGCGACCTGCGCGCCCGCATCACGACCAGCTATGACACGGGAACCATCGATATGGGGGCTTCCATTGCCTCTGATGGGGTTTGCCTCACGGTGGTCGCGCTGGGCATTGATTGGTACGATGTGCAGATTTCTGCAGAGACGATCTCCAAGACGAATATTGATACCTCGGGCAACCACAAGGGCTGGTTTGTCGGGAAACGGGTCAATCTGGAACGCGCGCTGAAGGTGGGAGATGAGCTGGGAGGTCATATCGTCTCCGGCCATGTGGATGGCGTTGCCGAGGTGGTGGAGTTGCACGATGAGGGGGATAGCACCCGCGTCACCCTGCGCGCTCCGAAGGACCTCGCACGCTTCATCGCCCCCAAGGGCTCGGTCGCGTTGAACGGCACCTCGCTGACAGTAAATGATGTGGACGGCTGCGACTTCGGCATCAATTTTATCCCGCACACCAAGGAAGTCACCACATGGGGCGATGTGAAGCTGGGTGATCTGGTGAACCTGGAGATCGACACGCTGGCGCGCTATGTTGCCCGGCTTAACGAGGCCGGCTGACCAGCTTCTTTCTGGGGGAAATACTCCAGGGTGAAACGGTCAGGCCGAGGGGCACTGCCCCTTGTCAGCATCCAGGATCCTCCCGTTTCCTCGGGCTGCATTGAAACGCCGCCGGAGGCGTTGGGCCGGGCGCATCGCTGGCGCGGGTGTGCGAACCCCCCCTGCTGTCAGCCGCCTGAGCTGCCGATAAGGGGCGGGTCATTGCCAGTGCGGGCTGTGCATCCGCGCACAGGCCGCGTCCGGATCCCGTGTTGCCGCTTGCGGGACTGGCATTTGCTCCGTCTGTGGGCTATCTGGCAGGGAAAGAACCCGCAGTGCCAGGCGTGCTGCCCATGCGCATTGAAAGGCTGCCATATGAGCTTTGAAACACCGGGGCCGGTTGAGGCGCAATTGCGCGATGCCATCAGCCCGATTGAAGACATCATCGAAGAGGCCCGCCAGGGCCGCATGTTCATTCTTGTCGATCATGAGGACCGCGAGAACGAAGGCGACCTGGTGATCCCGGCGCAAGCTGCGGATGCCGCTGCGATCAACTTCATGGCCACCCATGGCCGCGGCCTGATCTGCCTGACCCTGCCGGCCGAGCGGATCGAAGAGCTGGGTCTGCCGATGATGGCACTGCATAATTCGTCGCGCCACGAGACCGCCTTTACCGTCTCGATCGAGGCGCGTGAGGGCGTGTCCACCGGCATCTCTGCCGCGGATCGCGCACTGACCGTGGCCACTGCCATCGACCCGGAAAACACCGCCGCTGACATCGCCACTCCCGGCCATGTGTTCCCCCTTCGCGCTCGCAGGGGCGGGGTTCTGGTCCGTGCCGGCCATACCGAGGCCGGCTGCGACGTGGCCCGCCTGGCTGGCCATTACCCGTCTTCGGTGATCTGCGAGATCATGAAGGAAGACGGCACCATGGCGCGGCTGCCCGATCTGGTGGAATACGCCGCGACGCACGGGCTGAAAATTGGCACGATTTCCGACTTGATCACCTACCGGGCCCGCAACGACAATCTGGTGACGGAAACCTCGCGCGAGACCGTGACCTCGGAAATCGGCGGCGACTGGGAGATGCGCCTGTTCACCGACCAGACCCACGGCATCGAGCATGTGGTGATGATCAAGGGCGACATAACCACGCCGGAGCCGGTTCTGGTGCGCACCCATGCACTGCATGAGGCAACGGACATCCTGGGCCTTGGCCCGAAATCAGCCCGCCAGCTGCCCCGCGCGATGGAGATCATTGCCGAGGAAGGCCGCGGCGTGGTGACCCTGTTCCGTCAGCCGCGCAATGCGCTATATGCCAATGAGGAAGACGGCGCGCGGACAGTGACCATCAAACAGACCGGCATCGGTGCGCAGATCCTGTCAAGCCTGGGCTTGAACGAACTGGTCCTGCTGACCGACTCGCCCTCGACCAAATATGTCGGGCTGGATGCTTATGGGCTGTCCATCACCGGCAGCCGCCCCATTCTGAAGGACGCATGAAATGGCTGGACATGAAACCCACTACACCCTGCCGCGCGCCGAGTTTGACAAGCCGGTAAAAATTCTGATTGTGGTGGCGCCCTACTACAAGGATATTGCCGACAATCTGGTGACCGGTGCCGCGGCTGAAATCGAGGCTGCGGGCGGAACCTTTGAAATCGTCGAAGTGCCCGGTGCGCTGGAAGTGCCCACCGCGATTGCAATCGCCGACCGCACCTCGAATTTTGACGGCTACGTGGCGCTGGGCTGCGTGATCCGCGGCGAAACCACCCATTATGACACCGCCTGCAACGACAGCAGCCGCGCGATCCAGCTGATGGGCCTGCAGGGGCTGTGCATCGGCAATGGCATTCTAACCGTGGAAAACCGCAAACAGGCCGAAGTGCGCGCCGATACCGCGGATCAGAACAAAGGCGGCGGCGCGGCAGCTGCGGCCTTGCATCTGATCGCACTCACGCGTAAGTGGGGCGCCCAGACCAAAGGCATCGGTTTCAAGGCGCCCACCGGGGCGTACCAGGTCGCCGGAACAGACAACGGATCCACCAGCGCATGAGCACCCAGGACAGCCGCCCCAAGGGCAACGGCAAGAATCAGATGAGATCGGCAGCCCGGCTATATGCCGTGCAGGCGCTGTTCCAGATGGAGCATAGCGGCCTTACCTTCGACAAGGTGATCGTCGAGTTTGAGGACCACCGTTTCGGCGCTGTCTATGAGGGGGACGAAATGGCGGAGGGGGACAACAAAGTCTTCCGCAAGCTGATACGCGAAGCCGTGAACCATCAGGCGCAGATCGACCAGATGACTGACCGGGCGCTGGTGGCGAAATGGCCGATTGCCCGGATCGATCCCACCTTGCGCGCGCTGTTCCGCGCCGCGGGTTCAGAGCTGACGCAATCCGACACCCCGCCCAAAGTGGTGATCAACGAGTTTGTCGACATCGCCCGCGCCTTCTTTCCCGAAGGCAAGGAGCCGAAATTCGTCAACGCGGTGCTGGACCACATGGCGCGCGAAGCCAAACCGGAAGCCTTCTGAGGCGGTAATTTCGGGTATCGGTTAAAAAAAGGGCGCGCTGCAGGGTGCGCCCCTTTTTGTTTGCTGGCTAACGGCCCGCAAGGGGTGCGGCAAATTCCGCTCATTCCTCCGGAAGCGCTGGACGGCGTTGCAAAGACTGATAACCTCTTGTTGCAATTCTGGAGGACCGAGATGCCTGAACTGGTGAAGATGTATATCCGCAACGTCGTGATCGGCTTTGGAATCGCGGCTGTCTTTGTGGCGCTGCTGCTGTGGTTCGATGTGATGAACCTCTGGGCGCTGGTCTCCGGGTCTGACGCGGGCCTGCTGGCGGTTTTCCTGTTGTGGTTCATGCATGGAATCGTTTTTGCCGGCGTGCAGTTCGGCTGGGCGGTGATGGCCATGGCCGAAAAGGATGGCGGCCCCGGCCGCGGCACGCCGGTGGTAAAGGAATTCCAGCCGGTGCGGGTGCCGGCTGATCAGCCTTCTCAGCGCCAGCACCAGTTGCGCAGTGGCCGCTGAACCTGGAACAAGCTGTTATTGCAGCCCGCGCTTTCCATCCGGAAGGCGCGGTTTTTGGTTGTGGGATTAGGGAAAATGCGGCGGGACCACCAAACAACCGTGCGGCTTTGATTCCCGGGGACCTGTATGTACAGGTGGGCGCCAGGTAAACGGACCAGGGTCCGAACAGAGCCAGCTCCCGTGGAATTGCTTAAGGCCACTGGAATGCTGCCTGTCACAAGAAGGGCAGAACCCGCCAAGGCCGTAAATAGTCTTCCCGGACTGCTGTTACAAGGGGAACGCAGCGCCGGCAGGCGAATTCCGGGTAAATCCGCAGGATTGCAATTTGTTCCCTGATTGTTCACATTCTCCCGCATGATGGAGGATCTGCAGCCCGGACAGAAACTCGCCCGCGGGGTCGCGCGCTACCTGCGCTCGCTGGGCTATGCGCCGCTGGAAGAATTTGTGCCGGTCCGGGGCTTGCGTGTCGATGTGATGGCGCTGGGCCCCAAGGGGGAGCTGTGGGTGATCGAGTGCAAGTCCAGCCGCGCTGATTTCCAGTCCGACAGCAAGTGGGAGGGCTATCTGGACTGGTGCGACCGCTTTTTCTGGGCGGTGGATTTGGCGTTTCCAACCGAGCTGCTGCCGGAGGGCTCCGGGCTGATCATTGCAGACCCTTATTATGCCGAGATCATCCGCATGGCGCCGGAAGATAGGCTGCCGCCGGCGCGCCGCAAAAAGCTGATTCAGAAGTTCGCGATGGATTCCGCCCGCCGCCTTCAGGCTCTGCGCGATCCGCGCCTTGGCTGCGACGGGCTGCTGCTGGGCGGCGCAGCAGGCGACACGCCGGAGGAATGAGTACTGGCGGGCCTCTAGCGCCCGCAGGTGCCCCGCTTGCGCCGGGGCACGCTTGGCGGCCTTGGGCCCGGCAGCGCACCTGCGGCGCGCTGGATGCGCTCTTGATGCTGCCTTGTCAGAGATCAGGCAGAGAGGGCGTGCCGCGATGGCTGTGTTACTTGACGCTGCGCGCGGCTTGGGCTGCGGCGCGGATCTCCTCGGCGATCTCCTCGGCTTCTTCCGGGTCGAAATCCATCGGGATTTCAACGCTGCCGGTATCAATGAAAATCCGCACCATACCCTGATCGGTCGGGCCGATTTGCATGTTTGCCTCGATGTCGCGTTCGGTGTTGATACTCATAGTACACTCCAATGCCGGTCAGCGGATTGCGGCCGGTGCTAGCCCGGGGCAGGCTGAAACGCAAGCCGGCTTTGCGTTATGCTGTTTGCATGATGAATGTGACCCTGCGCCGATTCGCTCCAACCGACATGCAATGGCTGGCCGCCCGCCACCAGGATCTCTACGCCCGCGAGGCCGGGTTCGATGACACCTTCGGTCCGCTGGTCGCCGATATTCTGCACAGTTTCTGCGCTGACCACGATCCTGCCTGCGAACGCGGCTGGATGGCGGAAGGCGGCGGCGAGCGGCTGGGCACGGTGTTTTGCATGAAAAAGGATGCCGCCACAGCGCAGCTCCGGCTGTTCCTGCTGACGCCTGCGGCGCGCGGCAAGGGGCTGGGCAAGCGGCTGCTGCGTGAATGCATGGCGTTTGCCCGTGCAGCCGGGTACCAGGGCATGATGCTGAAAACCCATGAAAGCCACCAGACCGCCTGCGCGCTTTACCGGGCTTTCGGCTGGCAGCTGACGGACAGCCGTCCGGTGCACAGCTATGGGCAGGATCTGGTGGAGCAAACCTGGCGGTTGTCCTTTCCGGTTTCAGACAGTCAGGCACCTTGATTGAAGCGGAAAAATGCGCTTGTTTGCAACGGGTTGTGGGTCACTTTAGGCCGCGCACTGCGGCCGGGTCCGGACCGTCGGACCAGGCAATCCGGTGCGGCGGATTTCTGCGGCGGAAAGGAAAAAAAACCTCTTGCACGCCTCCGGGACGTGCTATAAATGACCCCACAGTGCCGCCTTAGCTCAGTTGGTTAGAGCGCCTGATTGTGGATCAGGAGGTCCCCCGTTCGAGCCGGGGAGGTGGTACCACCCAATCCACCAATTCGGTCAATCTCTGCTGCGGTACCGGTCCAGGCCTGTGCAGGGCGCGGTTATTGCAGCCGCAATCTAAATGCGGGTTCCCTCCAATCCAAGTTCCACCGGCTGCTAAACGGTCGGCTGGTTTGCGTCTCTCGTCCAGCCCGGAAGCCAGAATCGCGGGGGGATCGGCAGGGGAGACGTCAGACCACGCAATTCGGTGCGGGTCTGCGGTTTGCTGCGGGGGCGGCAAGCGCACTGGCGCTGTGCCGGACGGTGCGGCCTGATCTGCTGGAGCACTTGCAAGAAGCGCTCCAGCAGCCCCCGGCAGCGGGGCAGGCCTTAATCGGTTGTGCTGGTGGTCGTTGTGGTGGTCCCGGTGCCATTGTCATCATCGGCAATGAGAACCAGGAACAGCACGCCTGCAACGGCTCCGGCGGTTGCCCCGGCTGACAGTCCGGTGTCCGGCAGACCGCCTGCAGCGGCCTGGGCCACAGCCTCGGTGCCCGGAGCCTGGCAGGTCACCTGCAGCGTACCGTTTGCCAGATAGGTGGCGGAGATCGGAACGCCGGCACCGCAGGCCACACGCCGCTTGGCTTCGTTCAACGCAGCGTCCGTGGCCTGCGCAAAAACGGGCGGTGCGGCAAGAGACAGCGGGATAATCAATGCCGCTGCCCGCAAGATACTGGTGACCATGATAAAACAACCTTATGCTATGGAACATCTTAAGGTTAATGAAGGCCCGGGTGCCAGGCAACATGGCGGCGCTGCAGCAGGGATGTTCCGGCAAGATGCCGCGCAGCTGCGGTCCCGCTTGGCGCGGTTCATCCGGGGGATGCGAGGGTAACGATATGTTAAAGACAGCCGTCAAGAGCTTGACCGCAGGGGTTTCCTGCCTGGGTCTTGCTGCAGCACCCGCACTGGCACAGGCCACCGGGCCCCTGGTCTACACGGTGGTGGTGCCCGCCGGGGAATTCGGTTCGGCTGCTTTTCTGACCGAGCTTTTGGGCACTCTGTCCGCTGCCAAGGCCTTCTGCCGCGCCACAGGCGATTCGGCACTGCAGGTCGATTGCCTCTCCGAACGGCTGGAAGCTGCTGCGGATGGCATCCCGGCGGGCACCGACTACGACGAGGTGCGCGGCGTGCTGCAGGACACCTCGGCCCGGCTGAAGCGGCTGGCCCGCCAGAACCGCGACCCGGGACGGAGCAGGGTCAGCGTCACCAGTTCCGCAAATCCCGCTGAACGCACCGCCCGGCCGCTGACGCCTGTCCGGCCGTCGGCTCAGGCCGCAGTGAACCGGGAAGCCGCCCGAATCTTCGAGGACGCAGGCACAGTTCTGCTGCGCAGCGCCGAAACCGCGCAGGAGCGGCAGGCCCAATACGCCCAGATCGCCGCGGCTATCGATTCCAACAAGGTGCTGCTCAGGTCCTGACCCCGCCGGGTCAGTCCTTGATCTGCACTTCCTGGCGCAGCGCGCCGGACTCGCGGTCGAAAATCAGGATGCGGTTGTCCTCGCTGACCACAGCAATCCAGCCGCGTCCCAGGGTTACTGCTTCGGCCTTTACCCCGTCGGGCAGTGCGATTTCTGCAGGCAGCGGCGCATCGCCTGCCTGCAAGCGGATGACAAGCAGTGAGATTATCAATACAAGCCCGCCAATCATCACCACGGTCAGCGTGGTCACCAGCCGCCGCAGGAACCGGATCTGCGGTGGTTCCTGTTGGGTTTCGGTCTCGGAAGGATCAGTCATGGGCAGCCGCCGGATTGAGTTTGTCATCGCGGAAAACCCGCCTAAGCGGCTTGATAAAGCGGTTTCGCGCGATGTGCCAGAGGAGGCGGCGCTGTCGCGCACCCGTCTGGCCCGGCTGATCGAAGAGGGGGCGCTGACAGTGGATGGCGCCGTGGTGCAGGATGCCAAGGCAAAGGCCGAGGCCGGCGCGCAAATCGTGATCACCGTGGAGGAGGCTGAGGACAGCCACATCGGTCCCGAAGACATCCCGTTGGAGATCGTGTTCGAAGACGACGACCTGATCGTCATCAATAAACCCGCAGGCATGGTTGTGCATCCGGCGCCAGGCTCCCCCTCCGGCACTTTGGTCAATGCGCTGCTGCATCATTTCGGCGGCAGCCTTTCGGGTGTCGGCGGCGTCAAGCGCCCCGGAATCGTGCACCGGATCGACAAGGAAACCAGCGGCCTGTTGGTGGTGGCGAAATCCGATGCCGCCCATCAGGGGCTGGCAGTGCAATTCGAAAAACACTCGGTGGAGCGCTATTATCAGGCGGTCTGCTATGGCGTGCCCGATGGCAACGACCCGCGCTTGCGCGGCGTCAAGGGCGCCAGTTTCGAACCCGGCAATATCCTCAAGCTCACCACCCAGCTGGCCCGTCACAAGACCGACCGGCAACGTCAGGCGGTACTGTTCCAGGGCGGCCGCCACGCGGTGACCCGTGCCCGCATCTGCGAGGGGTTCGGCAATCCGGCCTGCGCGGCGCTGATCGAATGCTGGCTGGAAACCGGCCGCACCCACCAGATCCGGGTGCATATGGCCCATGCCGGCCACGGGCTGGTGGGGGATCCCACCTATGGCGGGCGCCGCAAACTGGCGGCCAAGGCCTTGAACGAGGCCGCGCAGGCGGCTGTGCAGTCCTTCCCGCGCCAGGCGCTTCACGCTGCGGTTCTGGGGTTCGATCACCCGGTGACGGGCGAACCGATTAGGTTTGAAGCGCCGCTGCCGCAGGACATGGCAGACTTGCTGGCGGCGCTGCGCCAGTAAATTGCCAGCAATTAAGCGTGTTCCAGCATGTGATGCAATTCACAGACGCGCTTAGCCGGGCTAACATAGAAGAATTGCTTAAGCAGTCCTTGAAAAGGATTTGGCGCTAACACATATGCGCTAATGTTAAGTCCTTATACATTCTGGGAGGGACACTTTATATGGCGAATTATGCAAACCTGCCTGCCCCGACGCCCGAAGGCGGTCTGAACCGGTATCTCCAGGAAATCCGCAAGTTTCCACTGCTGGAGCCGGAAGAGGAATACATGCTGGCCAAGCGCTGGGTCGAGGAGCAGGACGCAGCGGCGGCCCACAAGATGGTGACTTCCCATCTTAGGCTCGCGGCCAAGATCGCCATGGGCTACCGCGGTTATGGCCTGCCGCAGGCCGAAGTGATTTCGGAAGCGAATGTCGGCCTGATGCAGGCGGTTAAGAAATTCGATCCGGAAAAGGGTTTCAGGCTGGCAACCTATGCGATGTGGTGGATCCGCGCCTCGATTCAGGAATATGTCCTGCGGTCCTGGTCGATGGTCAAGCTGGGCACAACCTCGGCACAGAAAAAGCTGTTCTTCAACTTGCGCAAGGCCAAGGCCCGCATCGGCGCCCTCGAAGATGGCGATCTGCGGCCCGAGAATGTCAA
The DNA here is from genome assembly GCF_034669605.1 of Leisingera sp. Classification (GTDB taxonomy): domain Bacteria; phylum Pseudomonadota; class Alphaproteobacteria; order Rhodobacterales; family Rhodobacteraceae; genus Leisingera. Next base: position 14,933 of record NZ_JAXMOX010000033.1, read on the forward strand.
ACGGATCGCAACCGACCTTGGCGTGACTGAGGACGAAGTGGTGTCGATGAACCGCCGCATGTCGGGCGGGGACGCATCACTGAATGCCACCGTCGGCTCCGAGGGCGAGGGCACGATGCAATGGCAGGATTGGCTGGAAGACGAGGATGCCGATCAGGCCGGCGATTACGAGGCCCGCGACGAATTGGAAGCCCGCCGCGAGCTTCTGGCCGCTGCGCTGGACGTGCTGAACGACCGGGAAAAGGACATCCTGACCCAGCGCCGTCTGATGGATCAGGCGGTCACCCTTGAAGAGCTGAGCGCGCAGTACAATGTCAGCCGCGAGCGGATCCGTCAGATCGAAGTGCGGGCATTTGAGAAGCTGCAGAAAAAGATGCGCGAACTGGCGAGTGAAAAAGGCATGCTGGCCGGCGCCTGATCCCCGCGCCCGGCGGCAGACGGATAAGGCGGTGCCGGGCACCGCCTTTTTTGTCAGCTGACAATGACGCTGGCTTTACGGCAGGGGTCCTGGTTCAATGGTTCGCGCGCGGAACATCGCGTCAGGCTTGCTGCCCTGAAAGCTGGCTGTGAACCCTGTCTGGCACGGGCCTGGCAATAGGGCTGGGTGCGCGGCTGAATGGGAGGCTGGCAGAAACGCTGGCTGACGGTTTTACGCGTGGCTGGCTGAAATCACTCTGGTTGCTGGCGTTGCTTGCGGTCTGGCTGTCCCGAAGGATGGCTGGAGAGCTGGCTGCTGGCGGCCTGGTGATTCTGGCTTGCGTGCAATTTCTGTTTTCTGTTTAGCCGCACCCAAGGCGCTGGTCAACAGAAAATGCAATGAAATCAATTAGTTGATAGATTTACTCGGGAATTGCTTTCAGGCAGCCCTAGGCAGAGCGCCTGTGCGGCCTTACATTCACTTCCTCTGGTACAGGAGGACGGTCCATGGCAGGCGGCTGGGCGCAGGACGGCGCAGTGAATGAACAGATTGAAGCGTCGATCAATGACGAGCTTGCGCGGCTGAAGGCGCAGAAACGCCCGGTGGGCGAAAGCCTGACCCATTGCGCCGAATGCGAGGAGCCGATCCCCGAGAAGCGCCGTGCGGCCATTCCCGGCGTCAAGCTCTGCATCGACTGCCAGCAGGAACGCGATGGCGCGCATCAGGCGCGCGGCGGCTTCAACCGGCGCGGCTCGAAAGACAGCCAGCTGAAGTAGCCGGGGCCGGCATTGCGGTCACTGCATCACAGCACGGCGGTCCGGGTGGCGCGCTGTCAGATAGGTCATCAGCGCCGCAACGGCAGCAGGTGCATAGCCTCTGCCTTGCGCGACGCGATCAATCATGAAGGCACCCAGGCCCAGGTCATCAGCGCGGACCAAGCTTAAGGTCTCATGATACAGTTGGTCTATTTGGAAGAAACCCACCGCGCGATCTGCCTCAAGGACGGCATGGAAATCCACGCCGTTCTCATTTTCTTCAAACGCCTGCGCCACGGTGCCGGGATAGCGGATCTGATCCGGCTCCACCTGAAAATGGGAAACCCTGTCAAATTTGCTGCGGGCAACCGGGCGCAGGGTAAGGGGCATCAGCCCTCCATTGCTTCCAGTTCATCAATGAAGCCGGAGATCATCGACAGGCCCTTGTCCCAGAATTTCGGGTCGGTGGCATCAAGGCCGAAGGGGGCCAGCAGTTCCTTGTGATGTTTGGAGCCACCCGCCTTGAGCATCTCGAAATACTTGTCCTCGAACCCTTCCGCGCCTGAGGCGTAGACCGAGTAGAGCGCGTTCACCAGCCCGTCGCCAAAGGCATAGGCGTAGACATAGAAGGGCGAATGCACGAAATGCGGGATATAGGCCCAGAAGGTCTCGTAGCCATCCATATACTCAAACGCCTCGCCCAGGCTCTCGGCTTGCACCGACATCCAGATGGTGTTGATGTCATCCGGGGTCAGCTCGCCCTCGGCGCGGGCCGCATGCAGTTTGCATTCAAAGTCATAGAACGCGATCTGGCGCACCACCGTGTTGATCATGTCCTCGACCTTGCCCGCCAGCAGCACCTTGCGCTGTTCCTTGGTCTCGGCCTTATCCAGCATCTTGCGGAAGGTGAGCATTTCGCCAAACACGGAGGCCGTTTCCGCCAGCGTCAGCGGGGTGGAGGACAGCATCTCGCCCTGTTCCGCTGCCAGCACCTGATGCACGCCGTGGCCCAGCTCATGCGCCAGGGTCATCACGTCGCGCGGTTTGCCGAGATAGTTGAGCATCACGTAAGGGTGCACATTGGTGACGGTCGGATGGGCAAAGGCGCCCGGCGCCTTGCCGGGCTTCACACCTGCATCGATCCAGCCGTCCGAAAAGAAGGGCGCTGCGATCTCACCCATGCGGGGGTCGAAGGCGTTATAGGCGTCCATCACGGTCTTTTCCGCCTGCTCCCAGGTGATGGTGCGGGGGTCTTCCAGCGGCAGCGGCGCGTTGCGGTCCCAGACCTGCATCACGTCCAGGCCCAGCCATTTTCGCTTCAGTTCGTAATAGCGGTGGCTCAGCTTGGGGTAGGCGGCGACGACAGCCTCGCGCAGCGCTTCGACCACCTCGGGCTCCACATCGTTGGACAGGTGGCGGCCGGTCTGCGGGCTGGGCATGCCGCGCCAGCGGTCGATGATTTCCTTTTCCTTAGCCTGGGTGTTGTGAACACGGGCAAAGGTTTTGACGTTGTCAGCAAAGACGGCAGCCAGTTCACGCGCTGCCGCCTCGCGTTTGGCGCGGTCCGGGTCGGTCAGCAGATTCAGGGTGCCTTCGATGGTCAGCTCTTCGCCATCGACGGTGAAGGTCAGGCCGGCGATGGTCTCGTCAAACAGTTTCTCCCAGGCATCGCCGACGATGCCGAGATCGTGCATGAACCGTTCCAGCTCATCCGACAGCTGATAGGGCTTCATCGCGCGGATGCGGCGGAACACGCTGGCATAGCGGGCAAGGTCCGCATTGGCGGCCAGATGCGCCTGCATCGCGCCGTCTTCGATCCGGTTCAGCTCCAGCGTGAAGAACACCAGCGGGGTGGTGGCCACGGTCACCTTTTCCTGGCAGTCCGACAGAAAGGCGGCGCGGCCGGCATCGGTGGTCAGCTGATAGTAGCGCAGGCCGGCAAACGACATGATGCGGCCGGCGATGTTGTTGATCTTCTCATTGCGCTCGACGCATCGCAGCAGACCGTCTGCGTCCAGATCGGCCAGCTTGCCCTCATAGTTGGCAGCAAAAGCGGCGCATTCCTGCTCAAGCCAGTCCAGATCGCGGGCCAGTTCGGGGGCGTCCTCAGACGCATAAAGATCGCTGAGGTCCCATTCCGGCAGATTGCCGAGGCCGCCGGAACCGGCGGTGGCGTTTGCGTCGCGAACGGGGAAGGGAAGCTGGAACATGCGGGCTCCTGTCATGTGAAATGCTTTGACCAACATCTAAGGGGCGGCTTGCGGGATCACAAGCGGCGTGGCGCGGAACCGGGAGAGAATGACAGAAGCGGGTAAGGGCCGGGTAAACGGGGCGGGCGCCGCACAGGCAACGGGACGTCAGCTGCGGTATTGCTCAAACAGGCGGCACATGCTGGAAAACACATGCGCGCGGATTTCCGGGGTTTCCATCATCACTTCATGCTGGGCGCCTTTGATTAAATCCAGCTCGCCGCCGGGCCAGCGGCCCATCCGGTCATGGATGGCACCCGTGTTGACGATCTGCTCGCCGGAGCCAACAAAGGTGATGCAGGGCAGGGCGGGCGACGGCTGCTGTGCCAGCCAGGCGCAGTCCTGCAGGCTGACGCGCAGCCACTGGATCGTCGGTCCGCCGAGCGCCAGATCGGGCTGTGCCGCCAACTGAGCATGCATCATGCGGTACATGTCCGGATCGGTGGTCAGCGTGTTGCCCTCAAACGGGGTGATCTGCACATATTGCTCCAGCGCCGTTGTCGGCAGCAGCAATTTGTCCAGACGCAGAAACGGCGCAACGCTGCTTAGAAAACTGGCCAGGGGGCGCAGCAGCGGCGGGATCTGGATGCCCCACATCGGGCCGGTAAAGCAGCAGGCGCGGACCTCCAGCCCCTGCATCAGCGCGCGCAATCCGATGGCGCCGCCCATGGAATGGCCGACTAGAAACCAGGGTTTCGGCAGTTCCAGCTGTTCTGCCAGACGGGTCAGCGCCTGCACGTCTTTCTGGAAATCGCTGAAGTCGTCGATATGGCCCAGGCGGCGGTCTGGCAGCGTCCGGTCCGCCAGCCCCTGGCCGCGCCAGTCCACGGTGAGGGTGGCAAAGCCGCGATTCGCAAACTCGGCCGCGGCCAGCCCGTATTTTTCGATATATTCCGTGCGCCCGGGAAACAGCAGGACCGTGCCCTTTGCCTCGCCGTCAGGGCACCAGTGGCCCGCGCGGATGCGCAAACCGTCTGAGGTTCGCAGCCAATGGGCCCGGCCGCCTGCGGGCCCCCGCGCGATATCCGCGAACAGGGGGGCGGCCGGCAGGTCCATCGGGGCGCCGTCCATCAGGACAGGGCCGAGGCCAGCTTCATCGCGGTGCCCATGTCGCCATCAATGGTCAGCTTTCCGGACATGAAGGCGGCAGTGGGGTTCAGGTCGCCCTCAAGGATCGACTGAAATGTGTCGGCATCCGCCTTCATGGTGACATCGGTGTCTTCGTCACCGACGCGGGCGCCTGCGCCATCAAGCACGATGGAGCCCAGCCCTTCGATCTCGAATTTCGCGGAGGCGTCAAATTCGCCTGCGTCCAGTTTGCGGTTCAGGGCCTCAGCTGCCTGCGCAAGGGTGTCGCTCATGTCCGTCCTCAATCTGTTCTGCGCGCTTCATAGCACAAACCTGTGAAGCATTTGCATCCGATGCTGGAAAATGCCGCGCGCTGGATTACACTGGGGGCATCATGCTGGCAAATCTCCCAAAGCTCAAAGCTATCGTGGCGGCAACGGCGGTCACAGTCACGTATTCCTTGCCCGGGGCAGGTGCGGCGCAGCAGCTTTCCGCCGATGCGCTGCTGCGAGACCTCGCCGCGGCGGAGCTGTCCGAGGCTGCGGCCATCGACCGCGAACTGCAGGCGCTTTGGGCCAAGAGCGGTTCGCCTGCGATGGATCTGCTCTTGCGGCGCGGCTCCGACGCGCTGGAGCGCGGAGATTTGCAGCAGGCAGCGGAGCATTTGACCGCGCTGACCGATCATGCGCCGGATTTCGCCCGCGGCTGGTACGAACGGGCCCGCGTCTATTTCGCGCTGGGGCTTTACGGGCCTTCAGTGGCGGATCTGGAACGCGCGCTGGCACTGAACCCCAGGGATTACAACGCGATCTACGCGCTGGGCGCCCTGTTCGAACAGTTCCGCAATCCCGAGCGCGCCTATCAGGCCTATCAGCGGGCCAAGGCTATACATCCGCACCACGAGGAAGTAAGCAGCGCCCTTGAACGACTGGCGCCCTTGGTCGAGGGCCGGAAACTGTAAGCCCCACCGGGGCGGGGGCTCAAGCAATGGCAAACGCATCGCGGATCGTGGCCGTCCTGGGCCCGACCAATACCGGCAAAACCCACTATGCCATCGAACGGATGCTGGGCTACCGCACTGGCGTCATGGGCTTCCCGCTGCGGCTTCTGGCGCGCGAGGTCTATGACAAGGTGGCGGCGGCCCGCGGGCCGTCGGTGGTGGCGCTGGTCACCGGCGAGGAGCGTATCGTGCCGCCGCGGGCGCAATACTGGATCTGCACCGTCGAGGCGATGCCCGAAGGAATGGGCTGCGACTTTCTGGCGATCGACGAAATCCAGCTCTGTGCCGATCCAGAGCGCGGTCATGTCTTCACTAACCGTCTGCTGCGCGCCCGCGGCACGCTGGAGACGCTGTTTCTGGGCGCCGACACCATGCGCGGGCCGATTTCAGCGCTGGTGCCGGGGGTGGAGTTCCACCGGCGCGAGCGGATGTCGGATCTGGTCTATGCAGGTTCGAAAAAGATAAGCCGGATGCCGCCGCGCACCGCGATTGTCGGGTTTTCGGTTGATAATGTCTATGCGATCGCCGAGCTGATCCGCCGCCAGAAGGGCGGTGCGGCTGTGGTGATGGGGGCGCTCAGCCCCCGCACCCGCAACGCTCAGGTGGCGCTCTACCAGAACGGCGAGGTCGACTATCTGGTCGCCACCGATGCCATCGGCATGGGGCTGAACCTGGATATCGACCATGTGGCGTTTTCCTCTACCAGAAAATTCGACGGCCGCCGCATGCGCGAGCTGGCCCCGAACGAGCTGGCCCAGATCGCCGGCAGGGCGGGCCGCGGGATGAGCCATGGCACTTTCGGCGTCACCGGCGATGCAAGGCCGCTGGACGAGGGCACCGCCTCGGCGATCATGAACCACCAGTTTACGCCGCTGAAAAAGCTCAATTGGCGCTCCGCCGATCTGCAATTCGGCACGATCGAGGCGCTTATCCATTCGCTCGAAGCAAGCCCTGCGGATGAAAACCTGATCAAAGCGCGCGAGGCGGATGATCTGGGCGCGCTGAAAATGCTGTCGCGCGAATCCGCGGTCCTCTCCCGCACCACCAATGCGCAATCGGTGCGGCTGCTGTGGGATATCTGCCGGATACCCGATTTCCGCGGTATCTCCCACGCGGAGCATGCTGCGCTGCTGGGGGTGATTTTCGAGCATCTGCATGGCGGCGGCGTGGTGCCGGATGACTGGATCGCGCGCCAGGTCAAGCGGATTGACCGCACCGACGGCAACATCGATGCCCTGTCGAAAAGATTGGCATTTATCCGCACGTGGACTTATGTCGCGCAAAGGAATGGCTGGCTGCGTGACGAAAGCCATTGGCGCGGGGAGACGCGCGCTGTAGAAGACAGGTTGTCAGATGCGCTGCACGAGCGCTTGACGCAAAGATTTGTGGACCGGCGCACGTCTGTGTTGCTGCGCCGGCTCAAGCAGAAGGAGGCCCTTTTGGCCGAAGTGAATGACAAGGGTGAAGTGACGGTTGAAGGCGAATTCGTCGGCCGTCTCGAGGGGTTCCGGTTCAGCCCGGACAAGGGAGCGCAGGGTGCCGAGGCAAAAGCCTTGAAGGCGGCTTCGCTGCAGGCTTTGGCGCCGCAATTCCATCTGCGAGCGGACCGGTTCTATAACGCGCCCGATACCGAAATCGATTACACCGAGCAGGGCGGCCTGATGTGGGGCGAGCATGCGGTGGGCAAGCTGGTTGCCGGCGCCGATGCGCTGACCCCGCAGATCGAGGTCTTTGTGGACGAGTCCGCCGGACCGGATGTGGCCCAGAAGGTGGAACGCCGCCTGCTGCATTTCATCACTCGCAAGGTCAACGCGCTGTTTGAGCCGCTGCTGGCCTTGCAAAAGGACGAAGAGCTGACCGGCCTTGCGCGCGGCTTTGCCTTCCGCATGGTTGAAAACCTTGGCGTGCTGCCGCGCGCAAGTGTCGCGCAAGAGGTCAAGGACCTGGATCAGGATGCCCGCGGCGCGCTGCGCAAGCACGGCATCCGTTTCGGCCAGTTCACAATCTTCATGCCGCTGCTGTTGAAACCGGCGCCGACCCGTCTGCGGCTGGTGCTGTGGTCGCTGGCCAACGGTCTGCAGGACTTCCCTGAATCCCCGCCTCCGGGCCTGGTCACTGTGCCGTCCGCCAAGGACGCGCCCGAAGGCTATGACACCATGTCCGGCTACCGCGCGGCGGGGGAGCGGATGATCCGCATCGACATGCTGGAGCGTCTGGCCGACATGCTGCGCGGCGAAGACAGCCGCGGCGGCTTTGAAGCCAAGGCCGACATGCTGTCGATCACCGGCATGACACTGGAGCAGTTCGCCGATCTGATGCAGGGCCTGGGCTATAAGGCCGAAAAGGGCGAGCGCCAGAAGGTGAAGCCGGCTGCGGCGGAAGCGGAAGCCAAGCCCGCAGAAGCCGAAGTCAAGCCCGCTGAGGCCGCGGCTGAAGAGGCGCCTGCCGCTGAAGACCCGGTTGCTGAAGACCCGGTTGCTGATGCCGCTGCCGAATCTGCGGACGCAGTGCCGGCTGAGGAAGCCGCTGCCGAAGCTCCCGCTGCTGAGGCCGAGGCTGCACCTGCGGAAGACACTGCAGAAGCCAAGCCCGAAGCGGCTACGGCTGCAGAGGCTGCTGCCGAACCGGAAATGGAAGTGTTCTTCACCTTCACCTGGGGCGGCAACCGAGGCGGACGCCAAGGCGGCGGCCAGCGCCAGCAGAACCGCCGTCCGCAGGGCGACGGCAAGCCGGCAGGCAAGGGCAAGCCGCGCGGCGCCAAGGGCGGCGACCGCGACGGCGGCCGCGGCAAGCCGGGCCGCAAGGGCGGACCGCGCCAGGACCAGGGTGCCAAGACCTATTCGGCGCGTCCCGCGAAGAAGGAAAAGCAGATCGACCCCGACAACCCCTTTGCCGCTGCGCTGATGGGGCTGAAACAGGGCGACTGATCCTGCCATGGCCGAGGGCGCGCCCAAGATCCGCATCGACAAGTGGCTGTGGCATGCGCGGTTTTTCAAAACCCGCAGCCTGGCCGCGAAACCGGTCAGCGCGGGCCATGTGCGCCTTAATGGCACCAAGACCTTGAAACCGGCTCAGAACGTCGCCCCGGGCGACGTTCTGACCTTTGCCCAGGCCAAAGTGATCCGCGTGGTGCGGGTCGAAGCCATCGGCACGCGCCGCGGCCCGGCGCCCGAGGCGCAGGGCCTGTACTTTGATCTGACGGAAAGGCAGGAAAAAATTCCGGCCAACCCCAAGTTCGAAGGAAAAGGCCGCCCGGACAAAAAAGCCCGCAGAGCGCTTGATCTTACTCGCAAGCAGGATACCCTTTGACGGCTTGAAGCCTTCGCCGGTCTGGATTAGCTAGGCGCAAACGGATAACGGGACTCGGTACTATGACCTATGTCGTGACGGAAAACTGCATCGCCTGCAAATACACCGACTGTGTCGAGGTATGCCCGGTGGACTGCTTTTACGAGGGCGAGAACACCCTGGTGATCCACCCCGACGAATGCATCGACTGCGGCGTCTGCGAACCGGAATGCCCGGCTGATGCGATCCGCCCGGATACCGAGCCGGATATGGATAAATGGGTTGAGTTCAACCGCAAATACTCTGAACTGTGGCCGGTCATCGTTTCTAAGAAAGACCCGATGCCGGGCTACGAGGAGCGCGACGGCGAAGAGGGCAAGATGGAGAAGTATTTCTCTGAGGCGCCCGGCGAGGGCGGCTGATTCTCCGCCTTTGACAACCGGTGCCGCAAATCTGCGGAAAACCGCCGCATTGCACGGGGTTTTTACCGGCCATGGCCGGCAGGCCGCCTTCCGGGCGGCCCTTTTTTGTGGTATGCTTAAGGCACAAAAGACATAAACAATCGGAGTCCGCCCCGGCGCACGCCAGCAGTGGTGCGCAGATTGGGCGGTATTTCTGCGGATAAAATGTCCTGAGGGCTGGTCAAATCGAACTGACCGGGGCCGGGCATTTTGCTCGCTAACATGCCGGAGCCGCCCGGCTATGAGTAAGGAACAATCTGTATGACCAAATCGAAGAAGCTCGAATTCCGCCCCAATGAGTATGTAGTCTACCCGGCGCACGGCGTTGGCCAGATCATCTCGATCGAGGAGCAGGAAGTGGCCGGCTTTGCGCTGGAGCTTTTCGTGATCACCTTTGAAAAGGACAAGATGACCCTGCGGGTGCCGACCAACAAGGCTACCGAAGTGGGCATGCGCTCGCTCAGCTCGCCGGACGTGATTGCCCAGGCGATGAAAACCCTGAAAGGCAAAGCAAAGGTGAAACGCGCCATGTGGTCGCGCCGCGCACAGGAGTATGAGCAGAAGATCAACTCCGGTGATCTGATCTCGATCGCCGAAGTGGTCCGAGACCTGCACCGCACCGATGATCAGCGCGAGCAGAGCTACTCCGAACGCCAGCTGTACGAAGCCGCGCTTGAGCGCCTGACCCGCGAAGTCGCAGCTGTATCCGGCAATGACGAAATCGCTGCCGCCAAGCAGGTGGACGAGGTTCTGACCTCCCGCGTTGCAGCCTGAATATCCGCTGTAATCATCCTACGAAAGGCCGTGCCCCCGGGGCGCGGCCTTTTTCATGCACCGGCTTGGTTCAGCTGCAGAAGACGAGAAGCGTGAGCAGGCCGGCAATCTCGGCAATTTGCTGGGATGCCCCCAGAATGTCCCCGGTCTGGCCGCCGATCTTGGCTTTGGCCAAAGCGCCCAAACCAAGGGCAGCCGCGCCCATAGCCAAGGCAGCAGCCAAGGCCGCAGCGCCAATCAGCGGCAGCGACAGGACAAAAGCAAGCAAGGCTGCCAGCATACAGGGCAGGGCGCGGGGGCGGCCGACGGTTTGCGACAGACCGGCAGCGCGCGCATTCGGCAGCGCCGACATCAGCGCAGGCATCGCTGCCCGGCTCAGCATTGCCAGGGCCGGCAGCGGCCAGACGCCTGCGGCGGCGATCAGCGCGGCCAGGGCGCTCCAGCGCAGGCCAAACCCGAGGATCAGTGCAATCACGCCATAAGCTCCGATGCGGCTGTCCTTCATGATCTGCAGCCGCCGGTCCCGGCTATTGCCGCCCCATAAACCATCGGCGGTATCAGCAAGCCCGTCCTCGTGCATGGCCCCGCTCAGCATCACCTGAAGCGTCAGCGCCAGCCCTGCGGCCACCGCGGCGGGCAGGCCCATGTGCAAGGCAAGGGATGCCGCCAGCGCCGCGGGCAGGCTGACGGCAAGCCCGGCCAGCGGAAACGCCCAGACCGCCTTGGCCTGCCGCTGAAAGGCTGTCGCGGGCAGATACGGCAGCGGCAGCCGGGTCAGCAGAACCAGCGCCAGCAGGATGTCATTTGCCTGGATGTCGTTTTTTCGCATTTACCGGCCTATTGGGGGGCTTGCGGCACTGCCGTCAGCGGTTAAACAGATTGCCATCCGCTTTATCCGCGTCCCCCGCTCCGATGCAACGAGGCTTTTACATGCTGCCACAGCTTTCCTCCCTTGATGACTTCCGCGCCGCACTGGCTGCTGCGCCCGCGCAGGACCAGGCCGCGCTTGATGGCGCGGCTGCGCGCAACACCCAGCTGACCAAGCCGCCCGGTGCCTTGGGCCGTCTGGAAGAGCTGGCGATCTGGTACGGCGGCTGGCGCGGCAGCGACCGGCCGGAGATCTCCGCGCCGCAGGTGATCGTCTTTGCCGGCAATCACGGGGTGACGGCACAGGGCGTCTCGGCTTTCCCGCTGGAAGTCACTGCGCAGATGGTGATCAACTTCGAACATGGCGGCGCGGCTATCAACCAGCTGGCCAGGCTGGCCGGCGCCCGGATGGATGTGCATGCGCTGGCGCTGGAGCGCCCGACCGCCGATTTCACCCAAGGGCCGGCTATGAGCCAGGACGATCTGCTGGCTGCGCTGAAAGCCGGCTGGGAGGCAGTGGACCCAAGCGCTGACCTGCTGGTGGTCGGCGAAATGGGGATCGGCAACACCACACCTGCAGCGGCTCTGGCCTGTGCGCTTTTCGGTGGCGAAGCTGGGGATTGGACCGGGCGCGGCACCGGCGTGGACGATGCAGGGCTGGCGAACAAGATCCGCGTGGTGGCCGAAGGCGTTGCGCTGCACAAAGATGCAATCCGGGACGGTCTGGATGCGCTGGCTTGCCTGGGCGGGCGCGAGATTGCTGCCATGGCGGGCGCGATTGCCGCCGCCCGCGTGCTGCGCATCCCGGTGATCCTGGATGGTTTCATCTGCTGCGCTGCAGCAGCCTGCCTGCTGCAGACTGCAGACGGGGCGCTGGACCATGCAGTTGCGGGCCATCAAAGCGCCGAAGAGGCCCATCCGGCGCTGCTGGCGAAACTGAATAAGAAACCTTTGCTGGCGCTTGGGCTGCGTCTGGGCGAGGCGTCCGGTGCGGCGCTGGCGATCCAAGTGCTGAAAGGCGCCGTTGCCTGCCACAGCGGCATGGCGACCTTTGCCGAGGCCGGGGTCACAGACGGCTGACCAGGCGGTCCCGCATGTTTTACTGCCGCAAGGCCCGGGTCTGCGCCCGGGCCTTTGTTATTCGGCGGCGTTTGCAGACTTCTTGCGCTTGCGTTCGGCCATCTCGAAGATCGCGCTTTCGATGGCTTTTTCCAGTTCGCGGGCGCGGTCTATATAGGCCGGGTTCTGGCTGGCAGGCACGCCGGGGATCCAGTGCTGGGCAAGGTCGCGCAGGTTGGCGCGGTCATGCGCATAGAAGGTCTGCGTTGCTTGCGCCGCCTCATATTCGCTGAGGCCGACGTTCTCCAGCACATAGCGGCCTGCACGCACCGAACTGTCGAACATCTCGCGCACGATGTCATCGGCGCCGGCCTTGTACAGCTCATAGACATGATTGCGGTCCTTGGCGCGGGCGATGATGTGCAGATCCGGGTAGGCCCGGCGCACGTAGGTAACCATCTTGACCACGCCTTCCGGGTCATCCAGCGCCACCACGAATACTTTGGCCTTGGCGATGCCTGCAGCTTTCAGCAATTCGGGCCGGGTGGGATCGCCAAGGAAGCTTTTGACCCCGAACCGGCGCATCAGCTGCACCGCCTCCATGTCATGATCCAGCACCACGGTCTTGAAACCGCTGGCCTGCACCAGCCGGTTGACGATCTGGCCGAAACGGCCGATGCCCGCGATGATCACCGGTCCTTCTTCGTCAATCTCGTCGGGTTCAAAATCCTGCCGGGCGTCGCCCATGCGTTTGGACAGCAGGTCATAGGCGATGAACAGCAGCGGCGTGATCAGCATCGACAGCGCAATCACCAGCAGCAGCTTCTCGGACAGGGCCGCCGGAATGACGTTGAGCTGGGTGGAAAAAGCCAGCAGCACAAAGCCGAACTCCCCGGCTTGGGCGAGGCTGAGCGTGAACAGCCACAAACGGCGGCGGCGCAGGCCGAAGGCGCGGCCGACGGCAAACAGCACCACGCCTTTGGCAAAGATCACCAGCAGCGCCAAGCCGATCAGATCGCCCGGATCGGCGAGGAATTGGCGGTAGTTGATGCCCGCGCCGACGGTGATGAAAAACAGCCCCAGCAGCAGCCCTTTGAAAGGGTTGAGGTCGCTTTCCAACTCGTGCCGGAATTCGGAGTTGGCCAGAACCACCCCGGCCAGAAAGGCGCCAAGGGCGGGCGAGAGGCCGACCAGGGTCATCAGGAAGGAGATGCCGACGACAATCATCAGCGCCAGCGCGGTGTACATTTCCCGCAGGTTGGAGGCGTGGATGAACCGGAACAGCTGCCGGGTCAGGTAAATGCCGGCTAG
>NZ_JAXMOX010000034.1:0-27590 GCF_034669605.1 Leisingera sp.
GGCCGCGGAGCGCGAATCCCAAGAGTGCGGAAAACTGCGCTGCCACGGAGAACACCAACCAGCGCAAAACCGGAATGCCAATCGCGTAGACGACGCAGCGCACAGCCAGGCCGGCGCCAGTCACAGTCCGGAAAAGGCGGCAAAATGCTACAGCTGCGTTGTCTTTCTTTAGGCTTACATGAAAGCATGAGTGTAGCGCGGACAGTTCGGTCTTCTGGCGGAGCGGGGTCAGCCCCAGTCCACATCGCCCAGAAAGATGTAACCCGCGCCATAAATCGTCTTGATCAGACGCGGGTTTTTGGGGTCTTCACGCAGCTTGGTGCGCAGACGGGAGACGCGCACATCCATGGCCCGGTCAAAGCTTTCGCCGGCCGCGCCGCCAAGCGATTCCTGCATCTGAGCGCGCGAAATCAGCCGCTTGGGGCTGTCGAGGAACAACCGCAGCACTTCGCCCTCGGCATGGGAAAACGGCGTTTCACTGCCTGCGTCATCCTCAAGCACGTAGCGGTCGAAATGCGCGGTCCAGCCGGAGAAACGCGCAGTGTCGCTGACGGCAGCTGCAAGGCGGGGGCCGCCGCGCAGCCGGGCGCGAACACGGGCGACCACTTCGGCCGGATCAAATGGCTTTGTGATGTAATCATCTGCGCCCAGCTCCAGCCCCGTGACCCGGTCCTGCACCTGGGCGCGGCCGGAGATGATAATGACTGCCGCGCCTTGTTCCAAAGCCAGCCGGTGCACAAGCGCCAGCCCGTCGGTGTCAGGCAGCGACAGATCAACCAGGCAAACGTCGGGTGTCATCCGGTTGAGGGCCGCCTCGAATTCGCGCGCGCGGGCAAAGCTTTGGGTGCGGAAGCCTGCGTCCTCCAGCGTGTCGGTCAGGATCCGGCGGATCTCCGGCTCGTCATCCAGGATGGTGACCAAGGGCGATGTCATGCGGCGGGCTCCGGTTTAATCAGCGCGGACAACTGGTGCGTGGTAAAGGGTTTGCGCAAAACCGGGCCGCATTTCAAGGCCTTGCGGAACAATGGGTCGCTGACGGGAAGGGACGTCATCAGAATGCAGGGCAGGTTTGAGCCGTCCAGCCGGGTGGCCAGGTCGATACCGGTGGCCGTGCCCTTCAGCTTGATATCTGTCAGCACCAGCGCGATGTCCGGCAAATCGGCGGTGAGCGCACTGGCCTCATCTACGCTGGCTGCTTCTATGACAGTGTAGCCAAGATCGATCAGCATATCGCGGAATGCGGTGCGTAGTTCTTCGCTATCCTCGACCAGCAGGGCCATGCCGCCCTTGGCATCCGGTGCCAACCGGTAGGGCAGGCGCAGGGTAACCGAAGCGCCGGTTTGGGTGTTGCCGATCCGCATGTCGCCGCCCGCCAGTTTGGCCATGTCGTAGACCATTGGCAGGCCAAGGCCGGAGCCCTCACTGCCTTTGGTGGTGAAGAAAGGATTCAACGCGTGGTCCAGCGCTTCGGGAGAAAAGCCCGGTCCGGTGTCGGTCACCGTGATTTCCACCCAGGTCCGCCCGACAGTATGTGCGCTGACAGTTATCTGGCCCGAGGTTCCACAGGCGTCGCGAGCGTTCAGGATCAAGTTTAAAAGCGCATCCTGCAGTTTGCCGCTATCCAGAAGCAGCACCTCGTCCGGCATGTTATCAAGGATACTTAGCCCAATACCCTGGGGCAGTGAGGGAGAGGCGAGGATTTTCAATTCACCCAGCAGCGTGTGCATGTCGGCGGCTTGAGGGCGCAAGGTGCGTTGGCTGGTCATTTCGGCGATCCGGTGGAGCAGCCGGCCGCCGCGCTTTGCGGCGGAAAGCGTGCCTTGAACCAGTTCGGTTGCCTCGCTGCTCAGCCCCATTTTCTCCAGCTTGCTCTGCATCCCGAGAATTATAGTCAGAAGGTTGGAGAAGTCATGTGCCAGGCCGCTGGTCATCTGCGCCGCCATCTCGCGGCGGCGAGCTTGCTGCAGGGCAACCCGGGCCTGGGTTTCTTCAGTCACATCCATCGACAGGATATAGACACCGCCGCACTGGTCCGGGGTGAAGGCCACCCGAATGCGGCGGCTGCCGTGGCTTTCAGTAAATTCGAAAACTGGGCTGCCACCTTTGTAAGCGGCCAGCAGATGCGGCTCGATCCGCTCAAAGGCAGTCTCCCCCAGTGCGTCTGCAATATGCATACCGAGGATGTCAGAGGGGCGGCTGGGAAACACCGAGCTGAGACGGCGGTTGGTATAGGTGTAAAAGCCGTCCGCATCGACGTGGGCGATATGGGCGGGCATCATTTCCGTCGTGAGCCGGGTACGGCCTTCGATCTCTGTCAGCTGGCGCTTGGCCTCTTCCAGCGCAGTATTCGTGGCCTCCAGCTGGCGGTTGGCGGCAGACAGCTCCTCGGTATGGGTGATCAGCTTCTCGGACAGTTCCTCCGACCGGGAGCGCAGCAGCTGCTCGGCCTGTTTGGTGCGGGTGATATCGGTATAGACCGTGACCCAACCGCCCTGTGGCAGCGGCGAGCCTTCGATGGAGATCATCTGCCCGTTGGGGCGTTCGCGCTCCAAGTAGTGGGGCACGAAGTCCAGAGCCTGCTCGACCCGGCTTTGCACGATCGCTTCGATATCCGTTTCCGGCGCGTATTCCCCGTTTTCAGCCAGGAAGCGGATTGTCTCGGCAAAGGCGGCGCCGGGTTGCACCAAGCGCTCCGGCAGGTTGAACATTTCCTGGAAACGGCGATTGCAGACGGCGAGCCGCAAATCGTTGTCATAGATCGACAGAGCCTGGGCGATCAGGTTCAGCCCGGCGGTGGTCATGGCGGCGTGCGGCTTGCTTGTTCGGTTCATGGTTCTCCCCGCTTCATGGCTAGCACCGCGGCGGTAGCGGGGCAAATTGCTATTCGGCCGCGGGAGGAGACCGTACCGCCGTGTAATGCCGCCAATTGTCTTTTGATTGCCGGACGCAGCATTCAGCAGATGGCGCATTAGATGCGGAATTTGGCGAGGCTGGCCGCTGCGTTTGAAGCGGATTCCGGCCGATTCATGCGCATCCGGCGGGCTTTGCGATGGCGCCGCAGCAATTGCTGCAGGGTTTTCTGTGTCCGGATCCACGGCACCTTGTGCGTTGGCCTGTGAAACAGGGAGGAGATGGCTGTTACAATTCGTAAGATTTGGGAAAACTTCAGGAAAAAGTTGACTGGCTAGCATGTCGTTGACCCTAATCGGGGCAGAACCGCGGCCAGCGGTCGGTCCGGTAGTAAAGCCGGAAAGGGAGGAAAAAAAGTTGGCTCAGATGCAGATGGGCGCCGAAGGGAAACTATCCCTGCCGGCGCTGCTTCAACGCAATGCGGCGCAATTCGCAAGTGCACCGGCCTATCGGGAAAAGGAATTCGGCATTTGGCAATGCTGGACCTGGGCCGAAACGGCAAAGGAAATCGAGGCACTGGCGCTGGGCTTCATCAACCTTGGCGTGAACGAGGGCGATTTCGTTGCCATCATCGGCCGGAACCGCCCCTATCTCTACTGGTCGATGGTCGCCGCGCAAGCCGTTGGAGCTGTTCCAGTGCCGCTCTATCAGGATGCGGTGGCTGAGGAGATGGCCTATGTGCTGGGTCACTGCGGTGCGCGCTTTGTGATTGTGGGTGATCAGGAGCAGGCAGACAAGGTGATCGAGATCCAGGATCAGCTGCAACAATTTGAGCATATGATCTATCTTGATCCGCGCGGGATGCGGAAATACGACCACACGCAGTTGCATCAGTTCAGCCATATTCAGGATCAGGGCCGCTCGGCGCGTGACGAACTGGCCAGCGAGCTGCAGGCGCGCCAGGCCAAGCTGACGTACGACAGCACTTGTGTGATGTTGTACACTTCCGGCACCACCGGCAAGCCCAAGGGCGTGGTGCTGTCGAACCGCAACGTGATCCAAAGTGCCAAGAACTCGGCCGAGTTCGACCGGCTGACCCAGGGCGAAAACATCCTGTCCTACCTGCCGATGGCCTGGGTGGGGGATTTCATCTTCTCGATCGGCCAGGCCTATTGGTGCGGCTTCTGTGTCAACTGCCCGGAAAGCGCCGACACCATGATGACCGACCTGCGCGAGATCGGTCCGACCTATTTCTTCGCGCCGCCCCGCGTGTTCGAGGGCCAGCTGACCAATGTGATGATCCGGATGGAGGATGCAAGCGCGCTGAAGCGCAAGATGTTCCATCATTTCCTGGCCCATGCGAAGAAGGTCGGCGGCGACATTCTGGACGGCAAACCGGTGGGTCTGATCGACCGGCTGAAATACGCGCTGGGCGATCTGCTGGTTTACGGGCCGCTGAAGGATACGCTGGGCTATGGCCGTATCCGCGTGGGGTACACGGCGGGGGAGGCGATCGGGCCGGAGATCTTTGATTTCTACCGCTCGCTGGGTATCAATCTGAAACAGCTTTACGGCCAGACCGAAGCCACCGTGTTCATCACCGTGCAGCCGGATGGCGAAGTGCGGGCTGATACCGTGGGCGTGCCGGCCCCGGAAGTAGAGATCAAGATCGGCGATAACGGCGAGATATTCTACCGTTCGCCGGGCACTTTTGTGGAGTATTTCAAAAACCCGGAGTCCACCGCCTCGACCAAGGATGCCGAAGGCTGGGTGGCCACAGGTGATGCCGGCTTCTTTGAGGAAGGGTCAGGGCATCTGCGGATCATCGACCGTGCCAAGGACGTTGGCAAGATGGCCGACGGTGCGATGTTTGCGCCCAAGTATGTAGAAAACAAGCTGAAATTTTATCCGGATATTCTGGAAGCAGTACTGTTCGGCAACGGCAGAGACCGCTGCGTTGCTTTTATCAACATCGACCTGACGGCAGTGGGCAACTGGGCAGAACGCAATAATATCGCCTATGCCTCCTATCAGGAACTGGCCGGTCATCCGAAGGTTCTGGAAAGCATCCGCGGGCATGTGGGGGCGGTGAACCAGTCGGTGGCTGAGGATCCGATGCTGTCGGGCTGCCAGATTCACCGCTTTGTGGTTCTGCACAAGGAATTGGATGCGGATGACGGCGAAATGACCCGCACTCGTAAAGTGCGCCGCCGAATCGTTGAGGAGAAGTTCGACGATATAATCACCGCGCTGTACAACGGCTCGGAACAGGTCTCAACAGTTACGGAAGTGACCTATGAGGATGGCCGCAAGGGCTCCATCAGCGCAACGCTGACAATTGTCGATGCGGATGTAAAGCCGGCGGCAATTCACCAGGTGGCCGCGGAATGATGCACATGCGCCCGAATACTTTCCCGCCCTGTGCCCAGCAGGTCCGGGTGGTCTCAGATCAGGTCAGGATTGAGTCCAGGGTTGAAGGCCGTGTGGACCACCTGTTGAATTTTGAAAGTGGAGCTGAACCCGTGGGTCTGTTTGAGAATGGAGGCCAGGCTTTCGGATTGCGACAGGCCCATCTGCTTGCATTCAATGGCCATTGTCAAAAGGCAGGAATGCTCAAGTTCGCCAAACATAACTTCGATCTCCTTGCTGCTCGTTTTCTTCAAGTATCGCACGGATATCTTAAAATTTCTATGTGGCAAAAAAAGGGAGGCCGTTGTTATGCTTGACAATTCCTTAAGCTATGTCACCGAAGACGGCCGCACCATCGGCGGTGTGGTGATGGAAATGAAAAACATCACCCTGCGCTTTGGCGGCGTGGTGGCGATCAAGGATATCTCCTTTGACATCCGCGAGGGCGAAATCCGCGCAATTATCGGCCCTAATGGTGCTGGCAAGTCTTCTATGCTGAACGTGATTTCGGGCTTTTACGTGCCGCAGGAAGGCGAGGTGCTGTTTCACGGCAAGAAGCGCCCGCCGATGCGCCCTTATGAGGTGGCCCGTCAGGGTATCGCCCGCACCTTTCAGAACATCGCGCTGTTTGAAGGCATGAGTGTTTTGGATAACGTTATGACAGGTCGCCTTAACTATATGAAAACAGGTCTTTTTGCACAGGCTCTGTGGAAGGGGAAGGCCGAGCGGGAAGAGACCGAAAACCGCGAAGTTGTGGAGCGGGTGATCGACTTTCTGGAGATCCAGCATATCCGCAAGACGCCGGTCGCGCGGTTGCCCTATGGTCTGAAGAAGCGGGTTGAGCTGGCCCGAGCGCTGGCGGCAGAGCCAAAGCTGTTGCTGCTGGATGAGCCGATGGCCGGCATGAACGTCGAAGAGAAAGAGGACATGTCCCGCTTCATCCTGGACGTGAACGACGAATTCGGCACCACCATCGCCCTGATCGAACACGACATGGGCGTGGTGATGGATCTCAGCGACCGGGTCGTGGTGATGGATTACGGCAAGAAGATCGGCGACGGCACCCCCGACGAGGTGCGCAATAACCAGGATGTGATCGACGCCTATCTGGGGGTCAGCCATGACTGAGTTGCAATGCAGCAACACCCGGCTCCGGCGGGGTGACACCCGTACACCCCCTGTGCACCCCCTGTGCACCGCCGCAGCGCAGAACTCCGAGGAGAGCCTCTAATGCCCGAACAACTCGTCTTTGCGATGGAAGTGACGCTGAACGGCCTGATGGCAGGCGTGCTTTATGCGCTGGTCGCGCTGGGGTTTGTCCTGATCTACAAGGCCTCCGGTATCTTCAACTATGCCCAGGGTGTGATGGCGCTGTTTGCGGCGATGACGCTGGTGGGGATCATGCAGGGGCAGGTGCCGTTCTCGCATGTAATCAATGCGGTCTTTGGCGGCCATATCACCCATTTCGGCTGGAACGTGCCCGGCGTGCTGGCAATTGCGCTGACGGTTGCGGTGATGGTGCTGCTGGCCTGGCTGGTGCAAGTGCTGGTGATGAAGCATCTGGTCGGGCAGGAACCGATCATCCTGTTCATGGCCACTATTGGGCTTGCCTATTTCCTCGAAGGAGTTGCCGACCTGATGTGGGGCTCCGAGATCAAGGCGCTGGACGTGGGCCTGCCGCAGGGGATCAACCTGTGGCTCGACGAGGTCACCTTCAACATCTTCGGCTACGGCTTCTTTATCGACAATCTGGACATTGTTGCGACGGTGATTGCCGCTCTGCTGGTGGCCGGGCTGGTTTGCTTTGCCCAGTACACCAAGCAGGGCCGGGCGATGCGCGCGGTTGCGGATGATCACCAAGCGGCGCTGTCGGTCGGCATTTCGCTGAACTTCATCTGGGTGCTGGTTTGGTCAATCGCCGGTTTCGTGGCACTGGTAGCAGGCATCGTCTGGGGCACCAAGTCCGGCGTTCAGTTCTCACTGTCGCTGATCGCTCTGAAGGCGCTGCCGGTTCTGATGCTGGGCGGCTTCACCTCGATCCCGGGCGCCATTGTGGGCGGGTTGATCATCGGTGTCGGCGAGAAGCTGTTCGAATTCGCCATCGGCCCGATGGTCGGCGGTGCCACCGAGAACTGGTTCGCCTATGTGCTGGCGCTGATCTTCCTGGTGTTCCGCCCGCAGGGCCTGTTCGGGGAGAAGATCATTGAACGGGTTTAACGCTCATATGATCTGCTCCCTGCCTGCTCAGCCTTCCAGCTTGCGGAAGGCGGCGATGACGATGGCGGCGAATACTGTGGCAACCAGCGTGAAGGCAATGGTCAGGTCACCGATCAATCGCCCGGTCAAAAATGTCAGCAGCCCTGCACCGCAAAGCCCCATCAGCATCAGCCCCCAAGGACCCGGAGCGGCACTGGCACTCCGCCGCGGTTGCGGTGCCGGCTCGAACGGCGGCAGCACGGTTGCGTCTTCCACCGTTTCCAGCAGCCGGCCCTTGGCCTCTGCAAATGCGGCAGCAGTTATATCACCCTTCTTCCGCGCGGCCTCCAGCCGCCGGATTTCCTCGAAAATCGCGGTCATTGATCCCACTCACTTTACCCAAGCAAAGGGTGGCAGAAAGAAATGGGCAAAATGTGGCCAAGCACGGATTTCTGACAAACTGGTTAACGCCGGCGGTGCGGCATGAGCAAGGCGGTTGCCATAATCAACGTGATCGCCTGGGCGGGATTTTGGGCATTTGGGTTTCTGGCGCTGACTGCGGAGGGGTTTACAGAAACCCAGATCGTGACCGCTGCGCTGCTGGCTTCTGCGGGGCTGATCACCGGGATCATCGCCTATTTGCGGCTGGTGCGCGGCAGCGAGCAGAGCGGTTATGCCAAACCATCGAACCGGATGACCCGCGCGCAGCGCGACGCGGCGCAGGCACAATGGGGGCAGATCGAATGACTGCCTCTGCTGAAACATTCAAGACAAACACCCGGACCGGGCCCCGTTTGCAACAGAAAGGGAGCATCTGAGACATGTTCTACCGTGAAGCCGGAGACTTCAAAACCTCCTATGCCGATGACAGCCAGACCTTCCCGATCAAATTCGACCGTGTCCGCTATTACGCGGTGCTGGCGGTGGCCTTTGGCATCATCCCCTTCCTGATCAACGACTACTGGGCCAATGCGATCCTGCTGCCATTCCTGATCTATTCGATCGCTGCAATCGGGCTGAACATCCTAGTGGGTTACTGCGGGCAGGTCTCCTTGGGCACCGGCGGGTTCATGGCGGTGGGGGCTTACGCCTGCTACAAGCTGATGACTGCCTTTCCCGAGGTCAGCATGTTCATCCATGTGCTGCTGGCAGGCGGCATTACTGCAGTGGTCTGTGTTGCCTTCGGCCTGCCGTCATTGCGCATCAAGGGCTTCTACCTGGCGGTGGCGACGCTGGCGGCGCAGTTCTTTCTGGTCTGGCTGTTCAACCGGGTGCCTTGGTTCTACAACTATTCGGCTTCGGGGCAGATTAACGCGCCAGAGCGGGATACTTTTGGCATTTTGATCACCGGCCCCAATGCACCGGCCTGGGCCACATATCTTTTCTGCCTGATCTTCCTGGCGTTCTGCGCGCTGGTTGCCCGCAACCTGACCCGCGGCACCGTTGGCCGAAGCTGGATGGCAATTCGGGACATGGATATCGCGGCGGAGATCATCGGGGTGAACCCGCTGAAAGCCAAGCTGACCGCCTTTGCCGTCTCCGGCTTCTTCATCGGCATCTCCGGCGCCTTGTTCTTTGCGGTGTACCTGGGCGCGGTTGAGGTCGGCGAGGCGTTCGGCATCAGCAAGTCATTCCTGGTGCTGTTCATGGTGATCATCGGGGGGCTGGGCTCGATCTTCGGCTCTTTCGCCGGCGCGGCCTTCCTGGTGCTGTTGCCGGTGATCCTGAAGGTGGTGGGCGTGGACCTGCTGAACTGGCCCACTGACATTGTGGCGCATTTCCAGCTGGTGATCGTGGGGGCGCTGATCATCGTTTTCCTGATCGCAGAGCCGCACGGGATGGCGCAGCTGTGGCGCGTCGCCAAGGAGAAACTGAGACTCTGGCCCTTCCCGCATTGATGCGGGGCGGTACAAACGCTGGCGGGGAGAAGGGCAAGACCACCCCCGTTTTAGAAAACCATCGGATAAGACCAAAGGGAGGATTTAAGCCGATGAAAAAGACACTGACCACACTGGTGCTGGGCACCGCGATGGCAGCCGGTCCGGCAATGGCGGACCTGGTGTTCCCGGATCTCAGCTATCGGACCGGGCCTTATGCCGCTGGCGGTATTCCGTTTTCGGACGGCTACAACGACTATTTCACCCTGCTGAATGAACGCGATGGCGGCATCGGCGGCGTGCCGGCCAAAGTGATTGAATGCGAAACCGGCTATAACACCGAAAAAGGTGTGGAATGCTATGAATCCACCAAGGGTCAGGGCGCACTGATCTATCAACCGCTGTCCACCGGCATCACCTACCAGCTGATCCCCAAGGTGACGGCTGACAATATCCCGCTGCACACCATGGGTTACGGCCGTACCTCGGCTGCAAATGGCGAAGTGTTCAGCCATGTGTTCAATTATCCGGCGAACTACTGGAACGGTGCCTCAGGGGTGATCAGCTATTTGTTGGAGGAAAACGGCGGTGATCTGAGCGGCAAGAAGATCGCTTTGGTCTATCACAACTCCGCCTATGGCAAGGAGCCGATCCGCACGCTGGAGGAACTGTCGAAGAAACATGGCTTTGAGCTGGTTACCCTGCCGGTGGACCACCCGGGCCAGGAGCAGAAATCGCAATGGCTGCAAATCCGCCGCGAGCGTCCCGACAATGTCGTGATGTGGGGCTGGGGTGTAATGAACCAGGTGGCGATCCAGGAAGCCGCCAACATCCGTTTCCCGATGGAGAACTTCATCGGCGTTTGGTGGTCCGGTGCGGAACATGACGTAATGCCCGCGGGCGACAAGGCCGATGGTTACAAAGCTGTGACCTTTCACAACGTGGGCCGCAACTTTCCGGTGTTCGACGACATTCAGAAGTATGTCGTGGATGCGGGCAAGGCTGCAGGTGCCGGCGATCAGGTTGGCAACGTCCTGTATAACCGCGGCATGTATGCGGCGATGCTGGCAGCCGAGGCCGCCAAAACTGCGCAGGAAATCCATGGTACTGCGGATATCGACGCTGCGATGATGCGGGACGGCATGGAAGCGCTGGTAATCGACGAAGCCAAGATGGCTGCGTTGGGGATGCCGAACTTCGGCCCGGCCTTCAACGTGTCCTGCGACAACCACGGCGGCCCCGGCCTGGTGGGGGTGACCCAGTGGGATGCGGAGAGCAAAACCTGGTCACTGATCTCGGACTTCAAACCATCCGATACCGAAGTAATCGGCAAGCTGGTTGAAGAAGATTCAGGCGCCTATGCGGCTGAAAACAATATCGAGCCCCGCTGCAACTAAGGGCTATGGCCGGCCCTGTCTTTCAGGGGCTGGGAACAACCGGCGCGGCGGAGAACCGCCGCGCCACTCAACAGGGTCCCGGTTCAGGTCCGGGACAGGCATGAGGACACGCTTTGATGCTGGATGCAGCGAACACCGCCGAGGTGCAGGCCGAGACCCTGCTAGAGGTCAACAATATCGAGGTGATCTACAATCACGTGATCCTCGTTCTGAAAGGCGTAAGCCTGCATGTGCCGAAGGGCGGCATCACCGCGCTGCTGGGCGGCAACGGGGCGGGCAAGACCACGACGCTGAAAGCGGTGTCGAACCTGCTGCATTCAGAGCGCGGCGAGGTGACCAAAGGCTCTATCAAGTACCGCGGCGCGCATGTGCATGAGCAGGACCCGGCGGAGCTGGTGAAGAAGGGTGTCATTCAGGTGATGGAAGGCCGTCATTGCTTTGAGCATCTGACGGTGGAGGAAAACCTGCTGACGGGCGCCTATACCCGCTCAGACAGCGGGGCGAAGATTCAGGACGACTTGGAGATGGTCTATCACTATTTCCCACGCCTGAAGGAGCGGCGAAAGAGCCAGGCCGGCTATACCTCGGGCGGCGAGCAGCAGATGGTGGCGATGGGCCGGGCGCTGATGTCCCGGCCGGAGACCATTTTGCTGGACGAGCCCTCGATGGGGCTGGCACCGCAGCTGGTGGAGCAGATATTTGAGATCGTGAAGTCGATCAACGAGAAGGAAGGCGTCACCTTCCTTCTGGCGGAACAGAACACCAACGTCGCCCTGCGCTATGCCCATTACGGCTATATCCTTGAGTCGGGCCGGGTGGTGATGGACGGGCCTGCGGCTGAGCTGCGCGAAAACCCGGACGTGAAGGAATTCTACCTCGGCATGTCGGATGAGGGACGCAAAAGTTTTCGCGACGTGCGGTCCTACCGCCGCCGCAAAAGGTGGCTGAGCTGATGCGGGGAGATGACGTGATGAGCTTTTTTGACATGCTTGAAACCCGCAGTGCCGATGAACGCTCCGCAGACCTGGCAAAGACGCTGCCGGAGCAGATTGCCCGCGCCAAATCCGCCGCTGGATATGCTGAATTGCTGGACGGGGTGGACCCGGCAGCAGTGAACTCGGCAGAGGCGCTGGCGGCGCTGCCGGTGCTGCGCAAGTCGGAACTGAGCCGGGCGCAGGCAGCCAACCCGCCTTTTGGCGGCTTTACCGTGAAGCCTGCCACAGGGTTCGGCCATATTTTCCAAAGCCCCGGCCCGATCTATGAGCCGGGTGGGGTGGATGGCGATTGGTGGCGTATGGGGCGGTTCCTGAATGCGGCTGGAATCGGTCAAGGCGATGTGGTGCAGAACTGTTTTGGCTACCACTTGACGCCTGCCGGCATGATCTTTGAGAACGGTGCCCGGGCGGTGGGGGCGGCGGTGCTGCCCGCCGGCACCGGCCAGACCGAGCTGCAGGTGACCGCCGCGCGGGATGTCGGCGCCACGGCCTATGCTGGGACGCCGGATTACCTGAAGGTGATCCTCGACAAGGCCGATGCCATGGGGGTGGAGCTGAAGTTTTCCAAAGCGGCGGTGGGAGGCGGCGCACTGTTTCCCAGCCTGCGTCAGGAATATGCCGACCGCGGGATCAGCTGCCTGCAATGCTACGCCACCGCCGATCTGGGGAACATCGCCTATGAAAGCCCGGCGATGGAGGGGCTGATCACCGACGAGCATGTGATCGTTGAGATCGTCACCCCAGGCACCGGCAACCCGGTGGCACCGGGCGAGGTGGGCGAGGTGGTGGTGACCACGCTGAACCCGGATTATCCGCTGATCCGCTTCGCCACCGGCGACCTTTCGGCAGTAATGCCGGGTATCTCGCCTTGCGGGCGCACCAATATGCGGATCAAGGGCTGGATGGGCCGGGCTGATCAGACCACCAAGATCAAAGGGATGTTCGTGCGCCCCGAGCAGGTGGCGGCGCTGGTCGAAAAGCATGACGAGATCGTCAAGGCCCGGGTCATTGCCAGCCGAGATGGCGAAATGGACGCGATGACAGTGCAGATTGAGGCTGCGGACGGCGACGAGGCGGCCTTTTCCCGCTCGGTGATCGAGGTGCTGAAGCTCAAAGGCAGGGTTGAGGTGGTGGCCCCAGGCACGCTGCCCAAGGACGGGCTGGTGATCGAGGATCAGCGGACCTACGACTGAACCTGCCGTCGCGGCGGGGCGGGCGCCGAAGTTCGGCGCCCGCCGGTTGTTCTGAGGACCGTAAAACCCGCAGGGTGCTTCCCGGCTGGAATTTCTGACAGGAATAGTCGTAATAGGGCGGTGCAACACTCTGCCGGATCCATGACTGCCGCAAATGACTCCATAGATTACTCCCCCAAAGGACACCGCCGCGGCGGTAAGTCCGGCGGCGGGCTGTTCGCTTTTCTGGCCTGGGCGGTGGCGCTGTCCTGTGTCTTGCCGATGCTGGCGGTGGCGCTGGCAGCGGCGTTCGGCGGCACCGAAACCATCAGCCATCTCGCCAGCACTGTCCTGCCGGGGTACTCTCTGACCACGCTGGCATTGGTGACGCTGGTGGCGCTGGGGACTTTTGCAATCGGTACGGGGGCAGCCTGGCTGGTGACGATGACCCGGTTTCCTGGAGTGCGGTTTCTGGAGGTTGCTCTGGTGCTGCCGCTGGCGTTTCCGGCTTATGTGCTGGCCTATGCCTACACTCATATTCTTGACCATCCCGGCATCGTGCAATCCACCCTGCGCGAGGTAACCGGTTGGGGGCCGCGCGACTATTGGTTTCCGGAGATCCGCTCTACCGGCGGTGCGGCGGCAATGCTTGTTCTGGTGCTCTACCCTTATGTCTATCTGCTGGCGCGGGCAGCTTTCCTGCAGCAAAGCTCCAGTGCCTTCCTGGCGGCCCGGGCGCTGGGGAAAAACGCTTGGGCGGCATTCTGGATGGTTAGTCTGCCGATGGCGCGGCCGGCAATAGCCTCAGGCGTGCTCCTGGCAGTAATGGAGACCATCGCGGATTTCGGAACCGTGTCCTACTTCGGGGTGCAGACCTTTGCTACTGGAATCTACACCAGCTGGTTTTCGCTCGGCGACCGCGGTGGCGCGGCGCAGCTTGCGCTGTGCCTATTGGGATTTGCACTGACGCTGGCGGTGGTAGAGCGGTCGACGCGCGGACGGGCCAAATACCACCACGCGGGCAAACACCACAATCAGATGCCGCCGGCCGAGCTGGGCGGCATCAAGGCGGCGGTTGCTGTCTTTTGCTGCGCGGTTCCGGTGATACTCGGTTTCTTGCTGCCGGTGGCGGTGCTGTTCCTGATGAGCTTTGATTCCGAGCAGAACCTGTTCAGCCGCCGCTATATCGATTTCACCACCAATTCAATCACTTTGGCGGCGGCGGCGGCTGTGCTGACGGTGGCCGCTGCGGTGTGCCTCGGGTTCTATCAGCGCTTGCGACCCGGCCGGGTTTCTGCTGTCGCGGCCTATTTCGCACGGTTGGGCTATGCGGTGCCGGGCGGGGTGATTGCGGTGGGGCTGATCGTGCCCTTTGCCGCCTTTGACAATGCGCTGGACGCCTGGATGCGGGAGATGTTTGGCATCCGAACCGGGCTTTTGGTGACCGGGTCGATCTGGTTGCTGGTCGCAGCTTACGGTGTGCGGTTCATGGCCGCTGCATTGGGGGCTTATGAAGGCGGGCAGGCTACCATGCATGCCAACATGGATGCGGCCGCGCGTTCCTTGGGGCAGGGGCCCTTGGGGATGCTGCGCCGGGTGCATCTGCCGATCCTGACACCCAGCCTTCTGACGGCGCTGCTGATTGTCTTTGTCGACGTGATGAAGGAACTGCCGGCTACGCTGATCATGCGGCCGTTTAACTTTGACACTTTGGCAGTGCAGGCGCACCGGCTGGCGGCGGATGAGCGGCTGGAGGGCGCCGCGGTGCCCTCGCTGGTAATCATGGCGGTCGGGCTGCTGCCAGTGATTCTGATCTGCCGCCAGGTGGGGCGGCAGCGCTAGCAGCAACAAAAATTGACTTTTTGTGGTCCGGGGCGCTTAGGCCACCCACCAGGCCTCAATCTCCTCGCGGGATATCCGGCCTGCCGGACCTAGGCCCACCAGCAGGGTTTCCTCAGCTTCGCAGCGCTTGGCCTCGACATGGCGGCCCACCACGTGCAGCTCATAGCCGCCGCCGGTTGTCACCACAAAACCCTTCATCCGGTAAAGCCCGGCGGGCCGGCCTGCCAGCTTGTCCCCCAGTGCGCGGCGGTCCAGCACATCGTTGCTGCGGTGCTGCCAAGTGGCGTAGGCGGGATGTGCGGTCACGGTGCGACCTTTGGGCAGCGGCACCACGTCGAACAGCAGCTCGGCCACGGGTGATCCATTCAGCACGGTAGGCGTGCGGGCGCCGGCCTTTTTCAGCAGGGCGGAGACCGTCTCGTTGATGTCATCGCATTTGGAGACGATCACCAGATCAGCGGCTCGAATTTGCTGCTCGGCCTGCGGTGCAATCAGTGGGTCGCTCAGCAGGGTTCCGGCATTTTCCGCATCCACCAGAGTAATGATCCCGCCATAGCTCAGCCCGTTTTCATTCAGTACCGAATTGGCGATGGCGACCGGGTCGGAAATACCGCTGGCTTCGATGACCAAATGATCCGGCCGGTCCCGCCGGTTCAGGACTTCGCGCAACGCGGCGGACAGGTCATCGCCCATCGTGCAGCAGGCGCAGCCATTGGTAAGAGCAATCTTGCCGCCGGCGGTTTCTTGAATCAAAGCGTCATCAATGTTGATCGCGCCGGAATCATTCACGATCACGGTCAGCTTCAGCCCGTGATCTTCGGCTAAAAGGCGGTTGATCAAGGTGGTCTTGCCCGCGCCCAGATAGCCGCTGATAATTGTTACCGGCAACCGGTTCATAAGCTCTGTTCCCCCAGAGCGCGGAAAGCTCTCAACCGCATGCGCTCCACCCTGAAATTCAAGATGCGGGAACATATAGGCCGGTAGTTTGAACGGGTCTAGCAAAAGCTCTGCCAGCCTCCAACTTTCACCGAGCGGGGTGCGATTGTCTTCTTGGAAGATGCCGCAGTCACAGAAAAAGCGCGAGCTATGCCGCGCTTTTCCGTGTGTGCTTCCGGCAGGACCTACTTCCAGCCGACGTCGTTGAAGATCTTCTGAGCTTCGGGGAGGTTCTTGGCAACTTCCGAGAGGTTCACGTCATCCGGCTTGAAGTGGCCAAGCGCCGCAATCGACGGGGCGAGGCCAATACCTGGAACTGCCGGGTATTCGTCGTTGCCGGCCGAGAAATACGCTTGGGCGGAATCACTGGCGAGATACTCCAGAAAGGCGATGGCGTTTTGCTTGTTCGGCGCATGCACGGCCACGCCGCCTCCGGACAGGTTCATGTGCGCGCCCTCAGTGTTCTGCGAGGGGAACAGCCAGCCGATCTGATCGCGGTTCTCCGAGATGCCCTTGACGTTTTTGCGGATTGAGCGGGCGAAGTAATAGGTGTTGGCCACTGCGATATCGCATTCGCCCGAGACGATGCCACGCATCTGGTCAGTATCGCCGCCCTGCGGATCGCGGGCCATATTGGCAACTACGCCTTTGGCCCAGTGTTTGGCTTGTTCGGCACCGTGATGTGTCACGATCGAGGCCAGAAGGGTCTGGTTGTAGGTGTTCTTGGAAGAGCGGATGCAGATCATGCCTTTGTAGGAGGGGTCAGCCAGATCCAGATAGGTCAGCGGCGGGTTTGCCACTTCGGCCTTGTCATAGAAGATGATCCGCGAGCGCTGGCTGAAACCGAACCATTGATTGTCCTCATCCTGCAGATAGGCTGGCACGCGGGCTTCCAGTGCATCGCTGTCGATGCTTTGCAGCACGCCTGCGTTCTTGGCGCGGGTCAGGCGCGAAGTGTCGACTGTGATTAGAATGTCGGCGGGTGAGTTCTCGCCTTCGGCCTTCATCCGCGCGATCAGCTCATCCGCGTTGCCTTCGATTCGGTTGATGGTGATGCCGGTGGCCTCTTCGAAATCTGAATAAAGCTGTTCGTCAGTGTCATAATGGCGCGACGAATAGATGTTCAGCTCGCCTTCGGCTGCAGCGGAGGAGGCGATGGCAGCGGCTAGGGCGCCGGCCAATACGGTTGAGGCTTTCAGCATAGGGTGTCCCGTTCTTCTGTGGCTATTATTCCGACTGAAAGAGTCAATTAAAGAAATCGGCCGAAAATGCAATGAATTTCCGACTGAAACACTCGGAAAGTTTGCTCCGCGGCTGGGGTGTGTCAGGGAGATAAGAAGAGAAAGACAGCGGCGGGCCTCCCGCCAGTCGGAGTGTCACACCTGAAGGGGAGAAGAATCGCCTGGCCTCGGCAGGGGAACTGCGTTTTCTGGGCATTCACCTATGAGCGCCCAGAAAACGCAGGCGCTGAATGCAAAAAAACCGCATCGGGTGATGCGGTTTTCTTCATGTCGCTTTGTCGGATCTTAACCCTGGCGCGCTTTGAACTTGCGCTGGGTCTTGTTGATCACGTAAACGCGGCCTTTACGGCGCACAACCCGGCAATCGCGGTGCCGGTTCTTCAGCGAACGGAGCGAGTTCTTGACCTTCATGGTCTCTCTCCTTGTCTGCGGCGCGAACCAGCGCCTGGGTTAGCGGATGCCGTGGCCGGAGCCAGGGCAATGAATGGATGGTGGGCGATACAAGGATCGAACTTGTGACCCCTTCGATGTCAACGAAGTGCTCTACCGCTGAGCTAATCGCCCACTCTGGCCTGCGCGCCGTTCCTGCCCCTTGGAAGTGAAAGGGGCGCGGGGTGCCGCGCCGGTGAGGGGGTCTATAAATAGAGTCGCCGGCAGGCGCAAGAGCTTTTGACCGCAGAAATTTCCGCTCTATGCTGTTTCTTGCAGAAGAAGCACCGGAGCAAGGATGCCAGATACAGCGTTTTCCGTGATTTCACCGCAGAAACTGGCGTCCGCCGTGGTTTTTGCCTCACCGCACAGCGGTACGGATTATTCCGATTCCTTTCTGGCACAGACGATCCTGGGGCGGCAGGAGATCCGCAGCTCGGAGGATGCCTTTGTCGACCGGCTATTTAAGGCTGCGCCGGAATTCGGCTCGCCGCTGCTGATGGCTGTCAAACCGCGTGCCTACCTGGACCTGAACCGGTCGCCGGACGAGCTGGATCCAGCGGTGATCGAAGGCGTGCAGCCGCGCGGTCAGAATCCTCGGGTGGCTTCGGGCCTTGGAGTGATTCCCCGGGTGGTGGCCAATGGCCGGGCTATTTACCGCGGCAAACTTCCGGTGACAGAGGCAGAACAGAGGATCAGATGCTGCTGGCACCCTTACCATCGGGCGCTGAAAGGACTTTTGGAGCAGGCGCATCAGTATTTCGGACAGGCGATTCTGGTCGATTGCCATTCGATGCCGCACGAGGCGATCGACACCATGGTTCCGTGCAGGGGCGGCAAGCCCGAGGTGGTGCTGGGCGACCGGTTCGGCGCAGCAGCCGACAACAGTGTTGTGGACCGGATCGAAGCGGCCTTCGCTGCGGCTGGACTGAACGTCGCCCGCAACACGCCGTTTGCCGGCGCTTATATTGCTCAGACCTATGGCCGCCCGTCGCGGCGCCAGCACGCGGTTCAGGTTGAAATCGACCGGGCGCTGTATATGGATGAAGCCAATATCCGACCTAACGGGAACTTTGAGCCGCTGCAGCAGTTGCTGCGCCAAGTGATTTCGGAGATCGCGGCGATCGGGCGAGACGCGCTGCCGCTGGCAGCGGAGTAGACTGAAGGTGTCTGCGGTTCAGCGCAGCGCGCGGCCTTTCAGAATCGCGCTCTCTCCAAACCGCTTGCGTATGGCATCGGTGGCGCGTTCCGCATCAGCCCGCTTGCCAGCCTGTGGATCTAACAGGTCGCCAGTATCGTCCGCTAGCGACTCGGGCACCAGATCTGAGATGCCGCAGCCCAGCAGCCGGTAGGGGCCTTCATCGCCAACCTGGTCCAGCAAGTTTCGGGCGGTGCGGTAAATACGGTCGGCGATCTGGGTGGCGCTGTGCAGTGTCACCCGCCGTGTCAGCGCCGAATGATTGGTGCGTTTAAGTTTGAGTGTGACAACCCGGCCGGCAAGCTCGCGCGCTTTGGCGCGGTCGGAAACCTGTTCCGCAAGCCGCCACAAGTGACCATCCAGGGTTTCTGTGCTGGCGGTGTCTTCATAGAAAGTAGTTTCCTTGGATATTGATTTAACGGGCGCATTGGCGGAAACCCGGCGCCGGTCCTGGCCACGGGCCAGATGCCAGAGCCGGTCGCCCATCGAGCCGAAACGGGTGTGCAGAGCCTCGCGGTCCCAACGCAAAAGGTCCGAGAAAGTGCGGATGCCGGCTTTTTCAAGGCTGACCTGGGCGGCTGGGCCAATGCCCCAGATCAGCCGAACCGGTTTTTCGCGCAGGAAATCACCAGTCTCCGCCTTGCCGATCACGGAGAACCCGCGCGGCTTGTCGAGATCGGAGGCAACTTTGGCCAGAAACTTGTTGTGGGAAAGGCCGATGGAGCCGGTGACGCCCAATTCGCCCTTCATCCGCCTGACCAGCCGCGCCAGCATCACAGCAGGTGGCGCACCATGCAGTTTCTCGGTGCCGCTAAGGTCCATGAAAGCTTCATCCAGCGACAGCGGCTCCACCTCGGGGGTCAGCTCATTCATTAATTTGCGAATTTCGCGGCTGACCTCTACGTAGACATCCATGCGCGGCTTCACCACCACCGCATCGGGGCAAAGCTTGAGCGCCTGGAACATCGGCATCGCGGAGCGCACCCCGCGTATGCGGGCGACATAGCAGGCGGTGGAGACCACGCCGCGCTTGCCGCCGCCGATGATCACCGGTTTAGCGGCCAGTTCTGGATTGTCGCGTTTCTCGACGCTGGCATAAAAGGCGTCGCAATCCATATGGGCAATGGTGAGGGAAAACAGCTCTGCATGCATCTTGATCCGCGGGCTGCCGCAAATCGGGCAGCGCCGGGCAGGGGCGATCTGGTTCAGGCAGTCTCGGCAAAAGGCATGCATGGCGGTGTCGAACGGCTGACTTAATGGAAGAGCAAGCTTAGCCTGCGGCGGAGGGTTTGTCTTTAGCGCGGCCTGCCGCCAAGTGACAGGTCATGCCATTCGCGAGCGACGATTTTTCTGGTGCGAAACTGACCCTGTTTCTGGGCCGGGATTTGCTGGTCATCCTGCGCGATGACGCGCCGGATATTCTTTATCCCGGGCATTGGGACTTGCTAGGTGGCGGACGCGGGTGAGGTTCGGAGATGAGGGGCGGGGATGGGTGCTGATGCCGCCGGAGGTCTTACGCGCGCATTCATTGGCGGGCCCGCATTTTGCCAGCAGGATTCGGGACTACCTTGCGGTGCAGTATGTTTTCAAAGCTTGAAAGAAAGATCCCCCGCTGATCAGCGGGGGAGGTGACGGGTCTCAGGAAGAAAAGCCCGTCTGGGGAGTGTCTCGGGCACCAGAATCGCTCAGCCAGCTGTAAATCGCAAAGTCCGCGGCAGCAGGCAGAGCCCGCGGAGCTTCGAGGTGTGCTTTTGAAGGCACAGGGCAATTTGGCGCAGCTTATGTCGCCGTTGAAGGATTTCTCATTGAATAGAAGCGATTGACGTGGCGTCACTATGCTTTTGAACCGTAGCCCGCACTGGCAGATTGTGCTCAGGGAAGAAGATTTTTTCCGCCTAATTTTTGTGCATGAAGGTTTCTGTACTGTTCACAGTGCAGGCAGGCTGTGGCTGATTGCTGTTATTCTCGCAGGCTGGCCAGCTCTGCAAGAATGGCTTCAGCTGCGGCGCGGGGGCTGTCCGCCTTCCAGATGGGGCGGCCGACTACGATGTGGTCGGCGCCATCGGCAATGGCGCTTGCAGGAGTGGCAACCCGCTTTTGATCACCGAGGTCGGCGCCGGCGGGCCGGACGCCGGGGGTGACGATCAGCTTGCCTTCCGCCTCGGGCAGGGCGCGGATCAGTGCAGCCTCTTGCGGGCTGGCAATCACGCCGTCTGCACCGGCGGCAAAGGCATTGCCAGCGCGTTCCAGCACCAGATCCTGCACCGCGCCCTCTTTGATCAGCGCAGCGTCCAAGTCCTGACGGTCCAGCGAGGTGAGGATGCTGACGGCAAGGATTTTGAGGTCCTTGCCTGCGGCTCCTTCCTTGGCAGCGCGCACTACATAGGGGTCGCCGTGCACGGTAAGGAAGTCGAGGTCGAACTGGGCCAGGCCGCGCACCGCACTTTCCACGGTGGCGCCGATGTCGAACAGTTTCATATCGAGGAAGATACGCTTGCCGTGCTCTTGCTTCAGCTCGTTGGCCAGCGCCAACCCGCCGCCGGTCAGCATTCCGAGGCCGATCTTGTAGAAGGAAACCGCATCGCCCAGCTGTTCAGCCAGTTTCAGCCCGTCCAGCGCGTTGGGAACATCCATAGCAACAATCAGGCGGTCGTCGGCGCGCGGGGCTTGAGTCATGGCGGGATCCTTTGTGGCGGGTTTGGTGTGAAACTGGCGTTTCATACGCAAGAGACCGCGGTTGGGCAAGGTGCCAGCGGCAAGGGGAGGCTCCCGCAACTGAAGCAGCCCCTGGCGGGACAGATTGCAGTTTTGGGCCGGGCGCCGTGCTGACGCGCGGCGCGGCTGCGTCTTGCGGCGGCCGGAGCGGGAAAGTTGACGCAGGTCAGGGATTTGCACATCTTTTCGGTGTTTAATGATCTTGAAGCGGCTGGATTGCTTCCCACATGACAGACTGAGGCCCAGTCAGGGGTGTGCCGCGGAGCGGGCACTGCCAATCATCGGGCGCTTGAAAAAGGAGAGCAAGATGGACTTGAACAAGTTCACGGAGCGTGCACGGGGATTCGTGCAGGCAGCGCAGACGATTGCAATGCGCGAGGGGCACCAGCGGCTGGTGCCGGAACATATTCTGAAAGCACTGATGGATGACGACCAGGGGCTGGCCAGCAACCTGATCACCCGCGCAGGCGGCGCACCTGAGCGTGTTCTCGAGGCGGTTGAGGTTGCTGTGGCCAAGCAGCCCAAGGTCAGCGGCGATGCGGCCCAGATCTATCTGGACGGGCAGACGGCCCGCGTGCTGGATGAGGCCGCCAAGATTGCTGAGAAGGCGGGCGACAGCTTTGTGCCGGTGGAAAGGCTCTTGATGGCGCTGTGCATGGTGAAATCCAAGGCCAAAGAAGCCTTGGAAGCCGGCGGTGTCTCGGCTCAGAAACTGAATGAAGCAATAAATGATATCCGCAAAGGGCGCACTGCAGACACAGCCACGGCTGAGGAGGGCTATGATGCGCTAAAGAAATACGCGCGCGACCTGACCGAGGCTGCACGCGAGGGTAAGATCGATCCGATCATCGGGCGGGATGAGGAAATCCGACGCTCGATGCAGGTGCTGTCGCGACGCACCAAGAACAACCCGGTTCTGATCGGCGAGCCGGGGGTGGGTAAAACCGCTATCGCCGAGGGCATGGCGCTGCGCATCATCAACGGCGATGTGCCGGAGAGCCTGCGCGACAAGAAGCTGCTGGCACTCGACATGGGGGCGCTGATTGCCGGTGCAAAATACCGCGGCGAATTCGAAGAGCGCTTGAAAGCAGTGCTGACCGAAGTGACCGAAGCAGCCGGCGAAATCATTCTCTTCATCGACGAGATGCACACGCTGGTCGGCGCCGGGAAATCCGACGGCGCGATGGATGCGGCCAACCTGATCAAACCGGCGCTGGCCCGCGGCGAGCTTCACTGCATCGGCGCCACAACGCTGGATGAATACCGCAAATACGTGGAAAAGGACGCCGCCCTGGCGCGCCGCTTCCAGCCGGTGATGATTACTGAACCGACAGAGGAGGACACCGTGTCGATCCTGCGCGGCATCAAAGAGAAATATGAGCTGCACCACGGTGTGCGCATCGCCGACGCGGCGCTGGTGGCCGCGGCAACTCTGTCGCACCGCTATATCACCGACCGTTTCCTGCCCGACAAGGCGATCGACCTGATGGACGAGGCCGCGGCGCGGCTGCGGATGCAGGTGGACAGCAAGCCGGAAGAGCTGGATGCACTGGACCGGCAGATCCTGCAGATGCAGATCGAGGAACAGGCTCTGAAGCTGGAAGATGACGCGGCCTCGAAGGACCGGCTGGCGACTCTACAGAAGGATCTGTCGGATCTGCAGGAGCAATCGGGTGAGATGACCGCCCAGTGGCAGGCCGAACGCGACAAGCTGGCCGGCGCCCGCGATCTGAAAGAGCAGTTGGACCGCGCCCGTGCTGAACTTGAGATTGCCAAGCGGGAGGGTAACCTGGCCAAGGCGGGGGAGCTGTCTTATGGCGTCATTCCGGGGCTTGAGAAACAGCTGGTGGATGCCGAAAACCGCGAACAGCAGGGGCTGATGGTCGAGGAAGCCGTGCGCCCCGAACAGATCGCGGCGGTTGTGGAGCGTTGGACGGGAATTCCGACATCCAAGATGCTGGAGGGCGAGCGTGAGAAGCTGCTGCGCATGGAAGATGATCTGCACCGCCGGGTGATCGGTCAGAACGCTGCAGTGACCGCGGTAGCCAATGCGGTGCGCCGGGCGCGTGCGGGCCTGAACGATGAGAACCGGCCGTTGGGGTCGTTTCTATTCCTGGGGCCAACCGGGGTTGGCAAGACAGAGCTGACCAAAGCAGTTGCCGGCTTTCTGTTCGACGATGAGCACGCAATGGCGCGTATCGACATGTCGGAGTTCATGGAGAAACATTCGGTTGCCCGTCTGATCGGCGCGCCGCCGGGCTATGTCGGTTATGACGAGGGCGGGGTTTTGACCGAGGCTGTGCGCCGCCGCCCTTACCAGGTGGTGCTGTTCGACGAAGTCGAGAAGGCGCACCCGGATGTATTCAACGTGCTGCTGCAGGTGCTGGATGACGGTGTGCTGACGGACGGCCAGGGCCGCACGGTGGATTTCAAGCAGACGCTGATCATCCTGACGTCGAACCTGGGCGCGCAGGCGCTCAGCCAATTGCCCGACGACGCAGATGCGTCAGAGGCCAAGCGGGACGTGATGGATGCGGTGCGCGCCCATTTCCGGCCCGAATTCCTGAACCGTCTGGATGAGACCATCATCTTTGACCGGCTGGCGCGGACCGATATGGACGGCATTGTCGAGATCCAGCTGGAACGGCTGCTGAAACGCCTTGCGGGGCGCAAGATCACGCTGGAGCTGGACGCAGCGGCCAAGACCTGGCTGGCGGACGAGGGGTATGACCCGGTGTTCGGCGCCCGGCCGCTGAAGCGGGTGATCCAGCGCGCGCTGCAGAACCCGCTGGCCGAAGCCCTGCTTGGCGGTGAGATCAAGGATGGCGATGCCGTCCCGGTCTCGGCTGGCAGCGACGGGCTGATCATCGGCGACCGGCTGGGGACGACGGGCGGGCCCAAGCCGGACGATGCCGTGGTGCATTGAGGATATGCTGCAAGGAAGGCCCGCCATAGATGGCGGGCCTTTGCCTTGAGCGGCGGCGTTTTTCAGTTCCGGTCTGCGGGCGCCTATGCCGGAGCGCTGCCCGTCCAGAATCAGGCAGCGGTCGTCACTCTCATGTGCCAGCTGGCTGAAGGACGACCGGTTCCGGCTTAGTTCCTGAAGGTTTGCGGCGGTGCTGGACTTGCGGAATTTCACTGATTGGAAACGCACCTCCGCCGGAGTTGCCGCTGCAGTAGACGGCCGGAGCACGCCAACCGAGCGTTCCGGCGTGCCTTTGGTGCGTTACCTGCGCAATGGCGCAAGCAACGCCGGCTGGATCAGGCAAAGGGTCTACTGGAAAGCACCGGCGACGCGATCACAAGCATCGGCCTGGCGGTGGGGTATGAAGGAACGCCCAATTTCATCAGCGCCTTCAGGTAGCAATTCGGACTGAGGCGCCCGGACAATTCCGGACGGCAGCTCAGGCTGCGGATATTTTGCAGCGCATAAGGCAGTTCACCCTTAGGCCGCTTCCTTGGCCATCCGGCGCTCGTATTTGCGGCGCAGGACTTTCAGACGGGGTTCCCAGTCATAGCGGGAGTCTTCGGTGGTCGGCGACCAGAACAGCTTGCCGCCATAGCGCCAGGGGTCGAGTACCAGACCGTCGTAAATGCCGCCGCCCTTGGCGGCGATAACCGCGGTGCTGTGATCGATGCGGAAATCGTTTTTAGGCTCGGCAATGGCACGCAGCAGTGAAAGCGTTCGGAAATTCTCCTGGCTGAGCCGCGCCTGCATGTCTTCGGCGTAATGCACGCAGAGGCCGCGCTCCTTGACCCCGGTGTTCACCATGGTGTTATGGAGGATCGGCGAAGTGGTCACTTCATATTGCTCGGCCAGCCGGGCGGAGTAGCTGTAGGCGATTTCTGCCGCGCGCCGGGCTTCATCCGGGTCCACTTGCGGGTCCAGGGTTTGCAGCGCACGCGAAAGCTCCTCGACATCGTGCTTGGTCGCGGTTGGGCGGGACGCGCAGCCAGCCAATGTGGCGGCGGCCAGCATCATCAAGGTAAAGAATAGGGGTTTCATCATGGTTTGCCCGTGCCGGAATTTCAGTTTCCGGCCAGCATAGTGAAATCACGCAAGCAGCGCAGCGGGGAATTTTCAAAGCTGCGGCTTATTCCTCGATGGCTTCCTGCACGATCGCGTCAAGAAGCGCGTGGATCACTTGCATTTCGCCTTCGGGGAAGGCGCG
Organism: Leisingera sp.; assembly: GCF_034669605.1. GTDB lineage: Bacteria > Pseudomonadota > Alphaproteobacteria > Rhodobacterales > Rhodobacteraceae > Leisingera. The sequence continues at coordinate 25,430 of NZ_JAXMOX010000034.1, forward strand.
AAAGCCGATGGTGACGTCTTCTGCGCCAGGAGGCTGAGCGACGAAGATGTCATAAGGGCAGAAAGTGATGTTCATTGGATTGGCCTCCATCACCTGGCGCGACAGTTTGGCGGAACAGAAAGAGAAGACCTGCGCATGGTCAAACAGCACAATTTCCGAGCCGACATCGGCGCGGGTGCGTTCCAGCATGTCGCCCACATGGCTGATGTGGTCGACCCGCAGCCCCCGGTTGGTAATAGCACTCTCAAGCCCGAATGTTACGTCATCAAAAGACAGGGGAGTGGTGTAGCTCACCATTTCCTGTGCGGCTGCAGCACTGGCATCTAGAACTAGGGCGGCTGCAAAAACATGTAATTTCATCTGGGGTCTCCCTAGGTGATTGCCGGTCCGCACCAGCTGTCCTGTAGGGCCGCGTGTGGAACGCATTGCATTTTTCGCATGAGAATGGGGGCAACCGCCACCGCAAAATTCCCGTAGACTTGGTTCCGGCGCCGGTGCCGCTGAAACGCCCTTATTTGGGTCACACAGGATGCAGATGGCTGCGCTACGTTACAGTTCTCTCGCGCAGTCGTTACAGGATATGTTTTGGGTTTTGCGCACGGGACCGTTACCTGAAAGGGAAGAGGATACTCAGGAGACGCAGATGGCGCACCGCTGGATCAACGATTTGACCCCTGCAGATGCAACACTGGAGGCCGCGTTCTGGAAACGCCGCCAGATCATGGCGGGGCTGATGGGGAGCGGCCTGGCCGCGACGCTGGGCGGACATGCGTGGGCGGAAGAGGGGCTGGAGCCGAACAGCTGGGAGGAAGTGACCAGCTACTGTAATTTCTATGAGTTTGGCACTGGCAAGAGTGATCCGCCTGCCTATGCGGACAGGATGACGACCAAACCTTGGAGCGTCAAGATCGACGGTTTGGTGGACAAGCCGGGCGATTATTCCTTTGAGCAGATCATGGGGGAGATGACGCTGGAAGAGCGCATCTATCGCTTCCGCTGTGTCGAGGCCTGGTCGATGGTGGTGCCCTGGCAGGGGTTTGAGTTGGCGGATCTTCTGAGCATGGCCGGCGTGCAGGAGGGGACGAAATACGTTGCCTTCGAAACCCTCTACCGGCCGTCCGAGATGCCCGGCACCGCCTACAAGGTGCTGGATTGGCCCTACCGCGAAGGCTTGCGCCTGGATGAGGCAATGCATCCGCTGACGATAATGGCGACGGGTATCTTCGGCAAACCGCTGCCCAATCAGAACGGGGCGCCACTGCGGCTGGTGGTGCCATGGAAATACGGCTTCAAGTCGATAAAGTCGGTGGTTCGGATTACCCTGACCGATCGGGAGCCGCCCACCAGCTGGAATATGGCCAACCGCCGGGAATACGGTTTCTACAGTAATGTGAACCCCGATGTCTCGCATCCCCGCTGGAGCCAGGCCAGCGAGCGCCGTATCGGCGGCGGGCTGTTCGCCAAGCGCCGGCCGACCCTGATGTTCAATGGTTACGGGAAAGAGGTCGCTTCCCTGTATGACGGGATGGACCTTGCCCGGCACTTCTGATCGGAGCCGTCTGATGGACAGGGTGAACCATCTTCTCCGCCGCTTTCCAGTCTGGGCCGTTTATCTGTTCGGGGCATTGCCTGCGTTCTGGTTCTTTTACCTCGGCCTCACCGGCGGCCTGGCGGTGGAGCCGATCAAGGCGCTGGAGCATGAATATGGCGAGCTGGCGCTGCAGCTGATGGTTCTCACTCTGGCCATTACCCCGTTGCGCCGGTTGGCGGGGCTGAACCTGATGAAGTTCCGCCGGGCGGTCGGCCTGCTGTGTTTCTTCTATGTGCTCTGCCATCTGCTGGTCTGGCTGGTTCTGGACGTGCAGATCCTTAGCCAGATCCTCGCTGATATTGCCAAGCGTCCTTACATCACTATCGGTATGGGGGGCTTTGTCCTGATGCTTCCGCTGGCTTTGACCTCCAACAATTTCTCTGTCCGGCGGCTGGGGCGTGCCTGGCCGCGGCTGCACAGGCTGACCTTTGCGGCAGGTCTTCTAGGAGCGCTGCACTACGTGATGCTCGTGAAGGGCTTCCAAATTGAACCGCTGCTTTACCTTGGTGCGGTTGTTGTCCTGCTGGTCCTTCGCCTGCCTGCCGCTCAATTTCGGAAGCGGCAGTCTGC
>NZ_JAXMOX010000035.1:0-27435 GCF_034669605.1 Leisingera sp.
GCCGAAAGAGAGCTCACCTCGAGCGCCGATGAAGAAATAATACCATTGACGGAGACATCATCATGTGAGGCCGGACAGACGACAGTACTGACAAATAAACCGCGAATATCACCAGAAAACGCTTGCAATGCAGGAGCCACCCACAGAGGCCTGCTCCTCGCAGCATCAGGCAACATGGTCTCACTGCCGTTTTGCGACGGCACAGAACTGCGAAGCCAGCACCAGCGACTGTGGTCGGTTCTAGCCAGCCCAAACTTGCCGCTCAGTGTTAACAGTGTCCCGGTCCCACCTTTCAGGGGTGGGGCTTGCCTGCGAGATCATACCCATCTCGTAGTGGGAGTGCGTTTCCTAGGGTCAGGAGTCCGTTAACGGGGACGTACCAGTCAAGCGGTTTTAAGCAGGAATACTGCGCCATCGGCCCGGATCCGATGGAGTATCACCGCAATACGGCGAGCCAAGTCAACCATCGCGCACTTGCGCCCACGGCGCTCTGCGAGCTGGGCTCCCCATGTTCTCAGCCATGTCGATCTGCCCCGGTTCCTCGTGACCGTTGCGGCCTGGCACAGCGCCGCCTGAGATTGGTATCCCCCGCCATGGTGGTGCCGCCTGATATATCACGTTCGCGGGATTGATTGCGCGCAGGCGTCAGACCGGCCCCTGGACCAACTCTCTTCGAAGAGGAGAAGCGCGCCGGATCGGCATGGCGTTCAGCGCTCCTTTCACCCGGCACGTTTCCATCAGCACAGCATCACGGCCAGCTTCGGTCAGCCCCCCGGTGCAGCCATTGCGACAGTGGCCCAGCTTCTAGGCCTATCGCGGCACTACTGCCGTCCAGATCGCCCAGCCAGCGCGTCAGAACCACGGCCTCCGGGCAGCCAGCCGGCATCCGGCAGGCTGCTCAACAACGCCCGCCCCCGATGTCGTCGCTGACCTGCCCGGCAGTGACGAACAAGCTGAGTGGTCGGCCCCGGCTGTCGCAGATCGCGTGCAGCTTCGTGTTCATGCCGCTCGTTATCGGGGCATTTGATCCCCCGAATCAAATCCTGATCCTTCAAACTCTGGCCGATCAGGCAGCCGCGCCCCCCTTTTTCACGCCCATGCTGGTCGCTGTCCGGCGGGCCTTGAGGTGGATCGCGTCGATCATCACGGTCTTCTCTTCGCCATGCCCGGCAGCCATTCCGGCCATCATCTGCGCGAAGATGCCCTTGTCGCTCCACCGCTTCCACCGATTATACAACGTCTTGTGGGGACCGTATTCAGCAGGAGCGTCGCGCCATCGCAACCCATTGCGATTGAAGAATATAATCCCGCTCAACACGTGGCGGTCATCGACACGCGGCTTGCCATGAGGTTTGGGAAAGAAAGGCTCCAAACGCAATGGGTTGCGCATCGCTCAGCCAGAACAGATCAGACATATTCACCGCTCGTTTTTGAACCGTGAATCACGCTGACAGTGGGAAATCAATGGGTCCTGGGCCTAGTGCTCGAGCCCTTCTTGCCGGATGTTGAAATCACAACCAACAGCGGAAGTCCGAACCTAAGCAGCCGTGAGTAACTTTGTGGCGCTTAAGCCCGGTTCATTAATATAGGAGTAGAAGCGGCGAGATCAGCGCCGCCGCGCATTTCATATTGATAAAGGCGCTGCCCCAGATCACTCCCAAACAGGCAGACCGGGACAGCGCGCAGTTATTTCACCTCATGCTCCTTTTCCGGGAACGGCGTCGGCTCATGCCTTCTGGCGTTCATTGGTGGGGTCCCAAACCGGGGCGTCCAGCAAGGTAAAGGCCTTGCGCTCGCCCAGGATAACCACCTCCAGCTTGTCGGCAACCTCGGGATCGACATAGGCAAAGCCGAGACTCTTGCCTGTGGCATGACCGTAGCCGCCCGACGTGCAGACACCCACCACCCTGTCTCCTTGCATCACCGGCTCGCCGCCGTAGATGTCGCAATCGGTTGCCGCGGCCGCGCCATAGACCAATTTGGTGGCGATGCCCTTCTGGCGGAGCGATTCAGTCGCCGCGCGCCCCTGAAAGTCGCCTTTGTCCGGGGCGTAGAAGCGAGAGCTGTCGGCCTCGATCAGGGTGATTTCGTTGGTCAGTTCCGTGTTCATGCCGTGATAGGCTTTCTCCATGCGCAGACTGTTCACCGCATGGACGCCGAAATCGGAAATGCCGTGGGGTTCGCCGGCCTTCCAGATGGCAGAGTAGAGTTCCGCCAGCTGGGTCATCGGGGCGTGCAATTCCCAGCCCAGCTCGCCCACATAGTTCACGCGCAGGGCGCGCAGGGCGACGCCCGCAATGGTAATCTCCTGCCCTGACAGCCAACGGAAGGAGGGCGTGGAAAGGTCCGTCTTGGTCAGGGGCTGCAACACGTCGCGCGCCTTGGGGCCGGCCACAACCAGGATGCCAAACTCATCGGTCACATTGGTCACAGTCACGCCGTTTCCTGCAACGCTGAGATGGTCGAGCGCTTGCAATTCGGCCCCTGCGCCAGTCAGCACATAGAAGCGGTCATCGGCCAGACGGGTAATCGTCCATTCACCGACGATCCGGCCATTGCCGGACAGGACATGGGTCAGGGTGATACCGCCCTGTTTCTTCGGCAGCTTATTGGCGGTCAACTGGTCCAAAAGCGCTTCTGCTCCCGGCCCGGTCACGTCGAACTTGGCAAAACTTGACAGATCGCAGATGCCCACGCGCTCGCGGACCGCACGGCATTCCTCGGCCACGATGCCGAAGGTATTGTTGCGCCGGAATTGCAGGTCTTCGACAAAGCCCTCGGGCGCGAAATACTTTGGACGTTCCCAGCCGAAGACCTGAGAATAGACCGCGCCCTTGGCCTTGAGCGGCTCATAGAGCGGTGTCGCGCGCACATCGCGCCCAGCGGCGGCTTCACGCCCCGGCAGGGGGGTCACGAACATCTCGTGATAGTCCTCAAAACTCTTGGCGCGGGTATAGGCCTGATCGGCGAAGCCGCCGAAGCGGCGCGGATCGACGCAGGCCATGTTGATCTCGCTATCGCCGTGGACCATCCATTGCGCCAGGTACTTGCCGACGCCCGCGCCTTGCGCGATGCCGATGGACGAGCCGCAACATTGCCAGAAATTGCGCAGCCCAGGCGCGGGCCCGGCCAGCGGATTGCCATCAGGCGTGTGCGGAATTGCGCCGTTGATGATGCGCTTGATCCCGGCCTCGGCAAAGATCGGCATGCGCTCGAAGGCCTGTTCCAGCCATGGCGCGATCCGGTCGATATCGCCTTCGAACAGTTCGTTTTCGCTGCCCCATTCCGGGAAGCCGCCGCGATGATCCCAGGCCTCCTTGGCTCCAAAGTGTTCGTAGATGCCGACGAGGCCCGATTTCTGCTCCTGACGGTAATATCCGGCGGTGGCCGGGTCGCGCATCACCGGCAATTCGCCTTCCCAGGTCTTGAACTCGTCCAGCGCTTCGGTGACCAGGTAATGGTGCTCCATATTGGTGATCGGCGTATCCAGCCCGACCCACAGCCCGACCTCACGGGCGTAGCAGCCCCCGGCATTGACCACATGTTCACAGGTGATGTTGCCTTGTTCGGTCACCACTTCCCATTCACCCGACTGAAACTGTTTGATATCCATCACCCGGTTGCGGCGGATGATCGTGCCCCCCATCTGCCGCACCCCTGCAGCCATGGCGTTGCAGGCGCTCGACGGATCCACATGGCCGTCCATATTGGTCCAGGCCCCGGCCAGAATGCCGCCGGTCTCCAGCCAGGGGTTCAGCTCCTTGATCTGGTCGGGGTCAATGACTTCCATGTGGAACCCGACATTGGCCGAAAACCCGGCGACATAGTTGAACCAATCCACCTCTTCCTGCGTGGTGGCCAGCCGGATACCGCCGCAGCCATGCCAGCCGGCGGGCTGGCCGGTGATCTCCTCCAGACGCGGGTAGAGCGTGTTGGAGTAGTGGTGGATCTTGGCCATGTTGTAATTGCCGATGAAGCTTGGGCACTGGCCTGCCGCGTGCCAGGTCGAGCCGGAGGTCAACTCACCCTTCTCGACCAGCACCACGTCTTTCCAGCCCTCTTCGGCCAGGTGATAGGCGAGGCCCACCCCCATCATGCCGCCACCGACGATCACCACCTTTGCATGAGACTGCATCACTGTTCCTTTCCTGCTTGGCTCACCAAACGCCGTTGCCGCCGAACATCCGGTCCTGGGGCAGAATGATATTGAAGTTGTCGCGCAGCTGGCGGTCCAGTTGCTCAGAAATGTGACGGGGGTAATGTTCCGCCAGGATCTTTTGCACCTTGTCCCGCGCCACCTCGCGGGCGTCGCGGGCGCCGGCCTCCTCCCACTCGCTAATGCTGCGCCGGTTTGCGATCTCCGGATAAAGGTAGTCAGTCTTCATCCGATTGAAGGTCTGCGGGTGGCCAAGGTAATGGCCTTCGCCCAGCACAACGTCGCGGATCACGTCGAAACTTAGCGCGTCCTCGCTAACATCGACGCCCTTGACCGTGCGCAGGATGGCGCCGATCAGATCATTGTCCAGCACGTAGCTCTCAAAACTTGTGCCCATCAGGCTGCCATGCATGCCCGCGCATTCGTGTATCATCGATGCCCCGGCATGGGCCGCGAGCGAAATTGTGTAACCCTTCTCTCCGCCTGCCTGCATATCCGGCAGCTTGCTGTCGGTCATGCCCGCAGGGACCGAATTCGGCAGGTCGTAGAAACCGGCCATCTGCGCGCAGGCGGCAGACAGCAGCGCCTGCTCGCCCGACCCGCCCGACATCGCGCCGGTGCGAAGGTCGCTGACGAAGGGCCAGGTGGCAAAGATGCCCCGGCAGTTCGGGTCGATGATGTTGCACAGAACCAATCCGGCCAGAACCTCGGCGCAGGCCTGCGCCACGGCCCCGGCCAAGGCGGCAGGTGCGGTCGCCCCGGCCTGGCCTGCCGCCACGAGCAGGATCGGCATTCCCGCCTCCACCGCCGCCTCCAGCGCGTCGCAGCTTTCGGTCGCAAAGCGCATCGGCGGCACCACGTGGCAACAGACAGCAGTGCAGAAGGGGCGCTCGCGGAACTTGCCCTCGCCGCCCGCCACCGCGTCCAGCATCGGCATCACTGCGCGGATACTGGCGCTATCGGTGTAGCTGACGGCGATGGATTTGGCGGTGCCCGAAAGGCAGGCATAGGTGGTGTTGATATCCAGATCGAGGATCGTTTTCGTATCCCGCGCCACGACCGAGCGATGATACCAGTGGATATTGTCCATCCGGTCCACCAACCGCGCGATATCATAGAGATCGGCGACGCTGCTTTCGCGGTACTTGCCGCTGTGGAAATCCATAATCGTTGGCGCCGCGCCACCGGTGCCCGCATGCACGCGCTTGCCGCCGACTTCGATGTCATGCGCCGGGTCGATGCCGTGCAGGGTGAACTTGCGCCTTGTGCGGGCGATCACGTCTTCGACGAGTGCGCGCGGAAAACGCAGGCGGCCGGTCTCATCCACCCAGCAGCCCGCCGCGACAGCGCGCGCCTCAAGGCTGGGGGTGACCTGGCTGAGACCAAGATCCGCCAGAAGCCGCAGCACCAGCTCATGAATACGCTCCATCTCTGACTGGCAGAGGGGCTGGTACCGCCCGCCAGTCATTCCCGGGCTGATCGGGGATGCCGCCGGGGCGGCTGCGGGCTTGGTACGGCCTCGGCGGTTCGGTTTTCGAATAGCGGTTGCGGGCATGAGCGACCTCGTGGCGTTTTCTGAGGTCCAGTAAGCTGCGAATCGGCGGCCCGCACAAACGATCATATTGAATGCAAGGCATTCCCACAGATCATGCGAAGTCTTCTCCAGGGTCGCATTCTTCTAACATCCATTGCAGGAAGTCGGTAATCTCCGGCTGCGCCATCTTGTCTTGCAATGCGCCGATGTAATAGCTGTTCCGGGTCTCCAACGGTAAACCCAATGGGCAGACAAGTTGTCCGCTTTTCAGCATTTCGTCCGTGATATAGCTCCAACCTAGGGCAACACCCCGCCCGGCCTCGGCCCCTTGCAGAACCATCGGATAACTGTTCAGTCGGATGCCCCGCCGCACCGGTTGCCCGGTGACGCCTTGCTGCGCCAGCCATACCTGCCAGTCAACCGCGCCCCAGATCGTGCCGCCGCCGTCCAGATGCAAAAGTGTCTGATCCAGCAGATCGCTGGGGCGGCGCAGCTCCGGATGGCTGTGCAGATAGTCGGGACTGCACACGGGATAAACGCGCTCGCCGAACAGCCGCCGGACCTCGACACCCTCCCAGTTTCCATCGCCGTAAAGCACCGCGATATCCGCGTCGCCGTTGCTTAGATCCACCTTCTGGTCTGTCGCCAGAACCCGCAGGTCCACGTCGGGGCAGCGTTCGGCAAAGCGCTCCAGCCGCGGCATCAGCCAGTAGTAAGAGAAGGCCACCGATGCTGCGACAGTGATCTGTGGTGTCTCTCCTTCTGTCCGCAGGCTGTTTACACATTGAGCGATCTCATCCAGCCCGCGCGTCACTGCCTCAAACAGCAGCTGCCCGTCGGGTGTCAACTCGATTGCACGGTGCTGCCGCCGGAAAAGCGGCCGGCGCAAATCCTCCTCAAGAGACTTGATCTGCCGGCTCACGGCGCTTTGCGTCAGGCAGAGCTCGTCAGCGGCGGCAGTGAAACTCATCCGCCGGGAAACAGCTTCAAATGTGTGAAGCTGTGACAGCGCTGGCAGCTGGTATTTCCTCAATTGATGGTCCCTCAATGCCGTAATGCGGTTCCAAACCGGCGATCCGCAATAGTTGCACGAACTAAGGGGACAGTGTCCATACAGGCAACAGTGCGAATCCGGAACTGCTAGCAGCCGATTTTCCGCCTGCACTCTCGCGTCTTTCCGCAGATTCGAATGACTGCAAACGGGAAGTTCGCCGCGCTGCCGAAAGTCTCGCATTGCGGGCGCGGGAGTTTTCTGCGTCAGCAATAGCGGCAAGAGCAAAAGGCGGCTCTGTCCCGCACTGGGTGAGATCAGGCGCCGCTTACCGGCAACTTTACCGCAGCTTACAACTTTGCCCGCAGGCTCAAAAGCCTCAGCGGCCTCACGCCTTGTGAACACAGCTGCAAAATCTGGACAGCCGAGCCAGATCGTTTCATCATAAATCCGATCCACCAGACGCCGGGACTGAACACTTAACCGGCGCAGTTTCTTAACTCATTGTGAGCCAAGCACGAGGTCAGGCAGAAAAGTGACGGTCTGCGGCACATAGGTCAGCAGCAGCAGAACCGCAATGAGCGGCAGCAGCATGGGCAAAATCGCCAGCGTGACCTGTTCGAAGCGGACACGGCCTACCTCGGAGACGATGTACAGACCAATCCCCATTGGTGGCGTTGCAATGCCAATCAACAGTCCAAGCTGGATGATGATGCCGAAATGCACACGATCAATGCCAAAGGCATCAATCAGCGGCAAAAGGGTCGGCACGAGGATCAGCATGGCTGGCACGCCTTCAACCACGCAGCCGATGACGATCACAAACAGCAGCAAGAGCGCCAGGAAGATGTGCTTGTTCTGGGTCAGCGAAAAGACCGCGCTGGCCAGTTTTTGCGGTGTCTGGTCAATGGCCAGAAGCCAGCCCATCGCGATGGAAAAAGAGATGATGATCATGATGACAGCAGTCATCATCGCCGTATCTGACAGTGCGTCAAAGAATTTTTGCCAGGTCAGTTCGCGGTACCACAAACCAATCGCCGCGCAGTAGAGGCAGGCCAGCACACCGGCTTCGGTTGCGGTGACCAGGCCAAACATGATCGACCCAAGGATGATTGCCGGGGCAACCAGCGCCAGAACACCGTGTTTTGCGGTGGCGATGACTTCCTGCACAGAGGCCGCGGGCTGGGTCGGAAACGCCTGCGTTTCCGCGCGAAGGCGGACATACAGCATCAGCGACACCCCCACGAGCAGGCCTGGTATCAACCCGGCCAGAAACATCCGTTCGATGGATTGCTGTGCGAGAAAGGCATAGAGGACAAGGCCGATGGAAGGCGGAATCAACGGCCCGACAACCGAAGAAGCAACCGTGATCGCAGCGGCGAAATCCGGTTTGTACCCCCGTTCGCGCATCGCCTTGATCTCAATTGCGCCCAATCCTGCGCAATCGGCCACTGCTGCTCCCGAGATGCCGGCGAAGATCATGGAAGACAAAATATTCACCTGTGCGAGCCCTGCCTTCAGATGTCCCACGAGCGCATTTGCAAAGTTGAAGATCCGCTCGGTGACGCCGGTCGCATTCATCAGGTTTCCGGCCATGATGAAGAAGGGCACCGCAGTCAACGATGCTTTGTTTACGCCTTCCAGCATTTGTTGAGGGATGATTTGCAGGGCGCTGGAGAAATCGGAGAAGAGGAAGGTCAGAAGCGTCGCCGTGCCGATTGAAATTGAGATCGGGACACGGAGCAAGATCAGAGCAATGAAAGATCCAAAGAGAATCCACGCCATTTTCAGGTCTCCAGATGGGGGGAAGCGGTGTTCTCAGGCAGGCCAAGCCCCATTTTGGCAAGATCGACCGCTGAGGTGACCGCAATCAGTGCAGCGGACAAGAACAATGGGATCGACAGGGCCAGGCGGGGTAATTCGTGCCCCGAAGGCAAGATGGCCCCATCATAGACACCGGTGGAGGTGGCCAGCACGGCGGGCAGCTGCATCAGGAGCATACCGACCAGAAAGAGCGCCGCGAAATCGGAAATGATGCGTGTCACGGCCATGCCTTTGCGGCCCATGTGTTGCGCCAGGAAGGTTATGCGAACGTCCTTGAGGCGGGCATAGAGCGCAAAAAAGCCAAAGAAACTGAGCCAGATGAAAAAGACCATTGTCCAAGGCCACATCCAATAGGGAGCGAGCCCCATAGGTCGCAGCATGATGGTGGCGGCGGTCAGGCCAAGCATCGCCAGAAGACAGAGGTTAGATGTAGTGGTTCAGATGTGATCTGACAGTTGCCCGGATTTCCGGCGGCGTCTGTCAGGTCAGGTTTGGTTCAGGAACTTTCCCTTCCAGATTTCCTTGCCCTCGATCATGGTCTGGAACGGCGTTCTGCCGCAACACATTTTGCCCTGATGAGTGCGTTCGTGGTTGTAGCAATTCAGCCATTCATCGAGATCGGTTTGAAGCGCGTCGATGCTATCGTAGAGCTTCTTGCGGAACGCAACCTGGTAGAACTCTTGCAGCACCGTCTTGTGGAACCGCTCGCAGATCCCGTTCGTCTGGGGCGATTTCACCTTGGTTTTGGTATGGTCGATGTCGTTGATCGCCAGGAAGAGCTGGTAATCATGCTTGTCGGCCCGACCGCAATATTCCGTGCCCCGGTCGGTCATGATCCGCAGCACCGGCAGGTCGTGCTCTTCGTGGAACGGCAGAACCCGGTCGTTGAGCAGATCAGCCGCCGTGATGGGCGTTTTGGTGGTGTAGAGCTTGGCATGCGCCACCTTGCAATAGGTGTCGACGTAGGTCTGCTGATAGATCCGCCCGACGCCTTTGAGGGTGCCTACATAGAACGTGTCCTGTGACCCGAGATAGCCTGGGTGAGCGGTCTCGATCTCGCCGCAGGCTTCATCGTCCAGCTTCTTCTTTTCCAGCGCCTGCACCTGCGCTTCGGTCAGGATGGTGCCTTCTTCGGCGACCTTGGCCTCCAGTGCCTTGAGCCGGGTTTTGAAATTCGCCAGATCGTGCCGCAGCCAGATCGACCGGACACCCGAGGGCGAGACAAACACACCCAGTTTGCGCAGCTCGTTTGAGGTGCGGGCCTGGCCATAGGCCGGGAAATCAGTGGCGGATTTGATGACCGCTTGTTCCGTGACTTCGTCCACCCGGTTCGCCAGATTGGGCTTGCGCCGGGTGCGCTCGAACAGCGCCTCCACGCCGCCGTCTTCAACCGCCGCCTTATAGCGATAGAATGTGTCCCGGCTGTAGCCCATGACCTGGCAGGCTTTCGACACATTACCCAATTCCTCGGCCAGGTTCAGCAGACCGGTTTTGTGTTTGATGATCTTGTCGGTAGTATTCAACATCGTGGTTTCCTCGTTTTGTGGTTGGGTTTGCACCACCATCAAAACGGGCAACCATCATCTCCTTCAAGAGATGCGCCGCCCCCGTTTCAGCTTGCTGAGAAGGGCGCGGTGTCAGATCACATCAAGACTAATTCAGGTTAGACAGCCAGAGAAAGGCCCCTCCCAAGGACCAGTTCAGCCGGTCGAGACGTTTGAGAACCTGCTGCTGGGGGCTCTCAGAAGATTGTATAACCTGTCTCATTGGGCGCTGGTACGGGTTTCTGCAATTGCATCCAGCAGACCTGCGGGCAGTTTTCCTGCGGCGTCCTGTTCCCGGTAGTAGTCCGCCATGGTTTCGATCAACGGTGTGGTGTCGAGCACTGAGTAGGTCACGCCTTGTTCTTTCATGCGGGTGATGCTGTCTTCGGCCACTTGGAACATCGCGGTCTGGGAGAACGCACCAGCTTCCTCATAGGCCTTTAGCAGCCCAGTGCGGGTGGCGTCGTCCAGCGCCTCAAGCGCCTGTGCGTTGACCATGAAGCCGATGGACTGCCAGAATTCATCAATGCGGGTGACATGTGGTGCCACTTCGTTGAAACGCATCGCTTCAACCAGGGCTATCGGTGAGTTGACGGCCTGCACGATGCCCTTGGAAATTGACTGATACACTTCGGTCCAGGGCAAGGTGATGACCTCAGCGCCGAGGGCGGTCCAGGCGTCGATGGCGCGGGTGCTCTCGTGCATCCGAAGCTTCAGGCCCTGGTAGGTTGCCGCGGTTTCGATCGGCACGTTTGACACGGTCACCAGGAAAGGCCCACGCAAAATGCGCGTCAGATCCCCCAGCATACGGACACCGGCCTGTTCGGCGGCATTGTCGAACCAGCCCTGCACAAGATCAGTCCCCATGAAGCGGACCCAGTGGTCATAGTCGTCGAACACGAAGGAAGGGGACGTCCAGTCCAAAGCCGGTTCCCATTTCTTCATATAGCCGTAACTTTCGGCGTAGACTTGAATGATGTTTGCCTGAAGCTGTTCCAGTACGGCGTTTTCCTTGCCGAGCTGCTCATTTGGGTAGATGGCGATTTTCAACGCGCCATCGGTATATTCTTCCGTCAACTCTGCAAATTTCCCGAAGACCTGCCCTTCGGGACTGTCCGCCGGCATCTTTGTCGCCATGCGCCAGGTTGTTTCGGCCTGTGCGGAGGCGGCCATTGTGAGGATCATCGCAGAGAAAAGAAATGCTTCTATTTTCTTGATCATGGTCATGTCCTTGTTGGTGGAAAAGACAGGGCTGGGCTGGCCAGGCGCGAAATGGTGGTGGGCGTGGGCGTTTTCGGTGCGCAAACGTCCGCCGTGTCCGGTGCGACGGTCACGCCGCAGGAATGCTGACCCCGTGTTGCCTGACGGCGGCCGGACAGCAGGGTGGCAAATGTCCTGGATCAGACGCCGCGTCGTTGTCGCAGACGCGATAAAGCGTTGTGTGTTAGGCGCAGGCCCGCCGATTGGCGGCGACGAAAGGTCGGTGATCAGACCGATGAGTGCAGGATTGCTGCAATGTCTTTGTCATGATTTTCCTCTCCCATTTTCTGCCAGGAAGCATGGCATGAGGATCTGCTTCGTTGAACCTGCAAGATCTTGCAGGTGATCACAGCGCCTTCATTGCTCGGTCGGGGCGCTGTATTCCGCCATCGCTTCGTGGGCGTATCTAACGGTGGTTTTCACAAGCGTGCTGGCACTGGTGCGTTGACGGAGGATGGAAACCGAGAGCGATTCCGGCCTCGTGTCCAGGTCCACGATGACGAGTTGACGGCTGTCCAGCTCACGGCGCACGGCTGCCTTTGGAACCAGTGCCAGCCCCGCGCCTTCAACCGCCATGCGGATCATCATGAACAGACTGTCACTCTGGGTAAAGCGGCGATGCCTGCCAAGGCCGAAGGCGGGTTTGTGGGTGGAGCTGTGCATGGGAGAGTCCCAATTGTACCCGATAATAGGCGACCGGCCGAGGTCATCGTCGCTCAACCTCCCAACACAGAGACCTGGTGCCGCAGTCCAGACCATCTCGAAACTCCCCAGTTTGGCACTGCGCAAATCCGAGCTCTGGTTCTCGCTTGAGGCGAAGGCGATGTCGAGCTGGCCGGAGCACATGTGGCGTAGCAGGGTCGCGCTTTGGTTGACTTCGATCTCGACGCGCAGATTGGGGAACTTGCGTTCTATCCGTTCCACCAGTGGCATCAGCCATGTGGCGGCGACGGGACCGTTTGCGCCCAGGCGCAGGCGGCTGGCGCTGGCATCTGCGCTGCGCTGAAACGACAGATCGTCGGTCAGGCGCAGGACGGTGCGGGCATATTCCAACAGCTCTTCGCCTTGTTCGGTGAGCGCGAGATTCTGGTCGCGGCTCAGCAGTGTCACTCCCAGCTCCTGTTCCAGCCCCCGGATGCGCGACGACACCGTGGGTTGGGAAATATTGAGCGCTTCGGCGGTTCTGCGAAAGCTGTTGAGGCGGGTGACCCAATAAAAGGTCCGAAGGCTGTGAATCTGCATGTTGCCTCCCAGGCGATAGAAAAATTCTATCGGCTTGATCCATCAATTCAAGTGGAACCAGCCATGCCAGCTTGTATTTGATAAAGAAAACGAACTGGAGCTGAGATGGCTTATATCCTCGACCCTATGCCGCAGGCGATTGCAAAACAGAGCCTTGCGCGCCTTCAGGCCTTTGAGACGGTGCTGCTGGGGCATTTCCTCTATCGCGGCATGCTGGACCCGGCGATCCGTCCGGTTGCTGCCACGCCGCGCGTGGTGGGGACGGCAGTGACGCTGACACTGCCGGGGTTTGACTCGACCTTGTTGCACCATGCGGCAGGGCTGCTGCGGCAGGGGGATGTTCTGGTCATCGACCGCTGCGGTGAGCACAAGGCGGCCTGTCTGGGTGGTGGGGTCGCCATGGCGATCCGCAATTCCGGCGCGGCTGCGGTGGTGATTGATGGCTGCCATACCGACACGGCCGAGTTGGCGGCGCTGGGCTTGCCCATCTTTAGTCGCGGGGCCTCGGCGCAGACCACGCGGCTGACGGGGCAGGGCGGGGCGTTGAACCGTCCGGTCTGCGCTGGTGGTGTGCCGGTGCTCGCGGGGGATGCGATCCTTGCCGATGGGCTCGGCGTGGTGTCGATCCACGCGGTGGAATTGCCCGAGGTTCTGGCGCAGGCTGAGACGCTGCAAGCGCTCACCGACACGACCATCGCGGGCGTCGCGCGCGGCGAGCGGATTGGCGATCTATCTGGTGCGAGCGAAATGGTCGCGCGGCTGACAGCGCAGGCGGGCTGAGCGGGATGGGCGCCGTCGCGGATCTGGTGGATGAGGTCTATGCAGACCTTGGCCCGCATGTACAGGGATTGGTCTATGACTATTCCCCGGTACCCTTTTCCCATGACCCGGCCCGTTTTGCGCTGCCCGAAATTGTCGAGGCGCGCGGTGCAGGGGCGTTGCTGGTGGACGATTGGTGTGGCCGGTTGCTCTATCGCGCTGATCCGGTGCAGCGGCGTGCCTCGCAGATTCTGAACCCCTTCGTCTGGAGCTATCACGCCGAGGAGTGCTCGGTCATTCGTGAGGATTTGGGCCTTGGCGGGGTGCGCGAGGTGCGTGAGCGGCTGCTGGACTGGATGCTGGGGCGGGGGATGACCGTGCCACTGCATCTGCCGGGGCGGGGATTTGCGACGCTGTCCGCCTTTGTCGAGGGGCGTGCAGATATGGATATGCTCGCGCGCTTTGCGCTGCAGGCGTTTCAGCTGCAGGATCGGATCTCATCAGAACTGCGGCTGGCGCGCGGGCCGCTCACCCTGCGCGAGGCCGAATGCCTGAGCCACACAGCAGCGGGACTGTCCGCGAAACAGATCGCGCATGAACTGGATCGATCCGAGAGCATGGTGGTCAAACATCTGCAGGCTGCGGCGTCCAAACTCGGGGCGCGCAATCGCAGCCATGCGGTTGCGATCGCCACCCGTCAGGGCTGGATCGACTGAACCGCACGCGCGGCGGCGTCACGCAGAGCTTGCGCCAATTCGGGCGAGGCGAGATCACCGGATATGCCATAGGGGCTGGTCAGGTTCAGCGGGCCGAGGAACAGCAGGTCGATGCCCTCCACCGCTGCGATTTCGGGGATGGCCTCCAACCCTGCGCGGCTTTCGATCATGACGGCGACAAGCAGCGAGTCGCTGGGCCTGCGCGGCTGATAGCTGTCGGCCCCCTAGCGGGCAGCACGCGAGACGGTGAACTGCGGCCCGCGACAACCCACAGGTCCATAACGCACGGCCCTGGCAATGGCGCGGGCCTCCGCACCCGATTGCACATCGGCCACCATGATGCCGTCAAACCCGGCATCCAGAAGCTGCCTGATCGCCCCGGCGGAGCCATCACGGGCCCAGGCAATCTCAAAGGCGTCCGAAGTGGAGCGAATGGCGCGCAGCTCATGCAGGGCAGCGCCCACCCCGGCGGCCGCATGTTCGCGGTCGACGATCAGCAGGGGAGAGCCAGTCTGCGCCATCACCTTATCGACGTCGGGGGTGGCAAGGAACTAAAAGCCGCCGGGCAGGCGGCTTCCGCTCAGAAAGTTTTGGCGCAGGGGTTTCATGGTGCTTCTCTGGTTTTGCGCGAGGGGAACGCGCGGCGGGACGGGCGGCATCCTGCAATATCTTGCAGCTTGTTGGCGGGTGGCAGGCTGCGGCAGTTTTACCTGAATATCGCACCGCCCCTCAGCGCCGGGGCCAATTCAAGGAGCCGCGCCATGTACGATACCCCGAAGGCCCATGAGGGCTATTGCGCCTTTGGTGAGCACCAGACCTGGTACCGGGTGACTGGTGATCTGGACAGTGCAGCACTGCCGCTGGTGGTGGCGCATGGCGGTCCGGGCTGCACGCATGATTATGTCGATGCCTATAAGACCATCGCCGCCACAGGCCGCGCGGTGATCCACTACGACCAGCTGGGCAACGGGCGCTCAACCCATCTGCCGGAGGCCCCGGCTGAGTTCTGGACCGTAGATCTGTTCCTCGACGAACTCGACACATTGCTGGCGCATCTGGGCATAGCCGATGGCTATTGCCTGCTGGGGCAAAGCTGGGGCGGCATGCTGGCGGCGGAACATGCGGTGTGCCGTCCTGTGGGGCTGAAAGCGCTGGTGATCGCAAATTCACCCAGTTCCTTTCCCACTTGGGCCGAAGAGGCGCTGCGCCTGCGCCGTGCGCTGCCGGGCGGTGTGCATGAGACCTTGCTCAAGCATGAAGAGGCGGGCGATTTCGATCATCCCGACTATGTGGCCGCCAGCGATGTGTTCTATCGCAACCATGTCTGCCGTCTTGATCCTTGGCCGCCAGAGGTGGTGGCAACCTTTGATGCGGTGGCCGCTGATCCCACCGTCTATCGTACCATGAATGGCCCGACGGAATTCCACGTCATCGGTTCGCTGAAGGATTGGACCATCGAGGACCGGCTGCATCTCATTGATGTGCCGACGCTGGTTCTAACCGGACGCTTTGACGAGGCCACGCCGCGCGCCGCCGAAGCTTATTCCACCCGCATTCCTGGCGCGCAATGGCTGATCCTCGGCCAATCCAGCCACATGCCGCATGTGGAGGAGCATGAGCTCTGTATGCAGGTGGTGTCTTCTTTCTTGGATCGGAGCACAAAATGACCCGTTTTGCCGCAGTTCAGATGTGCTCGACAGCGGATGTCGCCGCGAACAATGCCGTGATTGAGGCACTTGTGCGCGAGGCCGCAGGGCAGGGCGCGCGCGTGATCAGCCTGCCGGAGGCCGCCAATATCCTGCTGCGCGACCAGATGGAGTATCCCGCGCGCTGCCTCCCAGAAGCTGAGGACAGCACGCTTGCGCTCTGTCAGACGCTGGCGCAGGAGCTGGGTGTCTGGCTCCACACCGGATCGTTGTTGCTGCGCGCTGAAGAGGGCAGCCGCATCTGGAATCGCGGCCATATGATTTCGCCCGCAGGGGCGATCACGGCGCGCTATGACAAGCTGCACACATTCGACGTTGCGCTGGGCGGGGCGGGCGATTTCATCGAGAGCCGCGCGGTGGCACCGGGGCAGCGCGGTGCCATCACCTGCGAGGCGGACGGGCTGAAGCTGGGCCTGTCGATCTGCTATGATCTGCGGTTTTCCTATCTCTTCCGGGCGCTGGCCAGCGCGGGCGCTTCGGTGCTGATGATCCCGGCGTCGTTCTCGCCAATCACCGGCCCCTTGCATTGGGAGCCGCTGTTGAAAGCGCGCGCGATCGAGACCGGATCTTATGTGGTGGCAGCTGCGCAATCTGGCACCCGTGACGGGCTGCGCACCCATGGTCAATCGCGGATCATCTCGCCCATGGGAGAGGTGCTGGCCGCAGCAGGTGATGAACCCGGCGTGATTTTGGCCGATATCGACCCGGCACAGGTCACCGAAACCCGCCGCCGACTGCCGGTGCTTGCACAGACCCGCGAGATCGGCGAGGTGACCCATGAGGTGTAAAATGGGCCTGCCCGCAGTGCCCCGCGACACCTCCGCCAGCCACCTGCGGCATGCGCGCAGGTGCAGTGTAGTTTCCCATCCAAGAGGTCCCGCATGACAACGAGCCGCTCTGAGGCGTGTCACTCCAAACCTGACCCATTGGCGGGCCTGCCGGTCTATCAATTGACGGATGCCCCGTGGCGCTATGCCTTGCAGCGCGCAGTCACACCGGGTGCGCCCTTGCTGATCGCAGCGCATGGCAGTGACCGCAATATTCGTTGCCTGATGGCGGGGCTGGGGCTTGAGGGGCAGGTATCTGTCCTTGCACCGCTGTTTCCAGCCGAGATTGACGGGGAAAACACCGGCGATGATTACAAATTCCTGACCGCGGGTGGTGCGGACTACCTGACGCTGATGGACCTTATCCTTGCGGAGGCGCTGACGCGGTTGGGCGCCGCGCCGCGCCAGATCTGGCTGTTCGGCTTTTCGGGCGGGGCGCAGTTTGCGCAGCGTTATGCGCTGTTTCGAGCGGCGCAGCTGGATGGGTTGATCCTTGCAGCCCCCGGTGGGGTGACGCTCCTGCGCGAGGATGTGGATTGGTGGCCGGGCCTCCGGGGGGCCGTCCAAGCGGTGGGCGCCGAACCTGGTTTCGAAGCGCTGATGACATTGCGTACAGCAATTCTTGTCGGGGCCCAAGATCGCGCCGCAGGCATGGTCTCGCGCGCGGTTGGGACGAAATTCGGCGCGAGGGACGCAGGCTTGGCCGGGGAAACCCGCATCGACAAGGCCCGCGCTCTGCACCGGAGCCTCAGCGCCCACGGCGCGCCCGTCACTTACGCAGAACTTCCCGGTGTGGGGCATAAGCTTGCCCCCTGCATTGAGGCCGCCGCAGCGATCCTGCGCGACTGGTTGACCAAAAAAGAAGCAAGCACTCTTTCAAAATCCGACAGGAGACACAGATGACAGGTTTCTGGATCACCGGAACGGCAGCCCTGTTAGCCGCAGGCGTGGCGCAGGCGCAGGCCATTCCCGAGGGTTACCCGGCTGGCTATGCAGAACTGATCAGCGCAGCCGGGACTGAGGGCTCTTTGCTGATCTACACCAATCTTTCCAACACCAACCTCGGTCCCGTAGTGGAGGCCTTTGGCGAAGCCTATCCCAATATCACCGTGGAATCGATCGAGATGGGTCCGTCGGAGGCTTTCTCGCGCTATGAGGCGGAGGTGGGCACCGGGGTTGAAAGTGCGGACCTTATCATCGCCAATTCTATCCCCGATTGGATCCGTGCTGTTGAGGATGGCATAATCGCCGACTACGCCTCGCCCGAGCGGGCGAACCTGCCGGAATGGTCCTATCCCAAACCTGGCCTTTTTACGTTTTCTGCCGATCCGATGGTGACGATCTACAACAAGATCACCGTGCCCGAGGAGCTGCAAGCCAGCTCGATGGAGGCGTATTTCGCCAATATCACCGCGCATCCTTCGCTCTTCAAGGGCAAGGTGGGCACCTATGACGGGCGTTATGCCTTTGGTGGCTCCATCGGCTATGCCTTCACCCAGCATCATGGCGACGCTGCATGGAACTGGTTTGCCTCTGCCGGGCCGCTGACCCGACCGGGCGGCGGGGCCGGTGGCATGATCGAGCGCACGCTGACGGGCGAGCTGTCGTCTTCGTTCTTTGTCTCGGGGCCGGTGGTCTTTGGCAAGATGAAAGACGGGCTGGAGGCTGTTCTGGGCTGGACCTTCCCCTCTGACGGCACCCCGGTGTTTCTGCGTGGCATGGGTATCACCCAGAGTGCACCGAATGCGGCGGCTGCACGGGTGTTTCTGGATTTCGTTCTTTCCGAGCCGGGCCAGCAGGCCGTCAGCGCAGGCAGCCTTACCGCTTACCGCCCGGGCGTCACGCCAGAGGCCGCGGATGCGTACGCACTGGATGACGTGATCGAGGCTATTGGCGGTGAAGAGAACCTCATCCTGATCGACTATGACCCTAGCATGATCGCAGGCTTCAAAGAGTTTAACGCCCGCTGGGGCGAAGCGTTCAATATGTAATATCTCCGGGGGCTGGTGTGCGCCTGCGCAACCGGCCCCGTTTGAAAGGCCCCCTTCCCGATGGCATTCCTATCCAGGACCGCCCCCCACCACGGCACGGCAACCTCGCCGCCGTTTGACCGGGCGCGGCTTATCCAGTGGCTGATTTTTCTGGTCACGGCGTCGCTGATGCTGGCGCCCGCGTTGCCCATTCTGTTGCAAGTGGTCGTTGATCGCCCGCTTTATGCGGATGACTGGCAGTTCACCTTTGGCAATATCGCGCAAATCTTCCAGTCGGAACGCATTGGCCGCATTGCGCTGACCACCGGGCTGTTTGCACTGTTCAGCGTCATCATCGCCGAGGTGCTGGGCATCGCTGCCGCCCTGCTGATCGGGCGCACTGACATGCCGGGGCGCAAGGTCATGGGCGATGTACTGATGTGGCCGCTTTATCTGTCGCATCTGATCTTTGCGCTGGGCTGGGTGATCATTTACGGCCCCTCGGGTTTTGTCACCCAGATGATCGCGCAAAGCACCGGCGAGGCCCCGTGGAACCTCTATTCCATCGCGGGTATGTCGGTGGTGGCCGGGATCAGTCAGGCACCGCTGGCCTATCTCTATTGTCTCTATGGGGCGGTACGTTCGGTGGATTCGACGCTGGAAAGCGCGGCACGCACCACGGGCGCTGGGCCGCTGCAGGTGCTGCGCAAGGTGACGCTGCCGCTGATGATCCCCTCGATCATCACCTCAACGGCGCTCAATCTTGTGATCGCTGTTGAGACCCTGTCTATCCCTCTGTTTCTGGCGCGTCCGGCCCGGATCGATACCCTCTCGACCTTCCTCTATGCCGAGGGCGTCGCGGCCTCCAGCCCCAATCACGGGCTGGTTGCGGCTTCCTCTCTGTTGCTGATGACCCTGGTGGGCTCGACCCTGATGCTGCAACGCATGCTGCTGCGCCATGGCCACCGCTTCGAGACCGTGAAGGGCAAGGGCTCTCGTCCGATGGTGCTGGGACTGGGCAAGCTGCGCTGGCCGCTGGCGATCCTGTTCGCGACGGTATTGGTGGCGACAGTAGTGGTGCCGATTGCGGGCATCATCCTGCGTGCGTTTACCTCCTTCCTGTCGCCGCTGGTGCCTGTCTCCAAAGTGCTGACGCTCAACAACTTTGATAAGCTGTTCGCTGATGAGGCCAATATACGCGCGATCTGGAACACGGTGGAGATCGCGCTTCTGTCGGCGGGGCTGGGCACCGTGCTTGCGGTGGCGGTGTCGCTGGTGATCCAGCGATCCGACTTTCGCTTCTCCGCCACGCTGGAGGCGCTGGCCTATTCGCCGCGCATCGTGCCCGGCATGATCACCGGTCTGGGCGTGTTCTATGCCGCCGTGATCCTGCCGCCGATGGGCTGGCTCAGGGGGAATATCGGCATCATCGTGGTGGCCTATGTGATGGCGACCCTGCCGCTGGCGATGGGGGTGATCCAGCCCGCCATTGTGCAGATCGGGCGGGATCTGGACCGGGCGGCACGCACGGTTGGGGCGGACTGGAGCGATGCGATGCGTATTGTGTTGCTGCCGCTCCTGAAACCGGCGCTGCTCGGCAGTTTCATCCTGCTTTTTGTGTTCCACCTGAAATCCTACATCATCGCCATCTTCCTGATGGCACCGGGGCTGGAGGTCATGGGGGTGTCGATGCTGTCGCTCTGGACCAATGGCGATGTGGGCGTGCTTGCGGCCTTTGCCGCCTTCCAGATCGTGCTGGTCGCTAAGCTGCTGCTCCTCGCCCGCTTCCTCTTCAAGGTTAAGATCTATGACTGAACTTGTTCTCTCCGATGTGTCACGCCGCTATGGCGCGGCGCTGGCCATCGACTCGCTGAACCTCACCGTTTCTGAGGGTGAATTCCTGACGCTTCTGGGCCCCTCGGGCTGTGGCAAATCCACTACGCTGGCCTCGATTGCCGGGTTGGACCAGCCCACGCGGGGGCGCATTACCTTTGGTGGCCGGGTGCTGGTGGATGCCGGTACTGGCACCTATTTGCCCCCCGAAGCGCGCGGGTTTGGCGTGGTGTTTCAGAGCTATGCGCTCTGGCCGCATATGACGGTTGAAAACAACGTTGCCATGTCATTGAAGCTGCGCAAGGTGCCCGCCGCGGAGCGCAACAAACGTGTGGCCGGGGCGCTGGACCTGGTGGAGCTTGGCGGCCTTGCCAAGCGGTATCCCGGGGAGCTGTCGGGCGGGCAGCAGCAGCGGGTCGCACTGGCGCGTGCCATCGTCTTCCGCCCGCCGCTTTTGCTGCTGGATGAGCCGCTGTCGAACCTCGATGCGCAGCTGCGCCAGCAGGCGCGGGTGTGGCTCAAGGACATTCAGCGCGAACTGGGGCTCACTACGATCTACGTGACCCACGACCAGGACGAAGCGCTGGCGATGTCTGACCGGATTGTGGTGATGCGCGGCGGCAAGGTGATCCAGCTGGGCCCGCCCAAAGACATCTACCGCGACCCGCAACACCCCTTTGCCGCCAGCTTTATCGGCAACGCCAACCTGCTGGAGGTCACCGGCAGCGCCGTGACAGAGCCGGGCGCCTGCACCGTGACTTTGGCCGATGGTCAGCCGATCCGGGGCCGGGCGCCAGTAGGCGGGCTGGTTTCCGGCAAGCAGCTTCTGGCCGTGCGCCCGCATCTCATCCGCCATGAGGCCTGCGAGGACGCATCAGAAGTTACGGTCGAGTTCGGGGCCGAGAGCTATCTGGGCGATCACTTCGAACAGGACGTGCATGTGGCCGGGGTCACGATCCGGTTGAGTGTGGACGAACCGCAGCCGCGCGGCCCCGGGCGGATTTGGGTTCGCCAGCAGGACGCGGTGATCTTCTCCCGGCAACAGGCGGATTAATACCCGCCGGCGGTTTCAATGCAGGGAGGCCCCAGCTGGTAGACGGAATGCCAATTTCGATTGCGGAGAGGGAGCTCGGAAAGTTGCCTGTGTCACTTGCGAAAGCGCCGCCAACCATACAGGCCGGTGACCGGCGCGGGACAGGGCCGCAAGGCCGTTTAGCGCAGTCCGCTGCCTTGCGGCGGGTCCATAGATTGAATCCCTTGTGGCGGCGATAACATTCACGGCTACAGAAGGGGCTGGAAAGTTCGTATTCACAGTTCCCCGGCCCAAGGCGGGTTTGCGCCGGCCCGGGAAACCGTCACCGCTGCCACTCTCGCACCATGCTTCATCGCCTGCTGCAGAATTTCCGGCGGCAAGGCGGCCAGCTCCGGTTTTGTCAGTCGGCCAAGCTCGGACAATTTTGCAAGAACGCCCGCGTTGAAGGTGTCGCCGGCCCCGACAGTGTCGGAAATTTGCGCCCGGACGGCCGGCACATGCACTTCGCCGCCGTTTGCCAGGAAACCGGTCGCACCTTCACCGCCACGGGTCAGGATCAGCAGGGATGGCCCCCGCTCCAACAGAATGGACACTTTCCCGCCCAGCGACAGCGGTTGTGGCAGCAACCAGTTCAGATCCTCGTCGGAGGCCTTCACGATATCCGCCCGTGCCACCATACGGTCCAGCCGGGCGCGGTATTGTTTGATGTCCTGAATGAACCGGGGCCGGATGTTCGGGTCAATCATGACGGCGCGATCCGGTCCTTCCCGTTCCAGCAGCGCAGAATAGGCCTCGGCGCAGGGCTCCGAGGCTAGGCTGATGCCGCCGAAGAACAGGGCTGATACCTCTGCGGGCAGCCTCGGCATGTCACTGGGCTTCAGCATGCGCCCGGCTGAGTTCTCGTCAAAGAAACAATAGGCGGCATGGCCGGCCACGAGGCGGACGAAGGCCAGCGTGGTGGGGCGGCCGGACTGGATCACCAGCGATGTGTCGACATGGCTGGCCTTCAGCGTTTCGGCCAGCTGCCGCCCGAACATGTCGCTGGACAGGCCGGTCAGCATACCGGAACGCACCCCGAGCCGCCCCAGCGCAATCGCGGTGTTGAACACCGCCCCGCCGGGGTGGGGCACAAACCCGTCCGGCCCGTCCACGGTTGGCGCAGGGATCATGTCGATCAGGGCTTCTCCGCAACACAGGATCATGGATTCAATTCCTTTTGCCGGGTTCCAGCCCGGCATATTTTCTCAAAGCCGCTGCGCTGCCTTCCGACCAGATCATCTGGAGCCAGCGTGAAAACTCAGCAGCGAACCACTGGTTGCCGGCCAGGTCGCCGTAGATGTGGTGCTGTTCCAGCCAGGCTTGCGGACGCTGCTTTGCGGCCTTGGCAGCCGCAGCCAGCGCCTCCCAATTGGGATCGTTGGCCTCGATCCCGGTGCCATTCTCGCGCGTGCCGGCACACATGCGCGCCCAAAGCGCCTCAACCAGGCTCAGGCCCGCGATCGGGCCGCCTGCCGCCAGCGC
Organism: Leisingera sp.; assembly: GCF_034669605.1. Taxonomy (GTDB): domain Bacteria; phylum Pseudomonadota; class Alphaproteobacteria; order Rhodobacterales; family Rhodobacteraceae; genus Leisingera. The sequence continues at coordinate 22,917 of NZ_JAXMOX010000035.1, forward strand.
ATCACGCAGAATTGGGTGAACAAATTCCGGGTGCCGGGAGCAGCCATCAAAGGCAACCCGCCGGACCGTGTCGCGGATGGCGGGGTTGGAAAAACGGCGCTCGATCAGTTCGGCATAGTGTTGCGGTTTCATTCCAGGAACCGCCGCAACATAGGGGGCGATCTCCTGTTGCTGGACCCTGCGGAACAGCGCGGCAATCAGCGGATGCGCCAGGCAATCGGCGATGGTCTCCACCGACAGCAGCTCCCCGGCATTGGCAAGCACTTGATGGCCCGCATTCAAAATGCGGATTTTCATCACCTCATAGTCATGAACTGAGGGTGTGAACACCGCCCCGGCCTTGTCCCAGTCCGGGCGGCCCGCGCAGAAATCATCCTCGATCACCCATTGACGGTAAATTTCATGGGTGACGGGAGCGGCGTCCACAATGCCCAGCCTGCGGGCCAAGGCGATTTCGCCGGGGCCGGTAGCGGGCACGATGCAGTCGACCATCGAGTCCGGGAAACTGCAGGCCCGGTCGATCCAATCCGCCAGCGCCGGGTCAGTGAGGCGCGCTAGCGAGACCACCGTTTGCCGGGTGGCGCTGCCGTTGCCGCGCAGGTTGTCGCAGCTTTGAACCGTGAACGGACCGGCCCCGGCGTTGCGCCTGTTCTTCAGTGCAGCCACGATGGCCCCGAATACAGTGTGCGGGCGGCAGGGCTCCGCAACGTCATGACGGATATCAGGGTGCCCGGCGTCCAGCCCGCCGGTTTCCGGGGCCACGTAATAGCCGCCTTCGGTCACGGTCAGTGAAACGATGCGGATCGCCGGATCCGACATGGCGCGGATCAGCGGGCCGTTTCCGTCTTCTATCGGCAGGTAATCTATCATCGATCCGGTGATCTCAGCAGAGACGCTGCCGGGGGCCAGTTCGATCAGGGCGGTCAGGCAATCCTGCGCCAGCAGTTTTTGCCGCATTCCGGCATCATAGGGGCGCACCCCGGCCCCGATGATGGCCCAATCCTGTGCCAGCCCCTGTTGCATCAGCCGGTGCAAATACCACGCCTGATGGGCACGGTGAAAGTTGCCGAGCCCGATGTGAACAATCCCCGGTGTCAATGCGGCGCGGTCATACCCGGGACCTGCAACGCCTTCGGGCAGATCCTTCAAAGCGGCCAGGCCAAGCTGCACCGGCATGCGGTTTGCCGACTGGTTTTCCATCAGCTCATCCATTGTCCGCCATCAACGATGTAGGTTTGCGCGGCCACGTGCTTGGCCTCGTCCGGCGCCGGAAAGACAGCCATACCGGTCAGGTCCTCCGCCCGTCCCATGCGCCCGTATGGCACCGCCTGCGCCAGCTCTTGCATTTTTCGACCGGGCGCCTTCCCTTCATACTTCGCGTAATCGATGCCGGCGATCGCCACGCGGGCGCCTTCGCGGACACAAGCCCCGGCAAAGTCCTGCCCCATCCCCCGGGCGCCGCCGGTGATCAGTGCCGTTTTCCCTGCCAGCCGCTTCATGCGATCCGCAGGCCTGCGGCATCGAACTTATGGATGACATCGGCGCGCGGGGTCATGAAGATGCGGTCGCCGTGGCGGAATCCGACTTCACCGTCTGCTCGCACGGTGATGGTCTCTGCCAGACCGGTGTCGTGAACGTGGAAGAAGGTGTCTGATCCCAGATGTTCCGAAACACTGACCACACCCGGCCAGGCGCCGGCCTCGCCGGACACCTCGATATGCTCGGGGCGGACGCCGATGGTGTGGGCGCCGTGTTTGGCGGCCTCCGCGCCCTCGACGAAATTCATTTTGGGGGAGCCGATGAACCCGGCCACGAACTTGTTGCGCGGCGTGTGATACAGCTCAAGCGGCGAGCCGACCTGTTCGATCTCACCGGCATGAAGCACCACGATCTTATCGGCCATGGTCATGGCTTCGATCTGGTCGTGGGTCACATAGATCATCGTGGTTTCAAGACGTTCGTGCAGTTCGGATATTTCCAGCCGCATCCCCACCCGCAAGGCCGCGTCAAGATTCGACAGCGGCTCGTCGAACAGGAAGGCGGAAGGTTCCCGCACGATGGCGCGGCCGATGGCGACCCGCTGGCGCTGGCCGCCGGACAGCTGGCCGGGACGGCGGTCCAGGTAGTCGGTGAGGTTCAGCGCTTTGGCTGCGGCCTCGATGCGCTGGTTCTGCTCCTCTGCCGGGACCTTGGCCATCCGCATGGGAAAGGCGATGTTCTTGCGCACCGACATATGCGGATAGAGCGCGTAGGACTGGAACACCATCGCCAGGCCGCGCTTGGCGGGCGGCACGTGGGTGGCGTCCTGCTTGTCGATGCGGATCTGTCCCGACGTGACGTCTTCAAGTCCAGCGATCAGGCGGAGCAAAGTGGATTTGCCGCAGCCCGAAGGGCCAACGAAGACCGTGAATTCGCCATCATCGATGGTCAGGTCCAGCGGCGGGATGACTTCAATGTCGCCAAAGCTCTTGGAGACCTTGTCCAGAGTAATACGTCCCATGCCTATGTCTCCTTATTTCACAGCGCCGAAGGTCAGACCGCTGACAAGTTGTTTCTGGCTGAACCAGCCGAGGATCAGGATCGGGGCGATGGCCATGGTCGAGGCTGCGCTCAGCTTGGCGTAAAACAGGCCTTCCGGGCTGGAGTAGCTGGCGATGAAGGCGGTGAGCGGCGCCGCCTTGGCGGCGGTCAGGTTGAGCGTCCAGAACGCCTCGTTCCAGGCCAGGATCACGTTCAGAAGAAGCGTCGAGGCGATGCCGGGAATGGCCATCGGGGTCAGGATGTACAGGACCTCTTCGCGCAGGCTCGCGCCGTCCATCCGGGCGGCCTCCAGGATCTCACCGGGGATTTCCTTGAAGTAGGTATAAAGCATCCAGACGATGATCGGCAGGTTGATCAGCATCAGCACGATGACCAGTCCGGCCTTGGTGTCCAACAGCCCCATTTTAATGAAGATCAGGTAGATCGGATACAGTACGCCGACCGCGGGCAGCATCTTGGTGGAAAGCATCCACAACAGGATGTCCTTGGTCCGTTTGGAGGGCACAAAGGCCATCGACCAGGCGGCGGGCACCGCGATGAGGATGCCGAGGATGGTGGAGCCGCCGGCAATGATGATCGAATTCCACAGAAACCGGCCATAGTTGGACCGTTCCTGCACCACCGAGTAGTTTTCCAGCGTCCAGTCGAAAAACAGGAACACGGGCGGATCGGCGATGGCCTGGGCCTCGGTCTTGAAGCTGGTCAGGATGGTCCAGAGGATCGGAAAGAAGATCAGCAGGCCCACACCCCAGGCCAGGGCAGTATTCAGGGCTTTGCGTTGCGATGTAATTGCACGTGCCATGCGGGCCTCCTTACGCGTCCAGGTTCTTGCCGACGATGCGCATCAGGAAGATGGCAACAATGTTGGCGAGGATGATGGCATAGACCCCTCCGGCTGAACCCAGGCCGATGTTCTGGCTTTCCAGCACCCGCTGGAAGATCAGATAGGTCAGGGTCTTGGTGCCAAAAGCGCCCTGGGTGGTGACAAAGATTTCAGCAAATATCGACAGCAGGAAGATCGTTTGAATCAGCACCACCACGGTGATGGCCCGCGACAGATGCGGCAGGGTGATATAGGCAAAGCGTTTCACCGGCGGCGCGCCGTCCATTTCCGCGGCTTCCAGCTGTTCACGGTCCAAAGACTGGATGGCTGTCAGCAGGATCAGCGTCGCAAAAGGCAGCCATTGCCAACTGACAATCAGGATGATGGACTGGGTCGAGGCCTCGGTCAGCCAGACCAGAGGCTCGGCGCCAAAGGCCCGCCACACATGGGCCAGCAAGCCGTTCACAGGGTCCATGAACATGTTCTTCCAGACCAGCGCGGACACGGTGGGCATGACGAAGAAGGGCGCGATCACCAGGATGCGGACTATGCCCCGGCCCCACATTGGCTGGTTGAGCAGGATTGCGAGCATCACCCCCAGCACCACGGTGATCAGCAGGACGCCGCCAACAATCACCAATGTCGCCTGCACACTGGGCCAGAAGGCGCTGGAGGACACGAAACGGACATAGTTGTCGAAACCGGCCCAGCCCAGATCGCCGCCCCGCAGCGGCAGGAATTTTTTGAACGAGAAGTAGAGCGTCATCGTCAGCGGCACCAGCATCCAGCCCAGCAGCAGGATGACGGCGGGTGCCATCATCAGGCGGGCTGCGGTACGGGCGTGTTTGGTGCCGCCCTGGTGCCCCTCTGCGGCTGGCTCGCCTGCCGAGGTGGGCGCGGCTTTGGCCATTGCCAGACGCTCCGCGGATTGGGGGTGTTGCGTTGCCATTCTGTGTACCTCCTCCGATGACGGCACGCGGGCCGCCTTGGACGATTATGCGCAGTGGGGGACCGCCGGGGTCAGTGGGCGGCAATCGGGCCGCCCTCTGAAGTTCGTACCGAAGATCAGTAGCCTGCGGCTTCCATCTCGTCAGTGGTCAGTGCCTGGGCCTTCTCCAGCGCTTCTTCGACGCTCTGCTGGCCGGCCAGCGCGGC
>NZ_JAXMOX010000036.1:0-27426 GCF_034669605.1 Leisingera sp.
GTTGCCCTTCAGCGTGTTGATCTCGCCGTTGTGGGCCAGCATGCGGAACGGCTGTGCCAGCCACCACTGCGGGAAGGTGTTGGTGGAATACCGCTGGTGATAGATCGCAAAGGCGCTTTCGAACCGCGCGTCCATCAGGTCCGGATAGAACACTGCAACCTGCTCGGCCAGCATCATCCCTTTGTAAATAATCGAGCGGCAGCTGAGCGATGCAATATAAAGGCCCGAGATCGCCGCGGCATTAGCCGCCTTCTCGATCCGGCGGCGGATCACATACAGTTCACGCTCGAATGTTTCCTCATCCACGCCTTTGGCGTTGGAAATCAGGATCTGCTCGATCTCCGGGCGGGTCGCATTGGCCTTCTCACCCAGGCAGGCCACATCCACCGGCACATGGCGCCAGCCATAGATCGAATACCCCATACGCAGAACTTCGGTTTCCACGATGGTCCGGCAACGTTCCTGCGCACCAAAGTCCGTGCGCGGCAGGAACACCTGTCCCACGGCCATCAGCTCATCCTGGCGCGGCTCGTGGCCGGTGCGGCGGATCTGGTCATAGAAGAACGGAACCGGGATCTGCACATGGATGCCCGCGCCGTCGCCGGTCTTGCCGTCCGCATCGACCGCGCCGCGATGCCAGATCGCCTTCAGCGCATCAATGCCGGCCTCAACCACCTTGCGGCTTTTCTTGCCGTCAACCGAGACCACCAGGCCCACGCCGCAGGAAGAATGCTCTTCCTCCTCGGAATACAGGCCGTTTTCAGCCATCCACTTGCGCTTGGCTTCCTCGGCGCGCACCCAATCGGCATCATATTTGGTCATTGGCTGGTTCCTTCTACGGAGGGGGCAAACATCTCGATCACGTCGGCGCCGGTCAGTTTCCGGCTTTTGCTGTCGAAGGCGTAGCCCGCTGGCTTCTTGTCGATGTAAAGTTCCAGGCGCAACTCATTGCCGCCTGCGTTTTCAAACAAGCCAGCCGACATCTGCGTCTGGCCCTTATGTTCTCCTGCGGTCATCCTGTACCACAGCGCCGATCCGCATTTGCCGCAGAACGCACGCTCGGCCCAGCCGGAGGATTCATATGTATGCACCGGCCCCAGCGCCGCATAGCCGCTGGCCGCCTGAAAGCTCAGGTAAGGACCGCTGGCCCAGCGCTGGCACATCTCGCAATGGCAGGCGGAAATGGACTCGCGCGCCGGGGTGGCGGTGACGGTCACCGCGCCGCACATGCATTGTCCCTGCAATTCGCTCATGTCCATTGTCCTTCTGCTGGCTGGGTCAGTAGTATTGACCTTGCTGCGGTTCGCTCGCTGCTCCGCCAGTGCACAGGGGGTGCACAGACGGTGTACAGGAGGTGCCGGGTTATTCCGCCGCCACCGCGGCTTTGCTGTTCAGTTTCTCGAGGATCGCTTCAGCGCAGTCGCGGCCGTCCTTGATCGCCCAGACCACCAGCGAAGCGCCGCGCACGATGTCACCCACCGCATAGACGCCGTCCAAATCGGTCGCGCCGGTCTTGAAGGCTGCCTTGACGGTGCCCCAGCGGGTCACCGGCAGCTCCGGCTGGTTCCACAGCACGGGCAGTTCTTCCGGCTCAAAGCCCAGCGCCTTGATGACCAAGTCGGCCTCTTCGACGTAGTCCGCGCCTTCGATCACTTCCGGTGCCTGGCGGCCTGAAGCATCCGGTTGACCCAAGCGCATTTTCTGCACCATCACGCCGGCAACTTTGCCGCCTTCATCGGTAAAGCCCTTGGGCGCTGACAGCCATTCGAAGATCACGCCTTCTTCCTCGGCGTTCTGGGTCTCGCGCTGGGAACCAGGCATATTGGCACGGTCGCGGCGGTACAGGCATTTGACGCTGGTTGCGCCCTGGCGGATCGAGGTCCGCACACAGTCCATTGCAGTATCGCCGCCGCCGATCACCACGACCTTCTTGCCTTCGGCATTCAGGTCACCATTGTCGAATTCGGCAACCTCATCGCCAAAGCTCTTTTTGTTCGACGCGCACAGGAAGTCGATCGCCTTGACGATGCCTTCCGAACCGCTGCCCGGCATCGCCAGATCACGCGATTTATAGACGCCGGTGGCAATAATCACCGCATCATGCTGGGCGGGGATGTCCTCGAACGTGATGTCCTCGCCGACATTGCAGTTCAGCTTGAAGGTAACGCCGCCGTCCGCCAGCAACTTGTTGCGGCGCTCAACCACGTCCTTTTCCAGCTTGAAGCTGGGGATGCCGTACATCAGCAGCCCGCCGGCCCGGTCATAGCGGTCATAAACGGTGACCTGCACGCCCGCCTTGCGCAGCATGTCCGCCGCCGCCAGACCGCCGGGGCCGCCGCCGATGATGCCGACGCTCTCGCTGCGCTCGGCCAAGGGCGCTGCGGGTTTCACCCAGCCGTTGTCCCAGGCGGTGTCGGTGATGTATTTCTCAACCGAACCGATGGTCACGGTGCCATGACCTGACTGCTCGATCACGCAATTGCCTTCGCACAAGCGGTCTTGCGGGCAGATGCGGCCGCAGATCTCGGGAAAGGTATTGGTGGCCTGGCTGGCGGCATAGGCCTCTTCCAAACGGCCGGTCGCAGTCAGGCGGAGCCAGTCCGGGATATTGTTGTGCAGCGGGCAGTGGCTTTGGCAATAAGGCACACCGCACTGGCTGCAGCGGCTGGCCTGCTCCTCGGCCTTGGCAGCTGCGTACTCTGCGTAGATCTCATTGAAGTCTTCCTTGCGTACACTTGCGTCACGCTTTTGAGGCATGTCGCGTTCGATCTGCACGAATTTCAGCATCGGTTGCTTGGCCACGGGCTGGACTCCATCGTTTGTCTGGCTGCGCAGGCACCTTTGCAGGTACGGTTACGCTTTTATGTCAACTTTGCTGACCTATTTTGCCAGCGCTTGATTTCTGATACCCTGTTTTTCAGAAATGTACAGAATTTTTAAGACCGAACCGGACCTTAATATCCGCTTTCCAAACCGGAACCGGGATTTATACAGAGTCACGACAGTTTACGGCCCGCCCGCGGCCAGTGAGGGATGATTACAGGATGCCGCTTTTCCAACTGGTCCTGGTTGCGCTTATCCAAGGTATTACCGAATTCCTGCCTGTATCCTCCTCCGGCCACCTGATTCTGCTGCCCGGATTGACAGGGCTCAAGGATCAAGGACAGGTGATTGACGTTGCTGTGCATGTCGGCACCCTGGCCGCGGTGCTGATCTTCTTCTGGCGTGATGTGCGTGAAGGCCTCGCGGGTCTGCCCCGCGCCCTGACCGGTCGACTGGACACCCCCGGATCCAAAATTGCCATGGGTCTGATTATCGCCACCATCCCCACTGTCCTGTTCGGCGCGATGCTGCATTTCACCGGCCTCAGCCATTCTTTGCGGTCAATGGCAGTAATCGGCTGGACCATGCTGGGCTTCGGGCTGGTTCTGTATTGGGCCGATCAGAAAGGTGCTCAGATCAAACAATCCAGCGACTGGGGCATCCGCGATGCCCTGATCATGGGTCTTTGGCAGATGCTGGCACTGATCCCCGGTACTTCGCGCTCGGGCATCACCATCACCGGCGCGCGCCAACTGGGCTATACCCGCGAGGACGGCGCCCGCATTGCCATGTTGATGTCGATCCCGACCATCATCGCCTCCGGCGTGCTGCTGGGCACCGAAGCCGCACTGGAAGCCAATACCGCGCTGATGCGGGACGCAGGGATTGCTGCGGCTCTGGCGATGCTGTCGGCGCTGGCCGCACTTAGCCTGATGATGCGGCTGCTGCGCTCAGTCAGTTTCACCCCTTATGTGATCTACCGGGTGATCCTGGGCGCTGTTCTTCTGTCCATCGCCTACGGCAGCTGAGGCTGAAACGAAAAAGCGCGGAGAAATCCCCGCGCATTCACCCCCTTGAACCGGCAAAGTTATCAGGCACCGTTACGCAAATTCCGAGCCGAACTGGTCATCTCGTCGTACTGGCCGGAGGGGCGGAATTTCCACAGGTAATCAGGCAGAACCGACCCTACGGTCACGGGGGTGATACCTAGATCTCCAAATCCCTTGGCGCCCTCCGACACCACATTGTCCGCCTTCAGACTCCGCAACTGGTCGCGTGTCAGCACCTTATTCTCAATCAGCTGGAAGCTGGCCGCCTGCAGCATGTCGAACCCAAAGGCCACCAGCCACGCGGCAGGGCGCGGCAGCGACAAGATCAAGCGGCGGCGGTGGATCACCTGCAGCATCTGCGCCATCAGCGTGTGGAAGCTTTTGACCTCGGGACCGCCAAGTTCGTAGATGCCGCCTTCAGCCAATCCCAGTGCCGCCTTGGCCGCGGCTTTGGCCACATCATCCACAAATACCGGCTGGAAATTGGTGGAGCCCGCCGCAATCGGCAGGATCGGCGATAGCCGGGTCATGCCGGCAAAGCGGTTGAAAAATCCATCCTCGGTTCCAAAGATTACCGAGGGGCGCAGAATCACTGCACCTGGAAAGCTCTGCAGCACCGCGGCTTCTCCCGCGGCTTTGGTCTTGGCATAATCACTGGGCCCATCGGCATCAGCGCCTATCGCCGAGATATGCACCAAGCTGGACACGCCCTGCTGCGAAGCAATGCGCGCGATACGGTCCGCGCCTTCGCAATGGATAGTGCCAAATGTGTTCTTTCCCACTTCATTCAGGACACCGACACAGTTCACCACCGCATCCGCGCCCTGCATCACCATGGCTACAGACATTTCATCGCGGATGTTGCAGAACACTGGCTCAACCTGGCCCGGAACGCCGTAAGGCTTTACATGTATGGCTTCGTTGGGACGACGCACAGCCACCCGCACGCGCCAGCCTTCCTTGGCCATGCGCCGCGTAATGTAGCGGCCCACGAAACCGGATCCGCCATAGATCGTGACCAGTTTGGACATCATTTGGCTCCTGAACTTAGCTGCCCCTAAGCTCTAGCGCCGCAAGGGACGCCGAACAAGGAGCAAAACGAGAGCTGCGGCCCCATTAGGGTCGAAAACTACAGGAGCCGTTAACAGCTTCCCGCGGGTTCGGCAGGTTGGTCAATCCCGCTTGCAACCCTTCATTGCCAGTATGAAGCGATGCAGCGAAAACACCTTTGTTTCTTAACCTGTTCAGGGGCTTGGCTCCAATGATAAGCGAGCAGGACAAAGAACTGATCCGGCAATGCTTTAAAAGCGAACGGATGAATATCGTAGCCTTTGTACCGCCATTCTACGCAGAATTCTTTGCCGCCTGCCCGGATACCCGGAGCCTGTTTCCTGACAATCTGACCCAGAAAGAGGAAAAATTCTCGGCTTGCTATCCCATATCGCCGAAGCGCAGGATGATTTCGAGCGGCTGGATTAGCTCCTGCAGCAGCAGGGTGAAAAGCACCGCTGACTTGAGGTGTAAGACGCCCATTTCCATGGCTTCATAGACAGTTTTACTGGTGCCCTCGCCGACACGCTGGGCCCGGACTGAAACAACGCAACACAGCAGGCCTGGGCAAGTTTCCTGACCCATGTTGCGTTTAAGATGGACTTTCTCACTTAGCGTTGAGTTGAACGGGACCGGCATTCAAGCCGAAGCTGGAATTGAGATGGTTTTCCGTTTGACGCTCCCAACGAACCATCTTATACGCCGATCTCACGACACCTGCCCAGGTGGCGGAATTGGTAGACGCGCTAGCTTCAGGTGCTAGTGTCCGTATGGACGTGGAGGTTCGAGTCCTCTCCTGGGCACCATTTTCCCGAACATTGGAATTCAGCACTTCGCAGCAGATGACAACCATCCGCTGAAGCGTTGCTACGCACGCCGCTTCCTACGGGCACACAGGCACATTTGAGGCCGCGGTGTGTTGCGCGCCGTCGCCAGATACCGGCCATAAGCTCGGGCTCCTTGTGAAGCAATTTGCTCAACTATTCACGCACATGCAGGAACCCATTAACCGTCCTGGATATAGCCGCGGCAGGATGCAGTAACTGCACCCTGCAAACCGGTTTCCGCCAGATATTTGACTTGACGCCGGTGGTGTATCTGCCCGGTCTGCAGCTTTGTCTGGCTCACTATCTTCTACTGCTCAGGCCCGCCGAGACGCCGGCCCACAGCATTGCAGATCACTGGGGCGTTTCTCACTTAGGCCGGTTTTCTCAGCTCTACCGCACTCGGTTTGGCGAACTGCCCAGCACCAAATGCGCTGCACCAGGGAAACCGGAAGAATCCTCAGGATCCGCACTTGCGCGGTAGTCAGGCAGTGGTTAAACGGGCATCATTGTTTTCCGCGGCAAGCGAAAAACAGCGCCGGTGTAGCTCAGCTGGTAGAGCACGTCATTCGTAATGATGGGGTCGTAGGTTCGAGTCCTATCACCGGCACCAATTCTTTCAAAACCTTACAGCTTTTTGAGCAGTGTCCCAACGGTTGGTGTAATCAGAGCCCCCTGTTTCCGAATAAGAGAAGCATGCATCCTTATGCCTTATTGGCAATAATGGGACATTGGCGACCCCGGCAGGATTCGAACCTGCAACCTGCCCCTTAGGAGGGGGCTGCTCTATCCAGTTGAGCCACGGAGCCATGCCTGGCTACGAGATAACAAATCCCTCCTGCGATCACAATGGGATGGGCGCAGCCAGTTGCCGATTTGCCGCGCGCAGTTTCCATTGTGCAGCGCCCGATGTCTGCGCTAACGTTGCACACAGCAATAACACGAGGCTCAGGAACGTGACCACGGACAGCAAGCGCCCTCTCACCCTTCGCGATGTATCCGAAGCAACCGGTGTCTCCGAAATGACCGTGAGCCGAGTGCTGCGCAACCGCGGCGACGTGTCGGAAAAAACCCGAACCAAAGTGCTGAGCGCCGCCAAGGAACTGGGCTATGTGCCCAACAAGATCGCCGGCGCGCTGGCCTCGAACCGCGTGAACCTGGTGGCGGTGATCATCCCGTCGCTGTCGAACATGGTTTTCCCAGAGGTGCTGACCGGCGTCAACAAGGTGCTGGAAAACACCGAACTGCAGCCGGTGGTCGGTGTCACCGACTACCAGCCCGAGAAGGAGGAAAAAGTGCTCTACGAGATGCTCTCGTGGCGTCCCTCCGGCGTGATCATTGCCGGGTTGGAACATACCGAGGCTGCCCGTGCCATGCTGAACAGCGCCGGTATTCCGGTGGTGGAAATCATGGATACCGATGGCAAGCCGGTGGATGCGATGGTCGGTATTTCCCACCGCCGCGCGGGCCGTGAAATGGCGAAGGCGATCCTCAAAGCCGGCTACCGGCACATTGGCTTCATGGGCACCAAGATGCCCTTGGACCACCGTGCCCGGAAGCGGTTCGAAGGTTTCACCGAAGCGCTGGCCAAGGAAGGCGTGGAAATTGAAGACCGCGAGTTTTATTCCGGCGGCTCGGCGCTCGCTAAAGGCCGCGAGATGACCCAGGCCATGCTAGAACGCTCACCAGATCTTGATTTTCTTTACTATTCCAACGATATGATCGGCGCAGGCGGATTGCTGTACCTGCAGGATCAGGGAATTAGTGTTCCCGGTCAAATTGGTCTTGCAGGTTTCAATGGAGTGGAGCTGCTGCAGGGTCTGCCCCGCAAGCTGGCCACGATGGATGCCTGCCGCCTGGACATCGGGCGCAAAGCGGCCGAAATCATCGCGGCACAGTTGGAAGATCCCGACGCAGAGATCGAAAAGCATGTCACACTGACCCCCACGATATCCTTTGGTGACACCCTGAAACGGCGTTGACCCGGCTGACCAATCAATGCGCGCGGCGGTTGTTCCTGGACCGTCACGCCCTGCTGGAGCAGCCAGCGGGACCGGCCAGGGGGGCAGAACTTCTGTCGCTGATACAGCGGCTGGGTTTTGTTCAACTCGACAGCATCAGCACGGTGGCGCGGGCGCATGACATGATCCTTTATTCACGTCGGGCGGGATACCGCGCCAAGCATTTAAAACAGTTATACGAACGCGACCGGGGATTGTTTGAGCACTGGACCCACGATGCCGCGATGATCCCGATGGCGTTCTACCCGCATTGGCACTTACGGTTCCGCCGTGACACCGAACTGCTGCGCAAGCGCTGGCGCAATTGGCGGCGCGACGGGTTTGAAGAACGGTTCGGGAAAGTTCTGAACCACGTGCGGGATCATGGGCCAGTCAGCTCCTCTGACGTGGGCAAGGACGAGAAAAAAGGCTCCGGCGGCTGGTGGGACTGGCACCCGTCTAAAACCGCGCTAGAGTATCTCTGGCGTTCCGGCGCGCTGACTGTGGTGGGTCGCGACGGGTTTCAGAAACAATATGACCTGACCGAGCGGGTGATCGACGAGCATCTGCGCCCTGGCCCCTCCTGCGACGAGACCGCGACCATTAACTGGCTTTGTTCCGCCGCGCTGGACCGCTTGGGCTTTGCCACCTCCGGCGAGCTTGCCGCATTCTGGGACACCGCCTCTCCGGCGGAAGCCAAGAGCTGGTGCGCCGAACAGACACGTCTGGGAGAACTGGAAGAAATTGAAATCGAACAGGCCGACGGCAAGGCGCGTAAAACGTTCACCCGTCCTGGCACCGTGAAAGCCGCAACGGAATTGGGTCCGGCACCAGGCAGGATGCGGGTGCTTAGTCCCTTTGACCCCGTCCTGCGCGACCGCAAACGAGCGGAACGGCTGTTCGGTTTCCGCTATAGGATCGAGGTTTTCACCCCCGCGCCCAAGCGCCAGTACGGCTATTACGTTTTTCCATTGCTGGAAGGCACACGTCTGGTTGGCCGCATCGATATGAAGGCTGACCGGGACGCAGAATGTCTGCGCGTCACCGCCGTCTGGCCCGAGCAGGATGTCAAATGGTCACCGGCCCGTGCCAAGCGGCTGGAGGCAGAACTGGACCGGGTTGCACGCTTTGCAGACCTCAGCAGAGTATGCTTCACAGACGGCTGGCTGCGCTGACCGAAACTACTCCGGCCCCAGGTTCGCTTCGATCACTTGCCGGTAATCTTTCGGCGCGGGTTTTGCTCTGAAGCTCTCCGGAGCAATGAAAACGCAAACAAACCTGCCTTCGAAACACAGCTTTTCATTCTGCCGCGCGTTCACACGGAAGGTCACCGACTTACTGCCAAGAGCGGAGGGCCAGACATCGCAGATCAGCCGGTGCCGCGGGGTAACTGGAGAGCGAAAATCGATGCTCATATGCACAAACGGCGTGCCAGTGCCGCGGTCCAGTTCCATCTGGTACCAGCCATCACCGCCCAAGTGGTGCTCCCACCAGGCGTCAATCGCTTCCAGCGCAAAGGCCGGGAGCCGTCCGGTATAGGCTATCCGGGCCGGATCGCAGTCACCCCAGCCCACGCGGATTTCATGGGTAAATCCCTGCTGCACCAAAGCGGAGTTATCTTTTGTCATACCAGCGCCCTCATTGCATCAGCATCAGCGGCAGCAGGGTAATGACCGGAAAGGCCACCAGAATGATCACTCGGATAATATCGGAGGCAACAAAGAACATCACTGCCTTGTAGGTGTCGATCATCCGGGTCTTACGGTCCATCGCATTGATGATGAACAGGTTCATCCCCACCGGCGGGGTAATCAGTCCGACCTCGACCACGATGAGCACCAGAATCCCGAACCAGATGGCGACATATTCCGCCTCGATCCGGTTAACCCGGCCTTCGGTTATGCGGATGCCCAGTTCCTTCATCTGCTCGCGGGTAAGCTCTGCTCCGGCAGCAATGGCGTCCTTGATCGAGGCAAGCATCTCTGCCCCCATACCCTCAGGCACTCCAGCCTTCAGCACCTCCATCGCCGCATCCGCCTGCATCGCGGGCAGCGACAGCAGACCGAAATCCATCGCCGAGATTACCGGAAAGAAAATCGGGATTGTCAGCAAGATCATCGACAGAGAGTCCATCAGGCAGCCGAAAACCAAGTAGAACCCCAGGATGAGCGCCAGCACGACCCAAGGGCTGAGCCCCTGACTTACAACGAAATCAGCCAGCTCTTGCGGTACTTTTGTGAGCGCCAGGAACCCATTGTAAAAGCCAGCACCCAGCACGATGAAGAAGATCATTGCAGTGGAGCGCGCCGTCACCAGGAAGCTGTCTGCCAGCGTCTCGCGGGTCAGCCCCCCATTGGTCCAGGCTATGAAGCCAGTTCCGAATGCGCCCACAGCCGCGCCCTCGGTCGGTGTGAACCAGCCGAGATAAATGCCGCCCACCACAAGGCCAAACACCAGCAGCACCGGCCAGACGTGCACCAGTGCCGCAAACCGCTCGCGCATTGGCACCGGCGGGCGGGTGCCGGCACTTTCCGGGAACAGGCGCACATAGATAGAGATCGCGATCACATAGCCCAGCGCCGCCAGCAGGCCGGGGACGAAGGCCGACAGGAACAGCTTGGCAATGTTCTGCTCGGTCAGGATGGCATAGATCACCAGCACCACCGAGGGTGGGATCAGGATGCCCAACGTGCCGCCCGCCGCCAGTGTCGCAGTCGAAAACCCGCCGGCGTAACCGTATTGCTTCAGCTCGGGCAGCGCGACCCGGCCCATCGTCGCAGCGGTAGCCAAAGACGAACCGCAGATCGCGCCAAAGCCTGCACAGGCACCGATGGCGGCCATCGCAACACCGCCTTTGCGGTGGCCCAGGAACCCTTCAGCCGCTTTGAACAACGCGGTGGACATGCCGCCCAGGGTCGCGAAATGACCCATCAGCAGGAACATCGGCACGATGGTCAGCGAATAGGAAGAGAAGGTCGAATAGGTCTCGCTTTTCAGCCGACCGAACGCCACCTGTGTGCCATCCGTAACCCAGATCAGGCCGCCAAGGCCGACCAGAAACATAGAAAGGCCGATAGGAACCCGCAGAAAGATCAGCAGCATCAGAACCGGGAAGGAGGCGATGCCAATTTCAAGAGCCGTCACTGTTCGCCCTCCACGCCGTCCCAGATCAGGATCCGGCCGGTAAAAAATTCTATGGTGCGGATTGCACCCATGTAGATGCCGACGATGGCCGCTACGACCGCCGCCACTAAGCTGATGGCGTAAGTCCACCAGACCGGGAATTCGAGCAGGAAGGAAGTTTCGCCATTGGAATACTTGCCCGCAAGCCCGGCCCCTAGCCGCCAGGCAATCAGAACCAGAGCCACGGCAAAGACAACTTCGGTCACCATCCGCAGAAACCGCTTCACGCCGCGCGGAAACGCATTGGCGACCACATCAACCGAGGCATGGCCCGCGGTAATCTGGCACAGCGGCAGAAAAGCGAAGATGGCAAAGGCCACGCCGGCCTCGACCAGCTCGAAATCGCCGTTGACCGGCCCGACCCAGCCCGTCATCCACTTTGAGAACCCCGGTGCAATCCGCTCCATCATTTCGCCATGGAAGAAGCCATTGAGCAAACGCCCGGCGATCGAAACACATGTCAGAATGATCAGAAGAGTGAGGACCGCACCGCCCAGGTAGGCCATGGAGTTGGCCAGCCGCATCATGAGCTTGTGCATCGTTCAGTTGCCTTATTCCGGTATGCAAAGGGCCGCAGTGCCAATGCCGCGCGGCCCTTCACCTTTATCAGTCTAAACGCCTTACTGGTACTGCGGCGTGTATTTCTCGATCAGCGCGCTGGCTTCCTCGATCAGCGCGGCACCGTCGATGCCCTTTTCCTTCATGTCAGCGATCCACTGGTCATAGATCGGCTGCGCATGCTCGCGCCAGATGGCGGTCTGTTCTTCGTCCAGGGTGATGACGTTGTTGCCCAGATCCAGCGCCATCTCGCGCGAAGGGCCATCGGAATCAGCCTGGGTACCGCCGGCAAAGACCGAGAATTCCAGGCCGGAATTGTCGTCGATTGCCTTTTTCAGGTCATCCGGCAGGCTCTCGTACTTTTCCTTGTTCATCGCCAGAACAAAGGTCAGCGTGTAAAGCGCTTTGCCGGTGAACTCGGTGTGGTTTTCCACCAGTTCCGGAACCTTGAGGGCCGAGGTCACTTCCCACGGAATGGTGGTGCCGTCGATCACGCCCTTAGACAGGCCTTCCGGTATCGCTGGAACCGGCATCCCTACCGGGGTTGCACCCAGTTCGGTCAGCAGTGCGTTGACCGACCGGCCGCCGCCACGGATTTTCATGCCTTCCAGATCTTCGGGCGTCTCCACAGGATCCGAAGTGTGGATCAGTCCAGGCCCATGCACCCAGGTACCCAGGATGTGGACATCCTTGAACTCGGTGTCCTTCATGTGCTTGTCGAACATTTCCCAATAAGCGTGCGACACAGCGCGCGCATTGGTCATCATGAACGGCAGCTCAAACACTTCGGTCGACGGGTAGCGCCCCGGGGTATAGCCCACCACGGTCCAGACGATATCCGCCACGCCATCGATGGCTTGGTCCATCAGCTCAGGCGGCTTGCCGCCCAGCTGCATCGACGGGAAGCGGTCAATCTTGATGCGCCCGCCCGAGGATTCCTCGATGTTGTCCGCCCAGACATCCAGGATCAGTTTCGGCACGTTTGCCTGTGCTGGCAGGAACTGGTGCAGTTTCAGGGTCACCTCCTGAGCAAATGCCGGCATCGCACCGAACATTGCCAAGGCTGCGGCCCCCGCTGCCCCCAAAAGCTTTCTCCGAGTAGTCATGTCTGTCCTCCCTTAGACCAAATCATTTACCGGGCCCGCCGCTCTCGCAACATTATTGCGACGAATGGCGGAGTTCTTTCTGTTTCCGCCGCCATGACCCCGCATGGGGTTCGTTAAACGAACCAGTTGCATACCTGCTATTAGGTGCATTTGTAACTATCAACAGTGGATTATGCATTTATCATTCATGAATTCTGCATGCATTTTCTGGTCACAGACAAATTCGACACCTCATGTGTTACGGAGATCCCAGTACCCATCCTTAAACTGATACATATCGAGACCGCCGGATAGCAACAACAATCATGGCTTGGCACCGCCTAGTGTCATTCCGCAGCAACCAGCCTCAGGTCAACGGCTGGCAACCCATCAACCCCGCCGCGCATCCGGTCGCCTGCCTGAACGGAGCCCACACCGGCGGGAGTGCCAGTCAGAATCACATCCCCGGGACGCAGGTGATAGAAGCCGGACAGATGGCAGATAATCTCTTCAACGGACCAGATCATATCCTCCAGCGCAGCGTCCTGCCGGACCTCCCCGTTCACCTCCAGCCAGATCCGCCGGCCAGACGGATTGCCCCAGTCTGACGCCCGGGTCAGCGGCGCGAACACCGTGCCATTTTCCAAATCCTTGCCCAGATCCCAAGGACGCTGCTTCTGCCGCTCGCGGATCTGCAAATCGCGCCGGGTCATATCCAACGCGCACCCATAGCCAAAGACAGCAGCCTGCGCCACTTCTGCGCCTGCCCGGAACACCGGCGCGCCAATCGCCACCGCCAACTCCATCTCATAATGAAAGTTTTCGGTGCCAGGCGGATAAGGCACGACTGCACCTGTCAGCACCGCATTGGCAGCCGCCTTGGTGAAGTAGAAGGGCGACTCCCGGTCCACCTCGTTGCCCATTTCGGCAGCATGGGCTGCGTAATTTCGTCCGACGCAGAATATCCTGCCCACCGGATATCCAGCCGGTTCTCCGGCCACCGGAACCACCAGCGTTTCCGGTAGTTTGAACAAAAGCTCACCCATCTAAGAATTCCTCACAACTTTTCTGCCGCATTCCGCCCCCACAAGTCAGAGCCGCAATCTAAGAGCCTGTAAACCCCGCTTGACGCTTGTAGGGATTTGAATGGCCGTTCCCTTGGCCTGCCAGCGAAGCCATTGCCGCAGTTTTGTCAAACGCACTGAACCGTTGTGACGGTTCTTTCCTCAAGCCGGGAGGCTCTTTCTGGACGCTTCGGCTCTGCACCTACCTGCTTGCATATTCCGGGCCGATGCGCCCAGTGATTCCGATCTGCTGCGCTCGCCTTGCCAAATTTACCCGGCCAATGAATGCGGAACATCCGGCCCCCCTCCGAGGTTCTGCTGCGAAGAGATCTGCCGCCCGCGGCTTCAGCCGAGCAGTTTCTTAGTGGCTTAGAGGTCATCGGCACCGGTAGGTGTCAGCCTTCACCCGTGCCGCAACCCAGAAGTTCCATCGTAGTTTTTTGGCTCGGCACCGCACGCCACCAGCGGTTTCCTGGCGTACCCGGTTTCATCCACGATCAAGAGCGATGGTCTTACATGGAAGCGGATTTTGTCGGCCAAGCGCCCGTCACGCTCAGCCTTGACCAGGGCCCCGATTAGCTCAGCCAATGTTGCGCGATAGACCTGCTTTCCAGCCTTCACAGCCGCTACGACCAGTGCCGTCGCCAGGTGGGACTTGCCGGTACCAGGAGGGCCCAGGAGGTGGGCGACCTCGGTGCGGCGAATGAAGTCCAGCCGCGCCAGCGCGGCAATCCGTTCCCGATCAAGCGAGGGCTGGAAGGGGAGGTCAAAACCTTTCGGTGTTTTGATTGGCATCAACTTAGCGGTCTTCAGCGAAACATCAATCCGGCGGGTTTCCCGGTTGGTGTATTCCTCGCTGACCAGTGCCTCGATCCCTGAGATCCCGCCTTGTTCCGGCTTCTGCAAGGTGTGGTCCAACGCTTCAAGGGCGCGCGGCCTCTTCAGGCCGGCAAATGCGCCCCGGATCCGTTCGAGCGCTGCGGTACGTCCTTCAACCCTTCCACTATGGCCCAGGGCGGCGGGGCTTTGCGCTGCGAGAGGTCAACCCGGCGCCGATTGCGCCATACCCGGCTGACCACGTCCTTTCTGACGGCCCCTTCGAACAGACCGGACAGCGCCCGCTTGACGCGCCGGATGCTGGTGCCGGCCAGGCAGTTCGCCGCACTCAGCGCCTCGGCCTTCTTCGTCAGCCGCTTGCAGCGCGGCAGCGCTTTCGAGCGCCATTTGGCGGCCGGGCCCGCATCGTCCTCAATCCGGGCACGCGGAAAACGCACCGTTTCGCTGCCCAATTTGCCGGTCAGCTGCCGGTTGCGGTGACCGTGGCAGGATCCCTTGGCCCGTTCTTCGCCGCGGCCAGAGCGGAGGCGGCCAGGAAATTCGGCCCGTTCCTCTTCGAACATCGCCGCGATGGCGACGTAGACATTACCCCGAAGGCGATCCTCAATCGGATCATATCCCGAGGCGTCGGACAGTGGCGAAAGGGACGAGCTGCCGCTATCCTGCTTCCTCGCGTGATCTCCCTGGCGGTTGCAGCCGCCGGTTGGCTGGGTGTCAGTTCACTCGGAGATTACCCCACCTTCATATTCCCACCACTTCCGAGACACGCCCCATTAACGTTGCGTATCCCGCCGGACGCCGACGTGACGAGAGCCGCGGCCCTGGTCCGGGTTTTGCGGGCAGTATTGTGATTGCCGCAGGTCAACGGCTGCCGACTGTGATTGCGGCCAAGCCCATGGATTTTCGCCGCGGCCACGACGGGCTGGCCGCGGCAGTTCAGAACGAGCTGAATCCTGATCCGCATTCCGGCCTGACAGTGTTCTTCCGGTCAAAGCGCGACGACAGATTGAAGACCTTGATCTGGGATGGGACAGGTCTTGTTATGGTCTGCAAGCTGCTTGAATCCGGAAGCTGTGTTTGGCTGCAGGTTCGGAATGGTGTGATGCGGCTTTCGCTGGCGCAGTTTAAGGCCTCGTTCAAGGGTTTAGTTTGGCGCCGGGTGATGGCGCAGCGGGGTTTGCCTCCAGCTGCGGCGGGTGATGGCAAGGCGGCTCAAGAGGCGGTTCAGGCGGTGTTTTGTTGCGCGGTTCTGCTGGGGCAGGTCGAAAAGCGCATGTCGCAGCCGTTCGATCTCAGCCCGTTTCCGGATTTGCCGCCCGAAGCTATCGAAGCCTTTGAGACGCAACAGGCTGCGCTTGACGCTGCCCGGGTCGCCACCTGCATCGAGCATGCCGCGCGGGAGCATCATCAGGCTGATGCGGCGGAAAAAGGCGCCCTGGTTGCCGTTCTGACAGCGCTGGTCGAGACGCTGGAGAAACAGATAGGACTGCCGGCACAGGACAGTCGGCCCGAAACCGGAAAGGCTTGGCCCGGGTCAGCTGGCGCTGGCAGGTCTGGAAACCGCCACTACGGGGACCCATAGGCTGGTATCGCCTTCAAAGAGGTTACAGCCGGCCAGCAAAACCCGGCGAAGGACGCGAGTCCCGGTACACTGCGGCAGCCACGCAGCGACTGGCTGGATTACAGTGCGGCCCGCTACCATATCACCGTCACGGTCCGGCCCGAATACGCCTGCCCCAAGGGGCTGAAAGCCAAAGCCCCCGCGCATCGTCCGTAAAACAGCTGGTTGACCGGATGGCGGCGCTGCTGCTGAAAGGCAGCACATGGCTTTATGCCGGCGAAACCACCGCCCCGGTTCTGAACCCGGGCTGCGGCAACTCAAAAACCGGAGACTTCTGGGCGGTGTTGCGGGATGACCGGGGGAAAACCGGCCCGCACCGCCTGGTGCCGTGTCTCACACCCGTCCCGGCCGCAAAGGGTATGCCTCCGGCGAAGGCATAAAGCGCTGCAATACGGGCCAGGGCTCTTGTTCACGTCTGCTCATGCTGACCTAACGGACGACAAACTCTGCATGCAGTGCACCGGCTGCTTTCAGGCTTTTGAGGATATCGATCATGTCCCGCGGCGACACGCCCAAGGCATTTAGACCTGCCACGACTTCGGATAGCGAAGTTGTCTCCGGCACTTCAGCAAGTTGGACGCCCTCTTCTTCTTCAATTGCCGCACCGGTGCGCGGAACGACAACCGTTTCACCATTCGCAAAAGGGTTAGGCTGAACCACCAGCGGTGTTTCTTCAATCCGCAGAGTGAGGTTCCCTTGGGCCACGGCAACGCGTGAAATCCGCACGTCGCTGCCCATAACAATCGTACCGGAACGCTGATCCACCACAACCCGTGCCTTGCGCTGTGGTTCAACCAGGATGTTCTCGATCCGGCCCACCGCGTGTGCCGTCGAGCGGGTGTTTGTGCGCTTGATATCAACTTCGACAGTTCCTGAATCCCGCATCAGGGCAACGTTGCGGCCGAACTCATCGTTGATCGCCCGTTCAATCCGGCCGGCCGTGGTGAAGTCCGGTTCCCGCAAGGCCAGACGCATGGAACTGAGAGAGGACAGATCAAAGCCGATCTCACGTTCGACCCGGGCACCCGAGGGGATCACACCTGCGGTTGGAACCCCCTGGGTTACCCTGGCTGCGTCGCCTTCAGCAACCGCTCCGCCAGCCAGGATTGTACCTTGCGAAACCGCATAGATCTGACCATCCGCAGCATTCAGCGGTGTCATGATCAGGGTGCCTCCCAAAAGGCTCTTGGAATCCCCAATGGCCGACACCGTTACATCAATAGTGCTGCCGACCCGGGCAAAGGGCGGCAGCGTGGCGGTTACAAAGACCGCAGCAACGTTTTTTGGCCGGAACTGCTCGCCGGTCACATTGACACCAAGCCGCTCCAAAATATTGGACATGATTTCTTCGGTAAATGGCGAATTCCGCAGCCCGTCACCGGTGCCGTCCAGACCGACGACCAGGCCGTAGCCGACCAGGTCGTTGCCGCGGACGCCATCAAATTCAACCAAGTCCTTGAGACGGATAGTATTTGCCTGCGCCACTGCGGGCAGCAGGAACAGGCAAGCGAAAAGAAGGCGAAGGAATACCAGCATCAGAGATAATTCAACAGTGAGAGCTTCGAGCTGCGCGATGTGATCGTATAAAGACCTTCAAGCTGCGTTTGCGCTTCTTCCAGCCGTGTATAGGTTTCATAAGGATCGGCTGAAACCAAGTTGTTTTTGACAATGCTCAGGCTGGTTTTCGACGCCTCATTGCGGGTGTTCACCGCTTCAAGCTGGCCTTCGATAAAGCCGACATCCGCTTGCAACTGGATCAGCCTGTCCACACTGTCTGTAAGCTCGGTGCTGGCCTGGCGGACAATGTCGACTTTCACATCATCCGTCAAACCGAGACTGGGTTCATCTGCCAATGCTGTAATGACGTAACTCTGCAACGCATGTTTGAGATTGCCGTCATCAGCACGGATGCCCAGCGTAACCTGTTCACCCTCGCCTACGGTGACAGGCTGCAGCGAAGTGCTGGAACCGTTGTACATGACAGTGTCGAACCCAGCTGGATCATCAAACCAGTCCTTCACGGCTTGAATGATGTCATTGCTTGCCGTCAATCCGGAGACCTCAGTGAGGATGGAACTCATGAGGGTGCCTGAGTCATTCAGCGGCTTGGTATCCGTCGCGGTGCCCGAAAAGATTGCCCGCCCGCCAACAGATGCATTCAACAAGCTGATTGCACTGGATAGTCTTTGCTTGGCCTGGCTTCCGAACTGCTCTGCGTTTGCCACATCAATGGCAGGTGACAGTGACAGGATGTCATTCTGCATCGCTTGGACCTGGCTCTGGACCTTATCAAGGCTGCCTTGGGTCGTGGTGGCAAACAACTGCACTTCGCTATTGGCGACCATATAGCTGTCCAGCCGGTTTAAAGTGTTTTCGAGATCCGCCAGATAGGTGAAGTCACCGCCCAACCGCTCGGTCAGGTTAGACAACTTGCCGGTAGCAAACTCTTCGGAGAGCCTGGTTATATTCTGCTGCAATTCTGCATTACGGCTGCGGAGAAAGAGGTGCTGCGCCATATCACCATAGGAATTCAATATCATGCGTCAGATCCTCAATAGTGTGTCCATAAGTTCGTCGACAACGGTGATCACCCGGGCATTGGCCTGGTAGTATTTTTCGACCAGCATCAGGTTTTGCAATTCAGCATCTGTATCCACTCCAAGCCCCAATTCCGCTTGGCTCAATTCGTTGAAACTGGCAGCAGCAAAGGTTGATGCGCGTGACGCGATTTCATTGTCCTGTGCAAACCGCGACAACAGGTTCGCACTCAGCGTCGAGGCTGTCATGTTTGCTGTGCCCAGCCGGGCCGAAGATACTGTCCGGGTGGTGTTCAGCGTATCAGAGTATGCCTGCAGCAACCTGGATTCACCTGGGTCACCCTGACCTGCTGCATAAAGGCCGTCGCGGAACCGCCATGTCTCTCCGGTACCGTCCAAAGCCACCAGGTCATTCAATTCGATCCGGTTGGAAATACCGACGAAGTTTGCCGGATCATAGAAACCGCCATCATCCGTGAAAATGCCGGCGTCGGTGACGCCAATGGTGGCATCCAGTGCTGGATCCTGAAACCGCTCGATCAGATCGGCAGCCATTGTATCAAGATCCTCCTGGGCTTCCACCGCAGTTACATCCCGGATTTCGAACTGGGCCGTAAGCTTGCCGCCCCGCAGTGGTCCGCCCGGGCTGGTGTCAATCACCTTCCCGTTGACCTCGAGACCGGAAATCAGTGCATTGCCCAGTGTCATGTGCGGCATGATATCCCGCGACGGAGTAAAGCTCAGCTCGGACGCCTTGCCGTCCAACAGCATGACCCCGCCGGTCGAGTAGAGCGACACCTGGCCATTATCACGCCGGACAACATTGACTGGAATGATTTCGTTGACCTGATCAATCAGTTGATCCCGCTGGTCATGCATCGCTGCGGCATCCATGCCACCGGCTTCTACGACCGCAATGCGGGCATTCAGTTTTTCGATGTCCTTCAACGCCTGATTCACGGTTTCGACCTGAGAGCCGATCGCGCTATCCGCACTGATCCTCAGATCCCGCAGTCCTTCCGCCGTACGGGAAATCGAGTCGGCCAGAGAATTCGCCTTCACGGCGAGATCATTCAGCCTTGGCTGTGAGTCCGGGCGAGAGACCGCCTCAATCAAAGAAGACTCGAAAAACGATAGATTCGAAGCCAGTGACATCTCATCATCAACCGTGCCAGCCAAACTGGACATCCGGCCGTAGAAATCAGACTGGATCCTGGCCGCACCGTAGTCTGCCTCGGCCACTCTGCGGTTGGTGATCAGAACCGGGTCATTGATACGCTGTACATGACCGACCCGAACGCCGCGAAGGCCTGCACTAGGGCTGTTCAGATCCAGCACCCGGCGCGTATAGCCAGGTGTCAGAGCATTGGCCAGATTGTCCGAAACCACTTGCGAGGACCGGCTGGCCGCGTTCAAACCGCTCATCGCGCTGTTAAGGGCGGAAAAAATAGACATGTTCAGCCTGCTTTCGTGAAGCCAATGTCAGGGGGCATCAAGCGCGTTAGCGCTTGATGTTGGTGGTTTCCTGCAACATTTCGTCGACGGTCTGGATCACCTTGGCGTTCGACGAATAGGCCCGCTGGGTCTGGATCATGTTCGTCAGTTCAGTTGCCACGTCGACGGCGGACTCTTCCAGAGCATAGGTCAGGATTTCGCCGGTTGGCCCGTCGCCTGCATCCCAAAGGTAGAAATCGCCTGCCTCATCGGTCGGCACATAAGTCTGTGAATCCAGAGCCCGCATGCCGTTGATGTTGGAGACATCCGCCAGCGGCACCTTGTAGATCACCCTGGTATCACCGGAATCATACTTGGCGATGACTTCACCGGTTTCGTTGACTTCGGCAGACACAAAGGAGCCAACGGGAGTTCCATCCTTTTGGGTGGTGCCTGGGACGAACTCCTCGCCCAGCTGGCT
The DNA here is from genome assembly GCF_034669605.1 of Leisingera sp. GTDB lineage: Bacteria > Pseudomonadota > Alphaproteobacteria > Rhodobacterales > Rhodobacteraceae > Leisingera. Next base: position 20,547 of record NZ_JAXMOX010000036.1, read on the forward strand.
CATACCGTTCTGCTCACCGTAGACGCCAATATTGATCTCGATCGGCCCGCCAGCCACGGTGATAGTCACCGAACCGGCAGCAGCGTCATATGCACCACCAGTAGTGGTGGCAACGTTTTGCAGGGACCCGGCCGCGGTTGAGCTGCCGTCGAAGGTCAGCGTGTATTCGCCGATCACCGTCGCACCTGTTGCGGAATCAACGATCTCCATCGTCCATTCATTGGTGCCGGTGGTCGCGGGCGGAGTTGCAACAGTGGGGGAATAGGTAATCGTCAGCTCTTCAGCGCGCCCCATGTTGTCGTAATAGCGCACCACCTGATCTTCCGGCGTGCCATCCGCACCAAGATCGGTGGCCGAAGCCGGCAAGTTCGCAGTGAGGCTGATCTCGGTTGTCGGTTCCGCCGACAAGCGGTTGAGGTCGATCAGGATCGGCTCCAGCGAATCACTGCTGTCGCGGGCAGCATCCGATACGGTGCCATCGGCATTGGCCGGCCAGCCCATCAGCGCCAGCCCCGATTCGGTGGTCAGGTAGCCGTTGGAATCGGTCCGGAACGAACCCGTGGTGGTCAGCATCATCGACGGGCTTAAACCCGCTTCTATTTCCGTGACCGAGGCCACAGGCAGCATCCCGCGACCGCGCACCGCAAGGTCGGTGGCGTTATTGGTGGTGATCATCGGCCCGCGCTCGTCGATCAGGCGCACATTGGTCGTGCGCACACCACCGGCCGAATAGGTACCGCCTGAATTCGACAAGACCATGGAATGGAAGTCTGTTTGAACCCGCTTATACCCGCGGGTCGAGGAGTTGGCGATGTTATCGGAAATGGAAGCCAACCGGCTGGCGTTGGCGCTCAATCCTGAAACACCCGCGTTCAGCGACGAAGAAATGGTCATAGCGCGCCTTTCTGCTGCATCTAATCATTCTGGATACAACAGCTAGCTCAGGAGCGATTAACGGGCGGCTAACAGAAAAAATATGTCTTATCCGCTAGCCGCCTACCGCAATGTTTTCAACAACTTACTTGCGCAATAGGATGATTTCAATTCGGTCATTACGGGCTGCCATCGGGTTACCGACCGCCAGCTTTCGGTCGGCATGGCCTGTCACCCGGTGAATCCGGCCTGCAGCCAGACCGCCCGATTCGAGCAGCGTGCGTGTTTTGTCGGCTCTGTCATGAGACAGCTCCCAAACCGGGTTCTTTGCCAGCACAACCGGATGGGAACGAATGTGACCGCCGATGGCTACATTGCTGGTAACACTCTCCGACACCCGCGCGATCATCCTGACCAAATCCCGGAACAACGGTGTTGGCTCATCCGCACCCTCATCAAACAGCGGTATGTCTTCTGTGGCAAAAAGTTCGATGATCAGCCCTTCGTCAGTGACCCTGGTCACAATATGGCGGGCCATCGCAACCGTCACCATGCTCTCGCCGCCACGTCCAGACAACTGTTCTTCGATGGCGCGGAACTTGGTGTCTTCATCCTCACGCTGCTCATCAGTTTCAACGCCGGTTTCTCCTTGCGCCTGCTGAGCGTCCGTCGGATTGATATCCGTTGCCCCGGTGCCGGATTGCGGCTGAATTTCCTCGGTGAACATGCTGTCACCCTGAAATGCACCATTGCCGCCGCCGGAGACCCGGCTTAGCGGAATTGACGGCGAGAAGTAATCCGCCAGCCCCTTGCGTTGTTTTTCCGTCGTCGCGTTCAGCAGCCACATCAGCATAAAGAAGGCCATCATCGCGGTCACGAAGTCGGCATAAGCCACTTTCCACGCGCCGCCGTGATGGCCATCGCCACCACCTGATTTTTTCTTCTTGATGATAATGGGCGCCACATTGCTTTGTGCGCTCATATCCACCACCACTATTTTCACCCATCTCCGGGATAACAGGCGGCACGTTAAACTGGACTTAACAATTAAACTTGCCGGCAGTTCGAGCCTTGGTAAGCCAGTTGCCCGCGACGACCGGCGCCAATGCCCCGGAGGTAAATGCGCACCTGAAAATCCGTTTATCTCGACACCGAATAAACCTATCAAAAGTTGATCAAAAGCAACCAGCGCAATCGGGCCAGGTGCTAGTGCCACAAGCACGGACTGTTGCCCCGCCCTTCGTGCTTGAGCACGGACAGGTTGCACCGGGCGAACCGCGCGTGGTCGAATTCGAGATGAAGACCGTAGACAAGGAAATCGAGGTCGACCAGAGCGCCGATCCTCAGGGCATGACCTTTAAGACCTCCATGCCGGTTCCAATGATGATGCTGCACGAGGGCAACTATGTTGAGCTGACCCTGATCAACCCACCAGAGAACATGCTGCAGCACAACATCGACTTCAACACAGCCGCCGGAGCAGATGCGGCAAGCGGCAGCGCTACGTCCTTGCTCAGCGCGATGCCCAATGGTGAAGGGTATCAAAAGGATGCCTCGGGACGGGCGGGAGCACCTAGCCTTGAGATCAAGAGGCCCGGCTGTAGCGCACCCCTTCAGGCGCATGCGCATCAAAGCAGCTGGCGATGATCCGGGTCAGCGGCCGGCCATCTGGCAAGATTTCCAGCGCTCCCTCATCCAATTGCACCAGATCACCGAACCCGGCGATGATTTGCGCCAAGTCTGCATCCAGAGTTGCCGCCAAAGTGCCAAAACGCTGTTTGAGCCCTGCCCGGTTCAGCCGGAACTCGCACATCAGCATCTCGATGGCGCGGCCACGCATCAGATCTTCCTCACTCATCACATGGCCCCGAGCACCGGCCAGATGGCCTCCCTCGACCCTCTGCACATATGCAGGCGTGGCCGGCGCGTTCTGGATGTAGCCCCCGGCAAAGCGCGAAATCGACGATGCGCCGAATCCGATCAGCGTTGGGCAGGAGTCATCGGTGTAGCCCTGAAAGTTGCGGCGCAGATGCCCGGTGCGGGCCGCAGCCTCCAGCCCGTCGCCCGGCTTGGCGAAATGGTCGATTCCAATGGCGGCAAAACCCGCCGCGTGGAATTGTTCGGCTGCCAGCCCGGCCAGATAATAGCGTGCCCGATCGTCCGGCAAGGTCTTTTCGTTAATCAATTTCTGCCGCTTTGACACCCAAGGCACATGCGCATAGCCAAACAGCGCAAGCCGGTCCGGATCCAAAGTCAGTACTTTCTCCACAGTATCCGCCATCCGCTCAGGTGTCTGGTGCGGCAGGCCATAGACCAGATCAGCGTTCAACGAACTGACCCCCGCCGCGCGCAGATCCTCAACACAGGCCATGGTCACGTCATACGGCTGTTCCCGGCCAATGGATTGCTGCACCAGCGGGTCGAAATCCTGGATGCCGATGCTGGCGCGGTTCATGCCTTCTTCCGCCAGCGCTGCGATCTTGTCACAATCGACCATGGTGGGGTCGATTTCCACTGAGAACTCCCAGTCTGCGGTCTGAGGAAACACCGCCTTCACCGCCTGCGCCAGCCGGTGGATCAACACAGGCGGAAGAATTGTCGGGGTGCCGCCGCCCCAATGCATCCGCCCCATCCGCAAGCCTTTGGGCAACAGCGGTGCCACCAGCTTCAGTTCCTGCTCCAGCGTGCCGATATAGCTTTCCACCGGGCTTAGCGTCTGAGTGCCTTGCGTGCGGCAGGCGCAGAACCAGCACAGACGCTCGCAAAACGGGATATGCAGGTAGACTGAAACCGGCACATCCGGATCCAGCGCCTGCAATTCGTGGGCCTGATCCGCGTCGCCGACGGCTGCAGTAAACACCGGCGCGGTCGGGTAAGAGGTGTAGCGGGGCACCCGGCTGTCGAACAGCCCAAGGGCTTGGAAGCGGTCAATCTGTTTCATGACTTTGGTATGCCCCTATTTCAGCCCCTCCTCTTTGCGCAGGATCAAACCCAAAGCCCTTTGGACACCTGTTGGGATGTCAGGAGCAATTTGTACAACTCACTGATTTAATGTGTGAAAACTGTAAACCTAAGAAACTTTATGAAATTCGGCGTCTACGTGCATTTTCCGTTTGACGCTCGTAATGAACCACCTTATACGCCGATCCCACGACACCTGCCCAGGTGGCGGAATTGGTAGACGCGCTAGCTTCAGGTGCTAGTGTCCGTATGGACGTGGAGGTTCGAGTCCTCTCCTGGGCACCATTTTCCCGATATTCTTGCGCGCTTCTGTTTTGCATCGGTATCTACCGGCTCCCGAAAACTGCGTGCTGTTCTCCTCAGAGCCCGGAAAGAGCGGCAGGTGTACTGCCGCTCTGTGTTATAAAACCATCGTCAGCTCGACTCTTTGACCGGGTCCTGTGGTGTCTGCTCCTGATCAGGCTCCAGAATCTCAGCCTCTTCCACCGTTTCTGATGCCTTATCTTCCAGTGCACCAGTAATCAGCGGCAACATATGTGCTGCTGCAAGACTGGCCACTTCCGGAGTTTCCGGCCGCTTCCAGGACAGAGTGTCAAAACTGACGCAATGCTCGCACACCGGTGCCCATTCCGCGTGGATGTGATTGCAGCTGTCGCAGACCCATTGCGGCCCGCGCGGGGCGGTCAAAGCCCTGGCCAGCCAGCCCTGAACAATCTTGTCACTGGCACCTTCGCCGCGCTCGATCGCAGCCATCAGCGTCAATCCGCGGGCGTCGGGCGCCCGGACGGCAAGATCATTCAGCCACCGGCGGGCTTCGGGGAAGTCTTCGGCGACGATGTTAAGCTCAGCCATTACCAGCCGGGTCTCGTCATCCTGCGGTTTGAGTCGGGCCAACTGCTCAAAGCGTTTGACGCGCTCCACGGCGCTTTCCTCCGGCTCAATTTCGGCAAAGGCATGGGCCAGATCCGGGTGCGGCTGGCTCTCCCAGGACTTCTTCAGCAGCCGGGCTGCGGGACGTTTTTTGCCCTTAGAGATATAGGCACGGGCGGCCATAGCCGCGGCCGGCACAAGGTCGGGCGACAACCGGTTGGCCTCGATCGCCTGTTCCTGCTGCTCAACCGTTGCGCCTTCATCCAGGATCCCCTTGGAAGCCGAAAGCGCCAGCACCGCATCGCGGCGTTTAAAGACATCGCGCGGCAGGGTGCCAGTCTTGAGCTTCGTGGAGAGTGTTCTGCGGGCACCAGCCCAATCCTCGGCCTGCGCCTGCAGGCGCAACAAAGTATCCTGCACTTCTTCATGTTTGGGACGCAGAGACAGCGCTTTTTCAGCCAGCTGCAGGGCTGTCTCTGTATCACCTTCGGACAGTTTCTGCTTCATAATTCCGCGCACACCGACAAAACGGGTGGGCTGGTTCGACAGCAGCCGCTTGTAGGCTTCGGCCGCTTTGCGGGTGTCGCCGCTCATCTCTGCAGCCTGTGCCACCAGAAGATCGGTCAGGTCCGGTTTTTGCAGGTATTTCTCGGCCCGCGCCGCCTTGGCCAGCGCCAAACGCCCCTCACCGGAGGCCAGCGCCATCAGACCATCGGCCAGCGCTTGATAACCTTTGCGCTCGCGCCCCTTGTCCCAGTACCGCGACAAGGCGGTCTCATCGCCATTCAAGAAGTGCAGCGTGGCAACCAGCAGCGACAGCAGCTTGAGCAACAGCCAGACACCAAAGACAAGCACGCCCAGCGCAATTACCGACTGCAGCGCGCCCAGAGTATATTCAGTGCCGGCAACGGTGATCTGCACCCCGCCGCCAGTGTCCATTAGCAGATCCGCGCCAAATGCCAGAAGCGCGACAATCGCGACGAAAACGAGGATCTTCAACAACGACCAGAGCATGGCGGCTTCCTTATTTGGCTTGCAGGCTTTGGGCCAGATCAGTGGCAGCAGTCACGGCTGCAACCCGCTCACTTGCTGCGGCTTCCCAGCTGGACAGGGCAGTTCGGGCAGACGCCGACAGGGCAGATAGCTCTGCCAGCGCGTCCTGCAACTTGCCGGCTGCCACCGCCGCTTCGGCACGGGACAGGACTGCATCCGCGTCGTCCCCTTCGCGCGGGGTGACAGAGCGGGCACCCAGATGGCGGTTCACGTAATCAAGCAGACCACTGCCTGGCTTTGTGTCCTCCCGGGCGGCGGCCAGTGCCTCGCGTGCTGCCGGAACAAATCTGTCCCGCAAAGCAGACAGCGACGCAACTCCGCTCTCTGCCGGTCCGGACAACCCTGCCGGAACATCAACACCGAGGCCCTCAAGCTCCTGAACGCTGGCAGCATAACTGTTTCCGTTATCCAAGGCTGAGCGCAGCTGCGCCAGCTGCGTCTGTGCGCTGGCAATCCGAGCGGCCTCGGCACTCGCTGCATCCATCGCCTGGGCGTCCGCCAGCATCTTTTCAACCTCGGAACGCTGCGCCGCAAGGCTGTCCCGGAGCTTGCCCAGCTCGGTTTCAAATGCAGTCACAGCTTCGGGAGAGGCGCCTTCCGGCGGCCGGGTTTCCAGCGCTGCAACACGGGAGGCCAATGCCTCCAGATCTTCACGCATGGCCGTATCCGGTGTCTGTGCCGTTTTCAGCGGTTCTATGTCGGCGGCAAGGGCTTCGATCTGCGCAACAAAGGGTGACAGGTCCGGGGGCTGGCTGGCCTCAACCTGCTGCTTCAGTGCGGCCAGAGACGCCCGCAGGTCCGACTGGCCGGTTTCCAGAGCCGTCATGTCTGTTCCCTGTTTTTGCAGCGATGCCGGCAAAACACTATCAAGCCAGCTGCCTTGGCCAGCAATAAACCCAAGGACTGCAGCCACGGCGCCGCCCAAAACAGCTGAACCGAAGCCGCCGCGCCTCTCCACCACCCGTTCGATTCCGCGGGGTGGCTCTGCCTGAGCACCTGGTTCCGCCGGTTCAACGGCAGCATTCCCTTCCGCAGCCGCCTCCCAATCAGAAGTCTCGGTCTCGGTCTCGGTCTCGGTCTCGGTCTCGGTCTCGGTCTCGGTCTCGGTCTCGGTCTCGGTCTC
>NZ_JAXMOX010000037.1:0-27062 GCF_034669605.1 Leisingera sp.
GACCACAGCCTTGACTAAACATCAAAATTTAGATTTGCCGGCATTTTTTCAAGCGAAACAATCACAGGTTGTGTAAGCCGGAAGGTGTTTCCAATACACCGCAGGCAGGAGTCGCATGCCACCTGATCGCGCCCAAGAGCTGCCAGTCAAATTAGGCGAGTACTGGTTTTTTCAGAAGATGGCCCGCCTGATTGGCAGGCACGGAGAGGAAATCTGTCTGCGCCCGCAATCCGCACAAGTGCTTGACCTGCTGGCCGCCAGCATCGGCCGGACCGTAAGCAAGACCGAGCTTTTTGCTGAGGTCTGGCCAGAGATCAGTGTCACAGAGGACAGCCTGTGCCAGTGCATTGCGGACATCCGCCGTGCGCTGGGTGACAAACAGCGGACCATTCTGCGCACTGTGCCGAAACGCGGCTATGTTCTCACGGCGTCCGGCGGTTTCGATTCGAAGCAGTTGAATGATCCGGCCCCGGCAGGCCAAAACACGGTACTTGCACTCGAGGCTGCAGGCGGCGTGCTGACACCGGATATTCTTGGCTTGCTGGGCCCCGGAATTGTCTGCGGGCTGGCGTTTCATCAGCGGGCCAGCCGGCGCCAGCTGCTGGTAGCTGAACTTTCCGGAACCGGGGCCGCTATCAGCTTGGCGCTGAAATTGTCGGAAAAAATGCGCCGCCAGGGCGGACATTCGGAGAGCCGCATCGCGCTCGACATCGCCAATGCGGCGCCCCCCGGCGGCCAGGAAGTGCCCAGTCTGCTGGCAGAGCCCCGGGCCAGTCGGCTCGTCAGCCTGGCGGCTCCCGGAGAGGTTCTGGCAACGGCTGGCATCAGGGAGGCCGCTCAGGACGGTACCAGCTGGAACTTCGAGGACTTGGGTAAGCGGTGCATTAGGGGGGAAATGGTGCATGTATTCCAGGTTACGCCGGTCACATCAGTAGCTGGGGGCCTCCGCAGCGCGGCGGAGGGCTGCCGGCCGTCGGTCGCGGTGATCCCGTTCCGGGCGCTGCCGACGGACCAAGAAGACATTCTGGGGGAGATGCTGGCTGACGATATCATCTCGACCCTGTCACAATCGCAGGAGCTCAACGTGGTTTCCCGACTGGCCGCCACCGCGCATCACAAGCGGGATCCGACCCCTGCGGACCTCCGGGATCGTCTTGCCGCCGATGCCGTCCTCTCCGGGCGCTACACGCAATCTGGCGGGCGGCTAGTGCTGAGGGTGGAGCTCGCGGACACGCGGTCGCAAATGGTGCTGTGGGCGGACCGGATCGAGGCCGAGTGCGGCGCAGTTCTTAAAGATATGACAATCGCTTGCCGAATTGCGTCGGGCCTGCGCACGGCGCTGGGTCTGATCGAGCCCCGGCAGGTGCAGATCTATCCGGCCGCCTCGCTTGGCAACTGCATGTAAGGGCATCTACGGTTGCCGCCCGCGATACCGGAGCAAGAATCGCTCAGGCTAGGGAGCGGGTTGCGTATTCCTGAGGAGCCGCCCGCCCAACCCCGTAGCATGCGCCCATCTGTTCCGGGTGAATTGCTCGGTCCTGACACGTTGCCATGCTGCCCGGCACCGGCAGCAATCCTGACGGCGCCTTGCGCCGGTTCTGCTGCATCCAACGGGGCAACGTCGGGAAGCTGCCCCCGCAATCAACGACCATCTGCTAGCGGGGCAGCCCTTTGCTCAGCAGCTGTACCCACTGCTTCGGCGTGGAATTTTCCGGCCGGCCGTGCTGCTATCTGTGTCCTCCTTTGCGGCACGGCACGCGGTCACAGAAGCGGCACCCCTCCGTGGCAAGTCCGCTCCGATCTAGTCCTGGCATCTGTTCGTTTGATGTTTCCACCTGCCATCCGGCCGGTAATCTGAACACGGGTTCTGATGCCGCTTTTTCCACTGCTCTCAATCAACTACACAACGATATGGCATTAGCATTTGTTCTGCCATTGTTCTGAAACACTCGGCTCAGAATGGTTAAGTGCTATGAGGCCAAGAGAATTTTATGAAGGTGCGGCTGTTGACGCGGTTCTGTGTCTTTTTTGGCGAAAAAGCAATGCTGCAACTTTCATGAATGATCGGATGGAAGCAACCGGCCTGTGTGGCAGTACCATATACAGCCCCTTTGGCGGCAAAAAGCTCTTTGCGCTGGCCCTTAAAGAGTACCGGCGAGTGACCACCGAAAATATTGCGATGATCTCCCGGCCCGGTGACGTGAGAACCAGCCTCCGGAGACTGCGTCTATCGATCGTTGCCGACGAATTGAGTCTCCGCGAGGGCTTTGGTTGTTTCGCTGCAAACAGCAGCTTGGAGGTTTCCGGCCGGGATCCGGAGCTCAGCGCGTTGGTGGCGCAACCTTTCGAGCGACTGGAGGCCGGGCTGCTGCGGCCTCTGAAGCGAGGGCAGAAAGCCGGAAAAATTCCGGCCGATAAGGACTGCCGAATGCTGGCACGGTATATTGTTGCTGTAATTCAAGGAATTAGGGTTGTCAGTAAAGGCCTCCTAGAGACCTCCTGCCAACCTTACTTGGAAAGCATCGTCGAAGCGGCAATCAAATCGCTGTAACGGCGGCATGAAGTTCTCCTTTTGGTTGTTGACGGTTGTGGAAGGATTATTCCGTAACGGCATCACACCCCGGCCACCAACGCGGTCTGTACGCTGCGACGGTCGGCTGGACCCGGCAAACGGCGGTTAAACATGCCAATTGAAGCAAAATCTGCAACGCACTGCCCGCCGCGCGTGGCGGTTCTGGGAGCCGGGCTGACGAGGGCGCCGATGAGCCGCAACATCGCGGCGGCTGGATGCCGTGTTACGGTCTGGAACCGCACGCCTGGCAAAGGCTCTGCCCTTGGCAATACATAATATTGCCCCTGCAGCGGATTCCGCCGAGGCGGTCCGTGGCGCCGATATCATTGTAACCATGCAGAAAGACGCCTGCGCCATTGCAGAGGTCCCGTCCACGCTGCCGGATGCGAAAAGCGTACCGGAGTCCCCTTATACTGGCTGCAGATGAGCACGGTCGGCCCTGCGGACCTGCCCGGGCTGCAGTCTTTGGCAGACCGCAAGGGGCTTACATTGATTGACAAGCCAGTGCTCGGCACTCGCTAGCCGACCGAAGCCGGGCAGTTGCTGGTATTGGCAACAGGGCCGGAAGAAACGCGGGACGCCGTGCGGGCCTGTTCGCGGAATCCTCGGCAGAGATGATGGCCGGGCTTTGGGGTATTCTGTTTTCGAGCGGTGTCTATTGGCCGCTTGGCTCAGATTACCCGGCGTACCGTCTGACATATATGATCCGCGACGCCGGTATTGGTGTGATTGTCACCCAGGAAAAACTACGCGGCCGCCTGGCGGAGATGATCCTGCCGGGGTGCCCGTGAGCGCCCTGGATGCGATACCCGGAGGGGAAGACAACTATTGCCTGCGCGATCCTGCTCTGCCGCAGGGCGTCCCCTCACTGCTGCAGGCGCTGGTGGATCTGCCGCAATTCGAAAGCTGAACCATACTCACCAACTTGTACAGCGGCGGTGAGGCCCTGACACGCAAGCTGGCCGCCTGGTGAATCTCTATGGTCCCTCCTAATGCCCATAAACGCAACCGCTCCTACAGTTGACCCGGCGGCGTTGCCAACGGCCCAGAGATGATCCCGGCCGGCCTGCCCGTTGCCAAAACAAGCTGCAGGGTGCTGTATAAAACTGGCGACCTGATGCGGCGCAACCCGGACGGCACGCTTCAATTCCAGGGCCAGGCCGACAATCAGATCAAATTCCGCGGTTACCGGATTGAACTGGATGAAATCCTGCCAGCGATTGAAAACCACGACTGGGTCAAGGCCGCCGGGGTAACCGCTCTGGGCTTTGGCGTTCCGTATACCACGCCAGTTGACATGTCCTTCCTGGCAATCGCCCTGATGGGCGTTGGCATCGGCATCTGGTTCCCGCTTTCGATCATCGTGGCCATTGACCATGTTGGCGATCCCGCAACCGCGGGCAACTTTACCTCATTAGTGCAGGGCGGCGGTTATTTCCTGGCAAGCTTTGCACCATTGTTAGCCGGTGCGGTCCGCTACTCTACCGGCAACTGCAAACGCTTCTCCACCATGCTGCGCAGCGTTTCCCTGGACCGCAGTCTGCGTGTGGCCGGCTGACACCAGTTCCTCCCAAACAGGTTCTATCCTGCTGCGCTATCCCCGTTGCTAAACCGGGATAGTACATTTGTGGCAATGCTGGTTCAGCAAAATACAGCTAGAAAGCAGAACCGCTCTGGTGCCGGTTCAGGGTATTCTAGCACCTGTATTTGCCATGCGCGCTGAACGTTCCGCTTCTGCCGTGATTTGCACAGCGCATTTGCGATTGTCACGGGCTTTCTGGCAACGGCTGTGATGACGTCCTTATGTCGTTTGCCAGCATCGAGAAGATTGTTGGCGAAGATCTTATGGGCTGGATTGTGATGGCTGGCGACGAGGGCGGCCTGGAACATCACATGCCGCAGCAAGCACCGTCTGCCTGCAATGGCTCGCTTGCGGCGCTTTGCTCCAAATGGGCGCGAGGCCAGTGAGGGCAGCAGGCTTTTCCCCGGATATTTGGCCGGGTTCAGGCATTTCGGCAATCAGCATGGTGCTAGAAACGGGGCCGATCCGCGGGTCAGGTCGAGCAGACTATCACCTCGGATGCAGAACTGACCGAGACTGTGGGTATTGGAACAAACGGGCAGTATATGGGCTGCCGTTCAAGGTTTCAGCGGCGACAGTGGTCACCATTGCCGCCGATCCCAAGCGGATGGGCGCACTGGGGGGCGGGCGAGACCAGTGTGTTGCACGTCTGGAGTTCTGCTCTGCCCCCCCACATCCACATGATCGTGCCCGGTGGCGGCTTGCCGCCGGACGGCGGGAGATGGGTGGCCTGCAAGCCCGGGTTCTTTCTGCACGTGCGGGTGCTGTCGCGCCTGTTCCGGCGTCTGTTTCTCGACGGTCTCATGGATTTGCATCATGCTTGGCAGCTTGCCTTCGCGGCCTGGCTAGCTCCGTTCTGCAAATCCGAATGGGCGGTCTATGTCAAACCGCCCTTCGGCGGCCCCGAGGCAGTCCTGGCCGACCTAAGCTGCTACACTCACTGGGTCGCCATCTAGAACCCACGCCTGGTCAGCGCCGATGCCGATAGCGTCGCCTTCCTCTGGAAGGATAACCGCATCACCCATGTTTTTGATCGTATTCATCTGACGCCGCCGACAAGGCGCCGATATCCTGGCTTGCGATGTGCTCTCTCAGAGCAGCAAATTTCGCTTCATCCCAATTGTACAGGTCCAGCTCCAGCAGCCTCGCAACAGTAGCCTCGGGAAAGCGCTGGCGAATTGGCTTGGCGGGGTTGCCTGCAACGATTGTGTAGGGCGCAACGTCCTTGGTGACGATCGCCCCTGAAGCGACCACGGCTCCCTCGCCTATCGTGATTCCCGGCATGATCATTGCCCGCATGCCGATCCAGACGCCATCGCCAATTCTGGTGTCCCCCTTGCCAATATAGGCATCCAGGATGACTTCGGGGAAAGGGTAAAGGCTGAACCAATCTGTCCGGTGGGTATGGTTTCCCCCCATCAGGATGACCGCCTCCGCGCCGATACATACATAGTCACCGATGTAGAGCTGGTCGATGGGCCACATCGGCTCCCATGTCTTGAGGCTATATTCGTCGCCGTAGTGGTAGCGCACGACGCTTTCCTCAAACGAGCCGGTCCATGCTGCGCTGTAATAGCTGTGCGTTCCGCGAAGGTGAATATTGGGGTTCTTGACAGTCTCGTGCAGCAGCTCAACCTTTGACCAATGCTTTGGGTGCGTATTTCCGGGTGACATTGTTGTTAAGCCTCCTTCTCTGATTGCGTAGTTGAAATGATGCCGGTCCGGAAATTAACAGCTTGGCCTGACCGCAATCTCTCGGTCAGCTCATATACTCAACCGCGCTATAAAAATCCATCGGACTGGCGCGGGGCAGATTACTACCGGTTTGGCCGGCAGGATCCACATCGCATTCGCCTATGACTGCTTTCTGATTTTCGCCCGGATGCACCTAGAGCGGACGCGGCTACACATAGAAGTTTGGACGAGGAGCTGAGCAGATTTCCTGCTCCCGGGAACCATTCCAACCGCGGGAGGCTGGCGGCAATGCAACGCTGCATAAAAGATTTCTCAGACACAAATGCAATGCCCTGGAGGGGTTAGAAATTCTAATGGAGCGAGCAACAATTTCTCGTTTGAGTGGTGCGATCTCTGTCTGTAGAGCCGCTCCTACCCATATGGGGGCTTAATCAAAGAGGCAGACATGAAATTTCCTACAGCCGCAGCGATCGCGCTGCTGTCATTTCCAGCTGCGCTTGCCGCCGCGCCCTGGACTGAAGCACAAATGCAAGAGCTGGCTGAAAACAGCTTTGCTTCCGTTATCGAGGAATACAACGTGCCGGGGCTCGTTGTCGGCGTATCGCATCGAGGGCAGTCCTACTATTATGCAACGGGCCTTGCCTCCCGCGCGGGCAATATCCCCGCGTCCGCAGATACGCTTTTTGAGCTAGGATCGGTGAGCAAACTATTCAACGTCAGCCTTGCCGCCCTGGCTGAAGCGCGCGGTGACATGGATCTGAACGAGCAGGTTTCCGAACGATTGCCGGATCTTGAAGGCACCGCTTTCGGACACCTGTCGCTGATGGATCTTGCAACGCACAACTCCGGCGGCCTGCCCCTGCAGGTGCCTGAAACTGTAGCAAGCACCGAAGGCCTCGTGGAATGGCTGGCCGATTGGAAGCCAAGCGAAGCAGGCACCCGAAGCTACTCGAATATCAGCATCGGCTTGCTGGGGCATATCACTTCCAATGTCTTGTGTATGGGCTATGCGGATACTGTCGAGCAGGATCTGTTTCATGAGATGGGCCTGCAAAGCACCTGGGTGAATGTCCCTGAAGAGGCCATGGCGCGCTACGCGTATGGCTACGACCGCAAGACGGATCTTCCGATCCGGGTCAATCCCGGGGTTCTGGACGACGAAGCCTATGGCGTAAAGTCCAGCGCGCGCGACATGGTTCGTTTCCTGGAGCTCCACCTGGGGCATGCCGATGCCCCGAAAGATCTCAGCATTGCTCTGGAAAGGACCCGGCAGGGGCTGGCCCGGACAGACGCCTACGTTCAGAACATGATCTGGGAGCAGTATTCTTGGCCCGCCAGCGTGGAGCAGATGATCAAAGGCAACAGCTACGCCTATATCCTGAAGCCGCAGCCGGTCGAGGAAATCGATCCGCCGTTGCCCCCGCAAGAGGATGTCATCCTCAATAAAACCGGATCGACCAATGGGTTTGGAACATATGTTGCCCTTCTTCCGGGCGAAGACTTGGGGGTGGCGGTTCTGGCAAACCGGAACATCCCGAACGAAGCCCGCATCCGGGCGACTCACGCCTTCATCCAGCGCGTGCTCGCAGATCGGCAGTAGTGTGAACTGCGCCGCCGTTCACTTGCAAAGCGGCGGCGGCGGCACTGAAAGTTTCCGTGAATGAAAAAAGTGATCTTCGGCTTCGCCCTGCAATTGGTTAGCGCGGTCCCGCTTGAAGCGCTCGATGCCTGGTCTCTCGAAAAATGCAGCATCTACAAAAGGGCATGGAGCAGCTACGATGCCGGGCTTCCAGAACTCAGCACGGGATTCCGGGCTTCGAACAAGGCGTTCATCTTAAGCGGCTGCCAGGCCCGGGTATCGGCCTGCCCCTTAAATGACGCCGACCTGGAGGTTGCGGATCAGCTCAGCTGGATCATGGTGATGCAGGGCGCACCGGGTTCATTCCTTCCGTTCTCCTGCAGCCAGCCTTCGCAAACAGCCAGTTGAGCCCGGCGGGTTCTCATCTTGCAGGAACAGATGGGAAAAGCGAAGCTGATGCGGCCAGCCCGATCAATCCGGAATGTAGGAAACCAGCGCATGGACCGTCCCAACCTGCCTTTGAACGCCCTGCGGGCTTTCGAGGTCGCCGCGCGGCAGGGGAGTTTCACCCAGGCGGCTGTTGAATTGCGGGTCAGCCAGGCAGCTGTGAGCCATCAGATCAAAGGGCTGGAAGACCTGCTTGGGGTGCAACTTTTCACCCGCACGCCGAAGGGCCTGCTCCTGACGGACGAAGCTATGGCCCTGTTCCCCGTGATCAACGACAGCCTCGACCGGGTTGGGCGGGTACTCGACGGCTTTCTTGACGGGAGGTATCAGGAGACGTTGCATGTGGGTGTTGTCACGACCTTTGCCGCCGGCTGGCTGATGCCGCAACTAGCCCGTTTCCGCAGCGCCCATCCGGGGGTCGACCTCCGTATCTGGACCAACAACAACCGGGTGGATATTTCCAAGGAAGGCTTGCATATGGCAATCCGTTTCGGCGCAGGGCGCTGGAGCGGGATGGAGGCCGTTCCGCTTATGGAAGCACCGTTGACGCCGCTTTGCTCCCCGCGGCTTGCAGAAAATCTGAAAAAGCCTGCTGATCTGCACGGCCAGGTTCTCTTGCGCTCTTACCGCGCAGATGAGTGGCCAGCCTGGTTTGATAAGGCCGGAGCAGCCTGCCCCAACCTGTGCGAGCCGATTTTTGACAGTTCCATCGCCATGGCGGATATTGCCGAAACGGGAGCTGGAGTTGCGCTGCTTTCCCCGGCAATGTTCGGCGAGCGATTGGAAGCCAGGCGCTTGGTCGCGCCATTTTCCGCTTACATAGAAACCGGGCGCTACTGGCTGACACACCCAGCTCATAAACCTCCCACACCGGCCATGATCAGCTTTCAGGAATGGCTTCTCGACCGTATTTCCAGGAGCCCTGGTCAGGCTGCACAGAAGGCGGGCTTGCTTGAAGAGTAATGCCGATCTTGTCTTTCGGGTTACTGGGACCAATCGTTGCGCCAACTTCGGATCTGCGGCGAATGACATGGTGTGTTTGCGGCGGCCGCTCTCTCTGGGCGAACGCGGTCCGATAAGATCGGGCTCTGTAAAACCAGCCGTTAAAGAGAACGACCATGTTGCATTATGTTGGTCTGGACGTGTCCGTCAAATCCGTGTCGATCTGTGTTGTTGACAGGGAGCGTAAGGTGCTTGCGCGTGGTGGGACCAGTTCGGATCCGGACGTAATCGCATTATTCATTTCGGTGCATGCCGCTGGGCCGGAGCGGTTTGTGCATGAGAGCGGCATCCTGGCCATCTGGCTCACCCGCGAACTGGAGAAGCGCGACCTTCCGGTCATCTGCATTGATGCCCGGAAAGTGCACAAGGCGCTGTCGGGGCGGATCAACAAGTCCGATCCCGGTGATGCCGAAGGGCTGGCGCAGCTGGCCCGCACCGGCCGGTTCAGCCGGGTTCACATCAGAAGCGAGGCGTCGGAGCGGGTTCGCGTGCTCATCGGCGCTCGGGAGTGCCTGATCCGGATACGCAAGGACCTGGAAGCGCATGTTCGCGGTGTGATGAAGGTTTTTGGGATCTATATGGGTTCAGTTGGCCGTGCAAGCCTGCGGCAGGGCTTCCGCGATCAGTTCGCTGAGGCAGGCCAGACCAACCCGGCACTCGGCGTGATGGCCGGCATGTTCATCCCGATCCACAGGCCCTGTGCGCGGCTATGGAAGCGAGGGATGAAGATCTCAGGCTCATCGCGCGCGAAAGCGGCCTTGCCCGCCGTCTCATGACCGTCCCGGGCGTTGGGCCTGTCGCGGCGCTGTCCTTTATTGCAACCCTCGACAATGCAGACTGCTTCCGGAGATCGCGAGACGCCCGTGCCTTCCACGGCCTCACGCTGAGGCGGCACCAATCCGGCGACATGGACTGGCCCGGCCTGATATCAAAATGCGGCGACCGTGACCTGCGCAGACTGCTCTACTCCGCTGCCGCCAGCTTGATCACGCAGGTCAGAAAGCCGTCGCAACTGCGCACTTGGGCCAAGAATTTGCAAGACCGGAAAAGCTTCAAGAAAGCTGCCGTGGCGGTGTCACGAAAACTCGCTGTCGTCATGATGTGCATCTGGCGTGACGGGACTGTCTTCGAACCAGAAAAGGAACTCATCGCCTGACACCAACTGAGACGCCGCCCGCCAGAGACAGGGCGGGTTCAGCGTCCTTCGGGACGGCGGCGGATCAAGCCCGTCCAGGATGAGGCGCCGGTAGAGGCGGGACAGAACCCGGACGGAGAGGAAGAAGTTCCTGCGGCAGGTGATTGCGCAGCAATCTGCCGGGAGGGGTTACGATCATGTGGACATGCGGATGATGGGTCACGCCGGAGGCGTGCTTTCAGCACGACGCCGAGCCCCAGATGTGCAGGACGGATGTGATGCCGATCCGGGCACCGAGGTGCTTGGGCCCGGCGGCGATCCGGATCACCGTGTCTGCGCTTGGCCGCATCAGCAGGTTGTCGATCTCCCGCGTTCGCCAATGTCTCTCCGACCATTGGCACTCCATGTGTACGAGACGTATTGCAATTGAAGTTTGCCCAGGGGCTGAGCGGGCCGCCGCCCAAGGGCCGGGGCGACGGCAGCCTTGAGCTTCTGCTTTTCCCGGCGTCCCCAACCGTGCCGGACCCGGACCGCCCCCCTTCCCGACTGGCCGCTGACCGGCAAGGAGCTACGCAGGCGCGGGGTCACCCGAATAAGGCACGGCCGGTGTCCTCCATCCGATCGATCCTGAAGACCTGCCCCTGAAGCCTCCCAATATCCGTCGCACCGAAGGTGCGCCAGTTCGTCAAAGATGCGCGTCTCCGGCGTGACCCCGGACTTACTATCACTGAGAGGGAGGTACAACTTGCTGGCACATCCCGCATCAGGCCGGCTGGAGGTTATCGGCGGCCCAACCTTCGCCGGCGCCATCCTCGGCCAGCCTGCCAATGGGCGTGAAGTGGCTGTCCGAGATGGCGTGAAATCACCGCCCAAATTCCGTGAAATACGCAAACAGACCTGCTCAGCCCAGCAAGAGTTCGGGCAGCCACAGGGCCACGGAGGGCACGAAAGTTGTCAGCATCAGCGTCGGCAGCCAGGCAAAGATGATAAACACCAGCGTCGGCCACAGCATCTTCGCAACTGGGGTTTCTGACACCTGCGCGCCGAGATAAAGCAGCGGCGCCGTCGGCGGCGTGATGTTCGCCATGCCGAGGTTGACACCAATCACGGCGGCGAAATGGATCGGATCCATCCCCACGCTCTGCGCAATCGGCAACAGGATCGGCGTCGACAACAGCAGACCTGAAATATCATCCATCAGCATCCCGATCAGGATCATCACGACATTGATCATCAGCAGGATCACGATCGGGTTGTCCGACACGGAATAAACCATCTGCTGTGCGATCTGCGGCGCGCCCTGGGCGATCAGATTGTCGGAAACGATCAGCACCATGAAGATCATGATCATCACCACCCCAATGGTGATACCAGATTTCTCGATAGTCCCCATCAGCCCCCGCCACGTCAGCCCGCGGTAGAAGTAGATCGCGATCGGGATCGCATAGACCACGGCAATGCCCGCCGCTTCGGTCGGGGTCATGATGCCGCCATAGATGCCGCCCAGGATGATGACAGGCATCATCAGCGCGGGGCCCGCAAAACGCCCCTGCGCTTTGAGCGCGGGTAAGAAGGGCGAAGGCCGCTCGGACAGTTTGATGTCGCCATGTTTGCGCAGCATGTAATGGTTGGTGATGATCAGCAGGGTGATCAGGATGAAGGCGGGGATCACCGTCGACAGAAAGCATTTGAGCACATGCTGCTGTGCCACCCAGCCATAGAGAATATGGTTGGAGCTTGGCGGGATCAAAAGCCCCAGCGGACTTGCCGCAACCAGCAGCGCCGCTGATTTTCCTTCAGGGTAGTTCGCTTTTTTCAGATGCGGCAGCATGATGCCGCCGATGCAGGTCAGCGTCGAATTGGCGCTGCCCGCAATGGAGCCGAACACCCCGCAGGCCAGCACGGCCGCCGCGCTCAAGCCGCCCTTGAGGTGGCCGACGAACATTTCCGCAATCGCCACCAGCGGCGCCGCGATGCGGCCGCGCTCCATGACGCCGCCCGCGATCATGAACAACGGAATGGCCAGCAGAACCAGCGACCGCAATCCGGTGGAGCCGGTCGGCAGATAGCCGGTGATCGACTGATCGCCCACCAAAGCGATGAACATCAGCACTGCCCCAAAGGCCACAAAAACGCTGACACCCAAAAGAAGCATGGCGCAGACAATGACAAGACTTCCGACGATAATCATGACTGCGCCTCCTTGTTCAGATCAGATTTCAGCGGCAGGCCGAGGCCTTTTCGAATGTGAACGTAAAGGTAGGCGGCCGAAAACATCGCCATGAAGCCAAAGGCAATCATGATCGCGATGCGCCAGGAGACGAAGGGAATGCGCAGCGCCGGCGTCGCCCGCAGCCGCGGAAAGGAGAAGTCATCGACCAGAGAGACGTAGCAGGCATACACGATGAAAACCGTGACAGCCATCTCAATCGCGAGAACCAAAAAGCCGCGCCACCAGATCCAACGCGGATTGGTGATCACCACATCAAGTATATCTGCATTGATGTGCAGCCGGCGCTCTGACGCCAGCACGGCGCCGGCAAAGAAACCGACGATGCTGATCGCAAGCAGCCACTCCTCATATGCGAAAAGATCACCGCTTAGCCCGTAGCGCACAATGACAACCAGACCAAAGGTCACAGCCATCAACGCACCGGCAATGATGACGATCGCTTTCATTAGATACAGAGCCCAGTTCATCGGCACCCCGATGACGCGCGGCAATTCGTCCGTTACTCGGGCCATCTCGCCCCCTTTTTGGCGGTTGAGCGCTCCGAAAATCGGCATTCCAGGATAGCTGTGCTGCATGGCGCAATCCCGATTGTGCCAGCGTACCCGGCGCTATGCTGTCCACCAGCGCGCTCACTTGTTGCAAATGCAAACAGTGGCAACACCATGTGCTGCCACTGCTGAAATTGATTACTGGACCGCTGCCAGTACCTGAGCAATCACGTCCTTGCCAACTGCACCTTCAATGGTCGGCCAAACGGTGGCACGAACATGGTCAGCCATGGCTTTGCGCTCCTCATCGCTGAGCCTGAGGATGGTATAGCCGCTGTCGATCAGTTTTTGGCCAAAGGCCGCGTCATTTTCGCGGTTATACTGGAAGAATTCAGCCGAGGCCTTATCCATCGCGGCTTGGACGACAGCGCGCTGCTCGTCGTTCAGCTTGGCCAGTGTGCGCTCGGAACCGTAGTAGAAAGTCTGCTCCAGCAAGGAGTTGTATTCGATGAAGTGCGTGCCAACGTCTGACTTGGCAAAAATCGAATAGGTCGCGGTCTTGGTGCAGCAGATCGCACCGTCCACGATGCCAGACTGAAGCGCGGGAAAAATATCGCCCCACGACATGGTGGTGGCGCGGTAGCCCAGTGTTTCCACGGTGGCTTTCACCGCGTTCGAGGACCAAACGCGGATGTTCATACCCTTGTCTTCGAAATTATTCCAGTTATCGGGTTCCTTGCTGGCAACGATACCCACAAAGCCTTCCGGGTTGGCTGCCATGACTCGGACACCGTATTCGTCACTAATGTCTTGAAGGATGCGATTATAGTCGGAATCCATATCAAGCAGCACACGTTCCATGTCGTCATAGTTGCTTACCAGGAACGGCATATTCAGGAACTCGAGCCGGGAATCCGTGTCGGAATAGATCAAGGCAGAGGCAAAATCGATGTTCCCGCGGGCGACATCCTCAAACAGGGCTTCGCCTGACCCCAGCTGGCTGGCCGGAAAGACGGTCATTTCCAGACCAACATCCGCCGCATTCACGTCAGCCGCGACCTGCTCCATCATCTTTGTGCCCTGGTGGTCGATCGGAAACACACCTGCAAAGCGCAGCTTGATATCCTCGGCAAAGGCGGGTGTTGCAAACTGCAATGCAATCGTGCCGGCGGCCACTGCTGTCAACAGCTTTTTCATTCCTTAGTTCTCCATGTTGTGAAGGCGATAATTATCAAACCGGCTGCCCGGCTTCATTTCCCGCGTTTTTTTCCGGGCACACCAACTGCCATTTACGGCCCACTGTCGAAGCACCTTGAACGTGACAGGCGCTCTGCATTTCACCCGAAGCTCACAAAGTGTTCGCCAAATCCAGCCATGCTTCCTTCTCCCAAACGCAGCTGCAAGCTTTATAGTGATACAATATCCAAAATCCAATATTTCCATACATCTCAGGAAGGTTTTTCTCAACTAGTTGATATTAAATACCTTTCCAGAACACACATCGCCTTCCGGCGTTTTTATTCCGCCATGGAAGAGTTCTGGTGTCTTGAAGGCCGATGGAAAGATTCGCGCGGCGAACGGATCGTTTGAGTGTGTTGAGTTTGCGTATACTAAGACTGTTTAGAGAAGAATACGGCCTGCCTCTGGCGCAGCGTTTGGCCCACCAGTCGAGAAAGAAAGCATGAGCCCAAGGTACGTGTGAAGCAGAGTGCGGTAAGCTTTGTTAGCTGTCTCACAGAGCCAACACGGCACAAGGTGATGTTATCGGGGTGAAGCCGCCCACACCAGCAGATTATTGAGCTCCGGTCAGCCCTTGGACGATCCTTGATAATTAGTGACCTGCCACCTGCGGACTATGCGCGGACACTGACCGCCGCAATCACCCGGCCCGCTGCGCGAGAGGAAAGCTCCGCGCGTCGGGCGATTGCTCAAACTGCGTCGACCGGCGTAAACGCCAACCGGACTCAAATCTTGGTTGGATGAAAAATGAGTGGCAAGTCAGTACCGGTACAGAAATCCACCGGAGGCAAACAGGTTCTGGGTTGAAGATCAAAGATGGGCCAGCGCAATATCCGACGGCTGCGGATCATTGGCGCGATGACGCAGGTCCGATGGGCGGTCCGGAACGGCGCTCCGAGACGTTCCTGGCTGGAGCAGATGCCGGCGCGTAAACCCCGCATGTTGACCGCCATTGCACTGGCGGACAAGACCGCTCGGGCAAGCGCACCAAACCGGTCATGGGCAAGTTCATGAAAGCAATCAGCGACTTGCCTCTTGCTGCCCGAAAATCCATTACTTTCGACTGCGGCACCGAATTTGTCTCTTGGCCGCATCTGCAAGCACAGATCGGTACGCAGACATGGTTTGGCGACCCCTCTTCTGCTTGGCAAAAGGGCACGGTTGAGACCACAAACCGGCGGGCCCGGCGATGGCTCCCGCGGAAGGGCGATATCCGGCAGCTCTCAGATTACGACAAAAAAGTAATTTGCGACCGTCTAAACAACACGCCCCGCAAATGCCTTGGGTGGAAGACGCCCGCGGAGGTCTTCAGAGAGAAGAGGCGGGAAGAACTGGACCAGTCCCCCTACCCTCAAAGGCAATAGGAGTCGCGGTTCAGGCATCGTTCACACCCGTGCGGGGCGCGTGTCAGAGATTTTCCTCGACGATGCGCCAGGCGTTTTCGGCCCGGACCCGCGCCAGATGGCCAAGCTTGAGAGCTTTTTGCGACGAAGCATTGCCCTCGAGCCCGCGCTTGAAAACCCCCTGGATGATCGCGGCACTGCGAAAAAATGAAAATACCACAAAAAACAGGTGGTTGTCGATCTTCTCACGACCCGCATAGTGGCAGTAGAGGTCAATGAATTCTTGTTCGGTCGGGATACCCAAGCCTTGGAAATCCAGCCCCTTGAACTGTCCGGTAGGCAGGCTGTCGGCGTGGTAGTTGGCGCAGACATAGCCCAGATCGGCCAAAGGGTGGCCCAGGGTGCAAAGCTCCCAGTCAAGCAACGCGATCACCTCGGGGGTGCTGCTACCCACGATGGCATTACCAGGGCGGAAATCACCGTGCACGATGGCAGCCTCGTCGTCCTCTGGCAAGTTGGCGGGCAACCAATTCATCAGCTTGTCCATCGCGTCGATGGTTTCGGTTTCTGTCGCCTTATACTGCTTGCTCCAGCGCGCCACCTGACGGGACAAATAGCCCAACGGGCGGCCAAAATCGCCCAGACCGACGGCGTCAGGTTTCACCGCATGAAGCTCTGCCAGCGCCTTTATGAAGCTGTCGTAGAAGGCGCGTCGTTCCGGCGGGCTTAGTCCGGGCAGGCTGGGATCGTGGAACACCCGGCCTTCGACCATCTCCATGACGTAGAAATCGGTGCCGATCACCGAAGGATCCATACACAGGTGCAGCATTTCGGGCACCGGCACGGGCGTGTCGCGCAGCGCATGCATCACCCGATATTCCCGGTCCACTGCATGTGCTGACGGCAGCAGCGTTCCGGGCGGCTTCTTGCGCAGGACATATTTCCGGCCGCCCGCGACCAGCTGATAGGTCGGGTTGCTCTGACCGGCATTGAATTGCCGCACGCGCAAATCGCCGGAGAAGCCCGGCAACTGGTCGGATAGATAGGACTGCAGGGCGATCTCATCGAAACTGAGCGCCGCGCTGACATCGATGAGGGGCGGTCCGCCGTTCTCACTCATGGTTTTCTTCCTTTTGTGTTTCAGGTCCGGCTCATCCGTTCAAATCCGCAAAATTGCGGCCGTTGCACTGCATCTCGCGAAGTAACTCAGGGACCCGCCAGAAATGCGGGTCTTCGACTGCATAGAGTTCGATCCGCCGGATCAGTTCTGCCGGGCCGATCAGGTCGGCCTGGTGCATCGGCCCGCCGCGATGGCGGGGAAAGCCGTAGCCAAACAGCTCGACGGCATCGATATCCGCTGGGCGCAGGGCGATGCCCTCTTCCAGCACGCGCACCGCTTCGGCGATCATTGCCGTCAGGCAGCGGGCGACGATCTCTTCGCCGCTGAACGCGCGCGGCCTGAGGTTGAGCACCCGGCGCTCGGCCTCGACGATCTTCACCGCGCCCTGATTGGCTACAGGCGCTTTGCCTGCCTCGTAGATATAATAGCCCTGCCCGGTTTTCCGCCCGAACCAGCCCTGATCGCAGATCTGATCGGCCACCCGTGAATAGCGCTCTTCCGGTGGGCGCGTGGCGGCCTTGCGGTCACGTGTGGCCTTGGCGATATCCAGCCCGGCAAGGTCGTTGACCGCGAAGGGGCCCATTGCGAACCCGAAGTCCTCCAACGCGGCATCGATCCCGGCGAAATCGGCCCCGTCGAGCAGCAGGTAGTCGGCGGCGCGGCGGTACTGTGTCAGGATGCGGTTGCCGATGAACCCGTCGCAGACCCCGGCGCGCACCGGCACTTTGCCGAGCTTGCGTGCCAGTGCAAAAGCAGTGGCTACGCATTCCGGTGCGGTCTCGTCTGCGACGACCACTTCGATCAGCCGCATGATGTGCGCGGGCGAGAAGAAGTGCAGACCGATCACGTCTCCGGGTCGGGCGGTGGCCGCGGCGATTTCGTTCACGTCGAGATAAGAAGTATTCGTCGCCAGGATCGCGCCAGGCTTGCAGATCGCATCCAGCTTGGCGAAAAGCCCGCTCTTGGCCTCCATGTTTTCGAATATCGCCTCAATGACCAGATCGGCATCCTTCGCAGCATCCAAATTCTCGGTGCAACCAAACTTGCCGAGCGCGGCCTCGTGAGACTCTTCGGTCAGTTTGCCACGTTTCAATGCGCCTGCGAGGTTCTGCTCAATGCCGGAACGGGCGTCAGCAACACGCGCGCTTTGCGCTTCGATCAGGTCCACATCATATCCGCCGATCAGCAGGGATGTGGCAATGCCGACCCCCATTGTGCCGCCTCCGATAACGGCCACCCGGTTTACCTCACGCGGCTTGGCCGGTTTTTCCGGAATCCGACCTGTTGCCCGCTCGGCAAAGAAGGCATGGACCAGCCCGGCGCGTTCGTCGCCCGCCATCAGTTCCATGAAAAGCGCGCGTTCCTTCTCAAGTCCGTGATCAATTGGCAGCGTCGCGGCGCAGACCGCCTCCAAAGCCTTGAGCGGTGCCGTGAGCGTCGGTCGCTTCGATTGCAGTCGGTTCCGGGCGACTTCCACTGCCGCCGGATCTTCTGCAACCGTGCGTTCATCCGTCCGCCGAGAGACAAGACCACCCGCAAGTACATCGCGTGCCACAGCGATCCCGGCCTCTCGCGCCGGGCCGTCGGCCAACCGGTCGAGGATGCCGAGGGTTTGCGCTTCTTCCGCCGGCACGTCACGCCCTGAGCAAATAATGTCAATGGCGCTGGCCAGCCCGCAGAGCCGCGGCAGGCGCTGTGCCCCGCCAGCGCCCGGAAGCAAGCCAAGCTTCACTTCAGGCAAGCCGATCCGAAGGCCGGTCACGCCGACCCGCAGATGCGTGGCCAGTGCCAGTTCTAGCGCGCCGCCGAAGGCCACACCATGCAAAGCGGCAATTACCGGCTTCTCGCTGTCGTTCAACACCTTCAGTACCTGCGGTAGGGTCGGCTCTACGTCCGCCTTGCCGAAATCCTTGATATCCGCGCCGGCTGAAAAGAAGCGCCCCTCACCATAAAGCACGATGGCACGGATCGCAGGATCGCGCGTCAATGTCTGAAAGGCCTCGTAAACGGCGGTGCGCAGCGCCAGACCAAGCGCGTTGACGGGTGGTTTGGCAAGTCGGATCAATCCGATATCGCCCTCGATCTCGACCCCAGCGATTTCGTTGGTTTCGTCTTTCATAGCTACAGCCCCTTCGCCATTCATTCCAAACGCTCGATGATCACCGCAATGCCCTGTCCAAAACCGATGCACATCGACAGGCAACCGTAGCGCCCGCCGCTGGCCTCAAGTTGACGTAGCCCGGTCAGGATCAGCCGCGCGCCCGATGCACCAAGCGGATGGCCGACGGCAATCGCGCCGCCATTCGGATTGAGCCTTGCGTCATCGGGCGCGATGTCCAACGCGGCGCAGCAGGCCAGCACCTGAGACGCGAAGGCTTCGTTGATCTCGATAACGTCCATCTGCTCAAGGGTCAGACCCGCCCGGCCTAGCGCCTTCGGAATGGCATGGGCCGGGCCGATCCCCATCACCCGTGGCGCGACACCTGAAACCGCCCCGGCAAGTATGCGCCCGCGCGGCGCGGGGCCAAGCCCGTTGCGGCCGATCAGCAAGGCCGCCGCGCCGTCGTTAATGCCTGAGGCATTGGCGGCGGTGACGACGCCTTTGGGATCAAGCGGATGCAGCCCGGCCATCTTGCCCAATGTCGTATCCGGGCGAGGATGCTCGTCGTGCGCCACCGTCGTAACAGCGCCTTTGCGGCCCGCTATTTCGATCGAAGTGATCTCATCCGCAAAGTACCCGCCGATACGTGCGGTTTCAAAACGATGCTGACTCGTCGCGGCGAACAGATCGCAGGCGTCGCGGGACAGATCGAATTCAGCTGCCAGATTATCGGCGGTTTGCGGCATGGTTTCGCTGCCGAAGGCGTTTTGAAATTGCGGGTTGGGAAAGGGTTTGCCGGCAGTCGCGTCGTGGATTTCACCCTGCCGCGACCATGCGGTCGCGGATTTGCCCAATACAAACGGCGCGCGGGTCATGCTTTCCACGCCGCCCGCGACAAACAGATCGCCTTCGCCCACCGTTACCGCCCGTGCCACATCAAGCGCGGCCGACATGCTGGAGCCGCAAAGCCGGTTGACCGTCTGCGCACCCACCGCTTCCGGCAGACCGGCAAGCAGGGCAGAAAACCGCGCAAGGTTGCGACTGTCTTCGCCGGACTGGCAGACATTGCCCAGAACAACGTCCTCGATCTGGTCGGCTGGCAGATCACTGCGCGCCATCAGCGCTTCAATGACCTGCGCCATGAGGTCATCAGGACGTATCCCGGCAAGCGCTCCGCCATGCCGACCAAAGGGGCTGCGCAATCCATCGTAAATATAGGCGTCCAGCATTGTCTTCTCCTCGCTTCGGCTCAAGCGGCGGTAAATCGGCCGGCCTCGGCCATTGCGTCGATCGATGGCATCACCTTGACCTCAAGATATTCCTCAAGTCCAAAGGCCCCTCCTTCGCGCCCATTGCCGGACTGCTTGAAGCCGCCAAAGGGCGAGCCATAGGCGGCCCCCTGCCCGTTGATCGCCACGACCCCGGCGCGCAACTGCGCCGCGACCCGCCGCGCCCGTTCGGCGCTTCCGGTCTGGAGATAGGCGGCAAGACCGTAATCGCTGTCATTGGCGGTTCGGACCGCGTCTTCCTCGCTGTCAAAGGGGATGATCGACAGCACCGGGCCAAAGATCTCTTCGCGGGCGATGCGCATGTCGTTGTTCACGTCGGCAAAAATCGTCGGTTTGACGAACCAGCCTTTTTCAAGGCCTTCCGGTCGCCCCGGCCCACCGGCCAGCAGCCGCGCGCCTTCGTCTATGCCAAGCTGGATCATCGACTGAACCCGGTCGAATCGCATCTTGTCAAAAAGCGGCCCGATATGCCCGCCTTCCTTGGCCGGATCATCGACAACCTGTGTCTCAGCGGTCTTGCGCGCAAGGTCCAGCACCGCGTCGTAGCAGCTGCGCTCGACCAGCATTCGCGTCGGCGCATTGCAACCCTGACCGGTGTTGAGAAAGCAGCGCTGGACCGAAGCGGGCACACAGGTTTCCAGATCGGCGTCGGCAAAAACCAGATTGGCCGACTTGCCCCCCAGTTCCAGCGCAACGCGTTTGACGCTTTCGGCGCTATCGCGCGAGACCATGGCCCCGGCCCGGGTCGATCCGGTGAAGGACATCATCGCAACGTCCGGGTGGCGCGACATCGCGCTTCCCACACCAGCACCGTCCCCGAAAACCAGGTTGAACACCCCGGCCGGCAAGCCGGCCTCGTGGACGCATTCGGCAAAGATCGCAGCCGAAAGCGGCGTGTGTTCGGATGGTTTAAGAACGCAGGTCGCCCCCGCCGCAAGCGCCGGCATCACCTTCTGAGCGATCTGGTTGATCGGCCAGTTCCACGGGGTAATCAGCCCGCAGACACCAATCGGCTCTTTGCGGATGATGTCGCCGTTCGGCAGCATGTATTCTTCCTCATGCGCCTCAAGTGCGGCGATGAAGGCGTCGGCGTGACGCGGGCCGCATCCGGCTTGCGCGTTGCGGGCCAGGGTAATGGGCGCGCCCATCTCCTGACTGATCGCCTGCCCCATATCTGCTGTCCGGTCCTCCAGCGCTTGCTTGAGCGCGCGCAGATAGCCCAGCCGCTCGGACTTGGAGCTGCACGAATAGCTCTCGAAAGCACGCTTGGCGGCGGCGACGGCACGATCCACATCCGCAGCGGTACCCAGAGTGACTGTGCCGATTTGCGCTTCGGTGGCCGGGTTCATGATCGCAAAGGCCTGTCCGCTTTGACCGGCCGTCCAAACGCCGTCGATGTAATGCCTGTCTAGTGTCGTCACTTCGCCGCCCTCCTGTTCTGTCTCTTGCTCACTTGTCGGCCGCATCCAGCAGTCCGCGCTCCTCGAGCACCTTGCGGGCATGGCGGAAACACTCCAGCGACTGCGGTACACCACAATAGATGCCGACGATGTGGATGATCGAACGGATCTCGTCCTTGCTGACGCCGTTGTTGATCGCGCCGTTACAATGGATTTCCCATTCGTGCATCTTGCCGAGTGCTGCCAGCATCACGAGATTCAGCATTGAACGGGTCTTGAGGTCGATGGTCTCGTCGCCCCAGCCGAAACCCCAGCACCACGCGGTCATCGCCTCCTGAAAAGGCAGTGTGAAATCATCCGCGGCGGCGAGGTTTTTCTCGACATACTCCGCGCCGACAACCGCCTTGCGCTGTTTGAGGCCGAGTTCGAAAAGATCGTTGTTCATGTGTTTTGCTCCTTGGGACTGCGCCAGCGGGCCGGTCATGCGACCACACCTTCGGCGTATAGCGTGTCAATTTGGCCCTCGCTGTAGCCCAGCTCTCCGAGGATCTGGCGGGTGTGCTGGCCGACGGTTGGGGATTGTGCGAGATCATCGCCCGGGACAAAGGACGGCAGCCCGGGAATGTTGGGCACCGGCCAAGGGTCGTTGGCACCGGCCTGCGGCAGCCACGAAAAAACCCCGACTGCCTCGGCCTGCGGATGGTTCACGAATTCACGGTAGGTCTGCACAACCTCGTTCTGCAGCCCGGCCTCGCTAAGCAGGTCCGACAGGTCCTGGGCCTTCCAGCCTTCGGTGATCCGGCGCACGTAGTCGTAGAGAAAGTTGATATCCTCCAAGCGTCCGGCGATGGTGCGGTACTTCTCGTTGGCCCACAGGTCATCAAGCTTCAGCAGATTGCAGAAAGTCTCGAACTCGCGGTCGCGGACGATGTTGATTTGGATATGGCCATCGCTGGTCTTGAAGGTGCCCGATGGCGCGGTGGAGGCGCGTCGCGGCCCGGTGCGAAAACCGCTAAGCAGCCGCACCGCCTGAATGCTCGCCGCCGCTTCCAGCAGGCTGACCTCGATCTTGCGGCCTTCGGCTGCATCACGCCGCGCATAGAGTGCCGCCGCGAGGGCCTGTTGGGCATAGAGCCCGGTCGACATGTCGAAATAGCTGACCGGGGTGTGATGAGGCGTGCCATCCATGCCGGTGTTCTCGGCGACAAAGCCGCTGAAAGCCTGCAGCATCGGGTCCATCGCGGGGCGGTCACGCATCGGTCCGCACTGGCCGAAGCCGGAAACCGAAACGTAGATCAACCCCGGATTAAATGCCCGCAGCCGCTCGTAGCCATAACCCAGCCGTTCTGCCACCCCGGGCCGGTAGCCCTCGATGAAGACATCGGCCTCGGCGATCAGCTTGTCGACGATCTCGCGGCTCGGCGCGCTCTTAAGGTTCATCGCCAGCGCCCGCTTGCCGCAGTTGGCGACGATGGAATAGGCAGTGTGATCGCCGTAGACGCCGCCGATCAGGCGCGCCCAGTCGCCGCCCTGCGGCTCGATCTTGATCACATCCGCGCCCTGCTGGGCCATCAGCATCCCGCAATAGGGACCGGCAAGCCCCTGCGAAAGATCGACGACCTTCAGCCCTTCATACGGCATTTCGAAACTCATGATCGTTTCCTCTTTTCAAGGACCTCGAAAACCCGGGTGAAGTCCGATTCCGGCGGCAGGCTGTCTTCGACAAGGCTCCAGACCTCCGCCACACGTTCGCCCAACAGGTTTGAGGTTCCGGCCTCTTGGACGAACTCGTTGTAAAGGCGAACGTCCTTGTTAAGCAGTTCCGCGAAGAAGCCTGCGTCATATGTGCCCGTCAGGATGCGATTGGGGAATTTATCCTCGATGGCCGTGTTGTTGCCGGTCGAGACCTTCACCACGTCAATGATGGTCTTCATCTCAACGCCATGCGCCAGACCGAAGAGCACCGCCTCGGAAGACGCCGCCATGGCGGTGGCGGACAAGAAGTTGTTGAGAAGCTTCACCGCCTGCCCCTGCCCCGGCGTTTCGCCAACATGGAAGGTGTTCTTGCTGAACAGATCAAGGATCGGCTGGTGCCGTTCCATCTGTGACTTGGGGCCGGACCAGATGATGGTGATCGCGGCCTTCAGCGCGCCCTGGCGTCCACCGCTGACCGGCGCATCGACAAAGGTCATTCCCGCGCCCTGGATGGTGGCGGCGGCCTCTTTCGCGGCGGCCGGGCCGATGGTGGACATGTCGATAACGACCTTGCCAGAGACATTGTCCATCGCGGCAATCTCGGCGGTGACCGCGTTGACGATCTTGCCGTCGGGCAGCGACAGGAAAATTGTGTCAGAGCGGTCGATGACCTCGGCCAGGTCGCCGGCCTCGGTGGCACCTTCGGGTGCGCGGCCCGGTACGCGGTCATAGCAGATCAGCGGCGTCTCGCCCTTGGCGATGAAGGCGGCCATGGGCTCACCCATCTGGCCCAAGCCGATGAATCCGATGGTTTCGGGTGCAGACATATCAGCGCTCCTCGGTCTGGTATTTGCGCAGTTCGAGCCGCGCGATCTGGTTCTGGTGCACTTCGTCCGGACCGTCAGCGAGCCGGATGGCACGCGCCCTTGCATAGGCGTAGGACAGGCCGAAATCGTTGGAGACGCCGGCGGCGCCGTGCGCCTGGATCGCCCAGTCGATGACCTGGGCGGCCATGTTCGGCGCCACCACCTTGATCATGCCGATCTCCTTGCGGGCTTCCTTGTTGCCGACTTTGTCCATTCGGTCGGCGGCCTTCAGCGTCAGCAGCCGCGCCTGATCGATCAGGATGCGCGACTGGGCAATCCGCTCGCGGGTGACGCCCTGGTCGGACAGGGGCTTTCCGAAGGGACTACGGGTCAGCGCGCGTTTGCACATCTTCTCCAGCGCCACCTCGGCCTGGCCGATCATGCGCATGCAGTGATGGATGCGCCCCGGTCCAAGCCGCCCCTGGGCGATCTCGAAGCCGCGGCCTTCGCCCAGAAGGATGCTGGAGACCGGAACCCGCACGTTGTCATAGATGATCTCGCCATGCCCATGCGGCGCGTCCGAGAAGCCGAAGACGGGGATCATGCGCTTGATCGTCAGCCCGGGCGTGTCGCGGGGGACAAGGATCATGCTCTGCTGACGGTAGGGGTCCTCGCCATCGGGGTCGGTCTTGCCCATGACGATGAACAGCTTGCAGCGGCTGTCGCCCGACCCGGAGGTCCACCACTTGCGGCCGTTGATGACATATTCGTCGCCGTCCCGGGTGATGGTCAGGCTGATGTTGCGCGCATCCGAGGAGGCGACGTCGGGCTCGGTCATGGAAAAGCACGAGCGGATTTCACCGGCCAGCAGCGGCTCCATCCATTGCTTCTTCTGCTCTTCGGTGCCGAAGCGCTCAAGCGTTTCCATGTTGCCGGTATCGGGAGCGGAACAGTTGAAGACCTCGGCCGACCAAGGCGCGCGGCCCATGATCTCGCACAGCGGCGCATATTCGAGGTTGGTCAGCCCGCCGCCCTTGCCGCTGTCGGGCAGGAACAGGTTCCAGAGCCCGGCCTCGCGCGCCTTGGGCTTGAGTTCTTCGATGATCGGCACCCCACCCCAGTTTTCCCAGTGCTCGACGCCATAGCCCATGTCCTGCAACTGCCGGGCGTAGAGGTCCTGGTTGGGATAGATGTGCTCGTCCATGAAGGCGTTCAGCCGGACGCTGAGGTCCTGCACCTTGGGGCTCAGATCGAAATCCATTGATTTTACTCCACTTTTTTCCGGCTCTTGGCCTATGTCAGGCCGCAGGAGACCACCGGCCACACAAGGGCCGTTGCGCCACCTCCCGCGGCGAAGTTCTTCTTTTCAGGTCAGCGCGGGCCTTACGGGCCGACGATGGTGGTACCGCCGTCGACGACGATAACCTCCCCGGTGATGAATCTGGCCGACGGGCCGGCCAGGAAAGTAGCGACCCCGCCGATGTCCTCGGGCTCACCGAGCCTCCGGACAGGGGTGCGCGCGATGCGGTCGTCACGCAGGCTGTCGTTTTCCCACAGGGCGCGGGCGAAATCGGTCTTCACCAGTCCCGGCATGATGCAGTTGACGGTGATATTCTTAGGCCCCCATTCCACCGCCAGCGAGCGGGTCACACCCACATCGGCAGTCTTGGAGATGCCATAGGCCCCCAGCGTGGCCGAGCCGCGCAAGCCCCCGATCGAGGAGACGATGATAAAGGCGCCACCCCCGGCCTCGGCCATGTGCGGCATGGCCGCGTTGGCGAACCAAATCGCGCTGTGCACGTTCGAGGTCATCACCTTGTCGAAGGCCTCGTCGGTCAGATCAGCCAGCGGTCCGTAGACCGGGTTAACTGCCGCGTTGGCGACGAAGATATCGATCCGGCCCCATGTTTCATGGGTTTTCGCTACCAGTGCCTCGCATTCGTCTCGGCGCGAGATGTTGCAGGCGACAGCGATGGCCTCGCCTCCAGAGGCGCGGATTTCCTCGGCTGCTAATTCGCAGGCGTCCAGCTTGCGGCTGGCAATGGCGACCTTGGCGCCCATCGCGGCGAGATGATGGGCGATGGACAGGCCGATCCCCTTGCTGCCGCCGGTCACGATGGCGACTTTGCCATCTAGTGAAAATGGGTTCTTCATGGTCTTGTCTCCGTTGGTATGGGCCATGCGGGCGTGTCCTGCATCCGCAGTTGCAGCCGGTCGCCGGTATAGGGATTGGCCTCGGCCACTTCTTCGTCGAGTTCGACGCCGAGCCCTGGCGCGGTCGGCGGGATGATATAGCCCTCTTCCCAGCGGATCGGGGATTTGAGAATCTCGGCATGAAAGCCACCCCATTGCTCGATCCCCTCCATGATGAGGAAGTTCGGGCTACAGGCCGAAACCTGGATATTGGCTGCGCCGACAATCGGTCCGCAGAACAGGTGTGGTGCGATCTGCGCGTGAAAGGCCTCCCCCATCGACGCGATCTTCTTTGCCTCCAGTATCCCGCCAACACGACCAAGGTTCATCTGAAGGATTGAGGCGGCATCCTGACGTAAGAGGTCGGCAAATTCGTACTTGGTGGTCAGCCGTTCACCGGTCGCCACCGGAATCCGAGTGCCGGCTGCAACCCGCGCCATGCCCTCGATATTGTCGGGCGGCGTCGGCTCTTCGAACCAGAGCGGATCGTGCGGCTCGAGCCGCCGTGCAAGCCGCAGCGCCCCTGACGGAGACATCTCGCCATGCGTGCCGATCAGGATATCACAGGTCGTGCCCACCGCTTCGCGGACGCGCGCGGTATAGCGGTCAGCAAAGTCCAACGTTTCCATCGAAAGCTGCCGAGGATCGAACGCAGTGTATGGCCGCGCCGGGTCGAATTTCAGCGCGGTAAAGCCTTGCGCGACGTATTCCAGCGCCCGCTCTGCCGCTGCATCCGGATCGTCATAGACCTTCTTGTTCGAAACAGCATCTGGCGGGGCATTCAGATAAGTGTAGCTGCGCAGGCGTTCGTGCACCTTCCCACCGAGCAATTCGTAAACCGGCTTGTCGAGCGCCTTGCCGATAATATCCCACAGCGCCATCTCGATGCCGCTGAAGATGCCCATCACGGTAGGATCGGGGCGCTGAGAGAAGCCGGCGGAATAGACAAGGCGGAAGTGCCGTTCGATCTTGAACGGATCCGATCCAACAAAATGACGCTCGAACATGTCGTCGATCATCGCGGTCAGCGCCCTAGGGTGGAAAACCACGCCGTAAATTTCGCCATAGCCGACGATGCCGCATTCGGTCGTCACCTTGACGAAGACCCAATAAGGCCCGCCCCGGTGGATCGATTTGTTTCCG
>NZ_JAXMOX010000038.1:0-26994 GCF_034669605.1 Leisingera sp.
AGGCAGTCTGCTGCGATGACGACCTTGGGGCGGCGGGCTGTGCCGCGCGAGGCGGGTCTTTTTTCGGTCATGGGATACTCCTATGCTTCTGCCTTTCGATGGCATTGGTGCATTTCTTTGGGGGTGACCGGCTTCCTGGTGCGGCCAGGCGCGTGGAAGCGTCAGGCCGGGCCGCGGTCCGGTGCCGGGCTTACGTCCAGAACAACGATCGTCTCGATCTGACCGTCATCCCGCAGGAGCGGAACCTTCTGCATCTTCCGCATGCCGACCAGGGTTGCGCCAAGCAGTGATGCGATGAGGATCCGCCCGGGGGCGGGCGCCGGGCTCATTGAGAGCACACCCGAGCGCGCGCCCCCGCCGCTGATCATGTAAGTCACATGGCAACTGTCAATGAGCGTTCAAAACTGACCCGGTTTCAGCGTTTGAATTTGACCCACCCCTTGTGGCGCAAAGGCCCCAGGCGGGCCGCCCTCATATAGCGAGTCCGTCTGGGGCCTTTGCTTGCGCGACGTTTATGTTTTTCTGCGTCGCTTGCTCTGTGCGAACCGGTATGACGTGTTGCCTGTCTCGATGATTGCGCAGTGATGGGTTACGCGATCCAGAAGCGCGGTTGTCATCTTGGCGTCACCGAAGACCGAGACCCATTCGCCGAACTCCAGGTTCGTCGTGATGATGACACTGGTCTTCTCATAGAGCTTGCTGATCAGATGGAACAGCAACGCGCCGCCGGACTTGGGGAACGGGATGTAACCCAGCTCGTCGATGATGACGCAGTCCAGGGCCGAGAGCTGCCGGATGATCTTCCCGGCATTGCCCTCGGCCTGTTCCTTGATCAGGGCGTTGATCAGGTCGACGGCGTTGAAGAAGCGCGCCTTCTTGCCGTTGCTGATCAGGGTGGTTCCAAGCGCGATGGCGATGTGGGTTTTGCCGGTGCCGGTTCCGCCCACCAGGATGAGATTGTGTGCCTCTTCTGTGAACTGGCC
The DNA here is from genome assembly GCF_034669605.1 of Leisingera sp. Lineage (GTDB taxonomy): Bacteria > Pseudomonadota > Alphaproteobacteria > Rhodobacterales > Rhodobacteraceae > Leisingera. The sequence continues at coordinate 984 of NZ_JAXMOX010000038.1, forward strand.
TGAGCAGAACGGCTCGATCTGGGGCTGGGTGACGGCGGCCGCGCTGTAATCGAAGGTGGCGAAGTCCTTGTGGTGGGGGAACTTCGCAATCCTCATTTGATACTGGATGGAGCGCACCCGCCGCTCTACAGTCTCAGCGTCGATCAGTTGCTTTATCGCTGTGGTCAGACTTGGTGGCTTGCGCGCGGACAGCAAATCATGGGCGCAAGCTGCCATCCCGTGCAGCCTCAGGGCGGTCAGTTGGTCGATGAGGGCGTTCATGCGGCAGCCTCCTCAGCCGAGCACAGCGCCTCATAGCGCTTGCAATCGGCCTCGGGCCGCAAGGTCAGCTGCGGATAGGTATAGGCGTCGCTGAGCGGCGTGATGACCGGCTCCACCAACTGGTTAATCAGGTTGATGATGGCGGGCAGGCGCAGGGTGTTTTGTTCCACCGCCAGTTCGCAAGCCGTCTCGACCACCTCGATCCCGTGATCCTGGGCCAGCAGAAGCAGATCGACGAACTCCCGATCCCCGCCTTTGCCGGCCATGTAGTGCTCCCTGATCCGATGCATGGCCCCAGGCAGTTGCCAGTCCACAAAGGGGGCGCCGTCGCGCAGGGCGCCGGGCTTGCGATCCAGCAGCGGCACGTAGTGCCAAGGTTCAAAATAGCTGACATTGCGGGTGAAGCGACGCTTGTGCTCGGCGATGACATCCTGGCCCGACACCAGCACGATCCGGCCTGCATAGGCGCGCAGCGACACATGTTGCCCCGCGAACCGGGACGGCACGCTGTAGCGATTGCTGGCATATTGAACCAGGCAGGTGGAGCGAACACGAACGGTCTTTTCCACGTATCCGTCAAATGCTCGCCCCAGAGGGCGCAGTTCGGCGCGTTCGTCTTCGAACAGCTCTGCAATCGAGCGATCCGATTGCTCGGGATGGGGCCGGTTTGCCAGCTCTTCACAGCGCAGGCGCAGCCAATCGTTCAGCGCATCGAGATCATCAAAGGCAGGTTTGGGCGCAAACAACCGGCCGCGCAAAAACTGGACCTGGTTCTCGACCTGTCCCTTCTCCCAGCCCGCAGCCGGGGTGCAGGCCACCGGCTCCATCACGTAATGGTTCATCAAGGCCAGGAACCGGGGATGGAATATCCGGTCCTTCGAGCGCGAGACGTAGGTCACCATGGTCTTGGGGTTGTCGATTATCACCCGGCGTGGAACCCCGTCATAGAAAGACAGCGCCCGCGCAAAGGCATCCAGCACCATCTCCTGGGCTTCGCCGGGATAGGCCACGACAAAGGGCTTGCGGCTGTGGCACAGGCGGAAATGGGCAACCTTCACCTTCTGCTCGATACCGCCCAGGACAACCCGTTCTTCGCTCCAGTCAAATTGCAGCGCATCGCCTGCCGCAAAATGCAGCGGGATAAAGGCCTCGCCCGAACCGGCACCGGCCCGCTTCAGATCGCGGACAAATCGCTGAACTGGCGAATAGGAACCGGTGTAGCCTTCCACCACGAGCTGCTCATAGAGCTTCTGGGCCGTCCGCCGCTCCCGGCGTGGTCGCTTCTGGTCATGATCGAACAGCTCCTGAAGCCGAAGATCAAACCCGTTGCACAGTTTGTGCCGAACCGGCGGGGCTTGGCGCTGGTAGCTCGGCGGGCTCTCATCCTTCAGATACTTCTTGATCGTGTTCCGCGATAATCCCGTCGCCCGCGCAACAGACCGGATGCTGCGTCCCTCAACCAATACCCATCGTCGGATCTTCGACACGCTTTCCATCAGTAACACCTGCTCTTTCCTCCGCACTTTTAGTGCGGATGTTAACGAAAACAGGTGGGTCAATTTTACTCGCTCATAACCCACCAAAGTGGGTCAATTTTGCACGCCGATTCACAGGCCAGCGTTTGCATTCAAATTGGAAGGTCGTAGTCGGCCGGATTTTCTCCAAGGAGTGCGAGTTGGATCTCGTCATCCTGTACGCCGTCCGCAAGATCAAAGCGGTTCAGAATATCGGTGCCGCCATAGATGAGATAGGTTTCACCGGCGTCCGTTAGGCCATTAAAGTCTGCTGTATAAGCACCAATCAGGGCATTGCCAACTTGATTGCGCGTTGTGATCTGAATAGGTCTCACGCATGAAGATGCCGTCCAAGATGCCTCGCCTGAAGGGCTTTCGTTTTCCGCGCGAGATCATCGCCTATGCCGTTTGGGCCTATCACCGGTTTGCGCTCAGCACTGCCGATGTTGAAGATCTGCTCGCGGAACGCGGTGTGATGGTCAGTCGGGAAACGATCCGGCAATGGGTCAACCGCTTTGGTCGCCATTTCGCAAATTGCATCAGGCGAGACCGGCCAGCCGCAGCCGACAAATGGCATTTGGACGAAGTTGTCATTCCGATCAACGGTCGGAAATGCTGGCTCTGGCGAGCGATGGATGCGAACGGAGATACGCTTGATATCCTCGTCCAACCACGGCGGAGCGCTACGGCAGCCCGACGCTTTCTGAAGCGGTTGATTTCACAATTCGGCGAACCCCGTGTTGTGATTACGGATAAGTTGAGAAGCTATTTCAAACCGATCCGTGATCTCGCGCCGGGTGCGGATCATCGTGCACACAAAGGGTTGAACAACCGGATCGAAGGATCACACAGACCCACTCGAAAGCGTGAAAAGCTGATGGGGCGTTTCAAATCTCCACGGCAGGCGCAAAGGTTCCTTGCCGCTCACGACCAGATCAACACCAAATTCCGACCCCGCCGCTATCAACTCTCCACCATCTCATACCGCCACGCCCGATCGGACGCACACGATCTTTGGAGTGGCTATGCCCTCGAGTTAAACACCTGACTGCGCCGGAAACAGCTCTTTGCAACCGCTGGCGAACAACTTGGCAATGCCGGGGAGACTAGTCCTTTGAAATCTGCCCGGGATCGCGGTTTTTTGCAATCACCCCATCGTGCCGGATTGCGGCAATCGTTGTATCTGTTCTGCGGGTCAGCTCTACCCCGTCACCTGACACCATCGCCTCGGCAAACTTCGTTTTCTTCAGAACTGCGCCATCTGCTTCCAGGTAGGTTGTATCCCCTTCGGCTTCGCGGGAAACAGATCCATCCGCTCGGATGCGGATCCACGTCCCATTGACCTGAACGGACAGACCGGTTTCCTCAATCACGATGCCTTCCCAACCCGCGCCGGGATCGCGGCGCAGCACGATGTGGTCCGGGCGCAGCTTGATCTGAACGTCTCTCGGGTCTTTTGGATCCGCAGCTTTGAGGACCACAAATGCTTCCTGCTCCTCCGGGTCGGAATGCAGGGTGGCGTTTGCATTCTTCGGCGGCCACACTTTCGCAGTATCGCGCTTCCGTCCGGACGGGTCGCGGTGAAACCCTATATAGAGCTGTGCCGCCCGCCAAACGCGGTGGATGTTCTTCTTCATAAATAAGTTCCTGTCCTGATCTTATTTGCCCCCTGCCCCACCGGCGCAGAGCGGCCCTTAACTGGTCGATGCTCTTTGGCTGAAACCGCCGCAGTCTTTAGCTTTCCTTTGCAAGTGATCTTTCGTTTACCATTGCCCGCTGCACGGCAGCGCACCGTTTGATTGCAAGCCTCCAAACAAACTCGCCTTTCTGATGTCACCCTTCACGAGTTCAGGCAATGGATGAAACCGGTGGCTGGCGCTGCATCGCTGAGATGGCCGCAGAATTCGCAAGCGGGTGCGGGTAGCACTCTTGCCTCCGTGCTTTCGCTGCTTGGCTTTTTGGGTATTCCTGAACCTTCCTGCAATTGATGCGCCGGAAGCGTGAGAGCTCATACTGTTCTGTGCTGGATCAGGAAGCGGCGGCCGATGCCAAAGATACCGCCCTTCCTGAGAAACGCCCAAGCCTCATCGATCCGGGCGTGTTTCAAAAACTTTCTGATAGTTCTCACCTCCTTCCCGGCGCGTGACAAACCAGCCGGATCGCGGCCCCGAAGGGCCGCGCCGGTGTCAATATTCGCTTGGCAAAAGCAGCGTCAGAACGCGGCGGGTGTTCTTGTGGTCCAGCGGTTCATCTGCCCCGTAACGGTAATCCGCGTCATACAGGTCAAGTTTCCACCACACGATCTTGCCGAAGACCTGAACTGCACCCATGGAGTGATCTCCGTAGGGATCGTTGTCCTCGGTGAAATTATCAAAAGCAGCGGTTTCAAGAAGCGCGCGGGTGACAAACTCCGGCCCCTCGGCGGAAACACCCCGGGTGGCCACAACGCGGCCCTGATAAACCGGATGCCCGCCAAGAGGTGCCTGGGCCCGGAAAGCATCGTTTGCCTTGGCGGTTTCAGCCGCCTGCAGTTTCGGGTTAACGACGTTCCCCGCTGCGCAATGCGGACAGCATTCCGCTGCACCTTGCTCCTGTTCAGCCTCTGTGCCGCAGGTATTGCATTGATATTGTGCCATTTCGGCCTCCTTTTGATGGGGCGTTGGGGCTTGGTGCCCTCCTTCCGCCAATGGGCGCGGCCTCTCTGCACTGACTGCTGAAAGACCCCGTGTCTTTCGGCTGGCAGAGCGGGGAGGGCGAAGCCCTGCCAGCGGCCTGGGCCGGGACTGTCACGGGGGCGGATGGAGGCTGGCGCGGCCCGCAGGCATAGCCGAGGACACGGGCCTCCAGGAGCCGCCGCGCAATGCGCGGCGCTTGCCCCTTGACCGGCCTGGCCCAGGATGCGGGCGGACAAAGCTAAATGAAAAATGCCGGGGCTGGGGTGAGCGGGCGAAGCCCGCCGATCCCCTGCCCTGTCGCCGGGACCATGCAATCCGCGCGCGCCGCGCGGATTTCTTCTATTTCAAAGTGTCGTCCGACGCCCAGACGAGGTGGTGGCCGTCAACCGCCCACCTTCTAAACATCTCGCACGCCCCGAATAGCTCGCCCCAAAAAATCTCTGTGCGCTGCCCGGCGAGTAGCTCCACTAAAAGGACTTCGTAGCCAAGCAGACCGTCGGGAACAGGAGGCGTCGTGGTGAGGTGTTTCTCGAAGCCGACCGCGCAGTGAGGGCACTGGCGAACTTGGGTCCATTATTCCGCGATCAGTTTACGAACGACACTTACAGGCAAGAACATCCGCAACGGGTTCGAGGACAGCGACTGAAACCCATAGCTTTCATAAAGCGCCTTGCGCCGCGCAACCCGGTCAGGATTCCCGCAGTCAAGAACGTCAAGCATGACGATTGCCACACCGATAGCATCAGCTGCAGCGGCAATCCGGTGCAGCGCATCGACGAGGAGATCCCCCCCAGAGCCCCCGCCCCGGAAATTCTGATCACGGCCGATCATCGAGATATAGGCCGCCGGAATGTTGCCGTGTGCAGGCCGGGTACGGGCAAATTTCGAAGGCAGATCTCCATAGTGCACTGCATGCGCATTGAGGGCGTAAAAGCCAATCACGCTGCCGTCACTCGCGGACATGACAAAAAGCCGGACATTGTCCGCCTTGGCGAGTTTGTTCGCGGTCTTCCGGAAGTAATTGTCAACTTGCTCCACGCCGCAAGAAAAGGCCGTTCGATCGTGCTTGGAAGGGTCGAACGGCTCGATGACGCTGCCAGCGGACTCTGTGGGAGCCATTATTTTGAGGTAACGGTTTGTCTGTGCCTGCGGAAAGCCTCAGCCAATTCTTCAGTGGGCGCTGCAGGCGCATCCAGAGCCGTGAAAAATGCTTCATGATCGACCGGCTGCAACACAGTGCGCTCATGAGCCGAAATCGTTGCCAGGGCAGCCTGATAAGCTGCATTCATCGTGAAGACAGAATCGTCCACACCGGACAGGGCCGCAGCCTGCTGGATCGCGTTTTTAATACGCGGCTTGGTCCGGAAGTTCATCCGGGCTTCGTTGCGCTCATCTATGGCGCGGGTGGTGTCGTGGAAACCAAGCATAGCCGCCTCCTGTTACATCAACCTATATGTACGTCAGATTGACGTACATTTCAAGAGGCTGCTTTTAAGGCTTCGATTGAACTTCTCCCTGCGGCCGGCCGTGTAGCAGGAAGAAGTTAACCGGCGTAGCTGGCCTGGCAGAAGGCCACCGGTTGCGGCCAGAGATCACGCAGCGAGGCTAAGATCGGGCGCTAAAAGGACGTCATCGAACCTGACCTACGCAGCTGCAAAATGGAAACCCAGACAACCGAAACCCGGATCGCTGTCAAAGCCCTCAACCCCATGACTCGCCTCGGTCGTGCGGCCTATGAGTGTGTCGCACAATGAACCGGTGAAAGGGCAAATATGGCCAAAGCTCTATTCATGCAACACGGTTCGTCTCCGGCTGACGGCCGGTATGCAAATCTCTGAGACAACACTTTGGCGCCGGCCGGAACCCCTGCCCTGGTCATCGTATCCGGCATCTTCGACTTTTAGGCGGAGCTTGGCGCCACGCATAAATCGGCCCACAGATCAATCTCTGATCATACTCAAGTCTGGATGCGCATCGATACGGAAGCAAAATGGACCTTCCCGGACGCTACGGTCCCCGCTGCGCCTGGCTCGTCAGCGGCAGGCAGCTATCAGTTCAGCTCGGAGGCTGCCGGTCCTATTCGAGGAAACCGGAAGTCGAAGATCTACCACCTCAATGGCTGTTCAGGATTTGGGCGAATTTCTGCAAGGAACGTGGTTGTCTTCGTGTCACACTGAGCGGCCGAGGCTCAAGGATACTGCAAGGCAAAGAACTGCAATCGGGGTTCTTCGAAAACCTAGTGCAACACTACGGAGGATTTGACCACCGTCAAAGGACCAACGGTTCTGCAACAGATTTCGTTGGGATTTCGGCAGCGCGATAAAGGGCAGGTCAAGAGTCCTGGCTTCCGGAGCGCCTTGAATCGCGTCGGCACATCGCCACAACTCGTTCACCCCAGAGAGTTGGCCATGGCCAACTCCGTGCTCTTGTGGTCAGCCCTGCCCGCGGCACACGCCTGATCCGCGTTCTGCTGTGCCGGTGATGAATTCACCGAAACCAAGTACAACGAGAGATTCTGTGCAAGTTGGCCATGGCCAACTTGTGATTTTAAGACCTCCGCTAGTGCGACTAATCTCAACCGAAATGACGATCGAATGACCGCTATCGGAGCCCGCAGGCCATTTCCAGGACCAGCTCATATCTCTGCGTTTGGCTAAAACTCTGACAAACAATGCCCATGAGATGGCCAACATTTAAGTCAGCCCTTTCAGCGGCATCAGGATCAATCCTTGTCATAAGCCAAACGTGAATCTTGAACTCAGCTTGGTTCGACTAGCTGTTGGTCATAGCCAACTTCTGAGAGGCCATCCCGCGAATATTATTTTCAAGCCGGATGGGAGCCATACGCCTTGAGCGAGTTGCTGAGCGTATCTGGCTGGCGATAAAGGGTAGCTCCGACCAAGAGGTGGAAGCTGCCAGACTGATCGCTTGAAAAAGTGCTCGCATCTGCAAATGCTGCGCGGTCCAGCACAGTCAGCATTTCCGTTTGTGGCTGATCCAATCCCGAACTGTGGGGTTATCACGTGCCTTGCTATGGCAAATCAAGCAAGCAACAAGATTACGGAGTTCCAGATATAGCCTGGCGATAACGTCTCATGACGGGATCGGCTGGTCGAGATCTATAGCTTCAAACTCATTTCAATGCAGCTAATAGCGCCGGGCGCGAAAGCTGCCTTTGGAAAGAGCTGACCATAGCCAACACAACGATTCCGCGCGATGGTTGGCGCCGTTTGCAGAGTGCGGGAATGGCGTTTACCGCAGCGCACTAGGGCAGGGCGGCTATCTAAAAGCCTTGATGGCGCAGGCATACCCTCATTGTGCAAAGCGTCCTGCAGGCAGATGAACAGAAGGCAGGCTTGCGAAGAGAACGTTGGCCGAGGCCAACACCCTTGCGCGTCTGTTGGGGGCTAAGGCGCCAAGCCTCATTAGGAATGGGATTAGGCCTCCAATTGCGCATTACAACGGTTTCCTAAGCTGCCGTACGCGATAGAGCGATTATGACCTGCAAGGCTGATAAGGTATGCTTCCGGGCGTTCGATGCGCATCGCATTCTCAGCGATATAATTCAAAGATCTCAATAGTTCGCTGAGCCCGAGCCTCGCCTGGGTCTTCGCTAGGCATTCCCAGCCAATCCCAACATAGTTCGCCATTGTCTGCACGATGGTTTCCAGATCCTGATGGCTCTTTGGTGGCTTAGGGAAGAGCTCCGCGATTTCTCTGCATTCATTCCACAGTTCCAGAAGCGAAGCATCGCTTCTCTCCGTGATTTTTAATGTATCTGTTTTTTGTGACTCTACTTGGCGGACATTTTGACCGTTCCCGGCGGACTCTTTCGCGGTTTCCACATGCTTGCGGTCATGGGCTGTACGCGGTTCGTTGGCTTTGATTTCCCCAGTGCAAGGATGCTCGATGGGGTTCAGGTTGCGGGAAACATCCTGAACTTTGGAGATTTCCTTGAGCCGGGTCAGCAGTGATTTGACTTCTCTCAGCTTCAAAGTTGACCGGCGAAGGATGGTTTTTGCTTGGGTCACATACTCCAGAATCTCATCGTTCAGTGTATGTGCAGCCTTCAGCAGATCGGCGCGCAGTGTCAGTGCCTGGGCGCGCAATCCGCGGATTTCTTCCTCTTCCAGCTCAATGTTGGCGGCCATCTGGACAATGTTGTCCGCGGCCAACAGGAGGGGGGTAAGATCCAGCCCGTAGGCCGCGCAGACTTTGCCGTTCGATTTGATAGGAAAACGCTTCCTGGTCGCGCTATCACGTCGACGCAGAAGGCCGAGTTTCACCAGCTTTGAAACATGTCGGCGCAAGACTCGCTCGCACATATTGTTTGCGCGGCCGCAAATGGTCTGGTTCGAAGCATAGATCACGAGAATGAAGCTTGGATCTACCGGGAGCTCAGCGCCAGTTTTGGTGTCCCGGCAGGGCAGAAAACTCAGCAAAGTATCAACAACAAGAACATCGCCTGTTGTGAGTCCGATTTTGCTGCGGCACTTGCGCAGTGCGCGCATGAGATCTCTGCGCAGTACCGGCCGGAAGCCTGCGTGTTCAGTTTGGACACAGCTCACCTGTGCCCCGGCACTGCATGCCGCGGATGTGATGGTTTTCATGCCTTTTCAGACGGCAAAAAGGTACCGTTCACCGAAATCGGTGTTGCAGTGGTTCAGTTTTCGGGGTACCAAGTAAGTGTCTAAGTTACAGGGACCCTCTGTAAAGCCTTGCCGCTTTCGGGGGGTTTCTTTTTGCTTAAGTGTCTGCCTCCTTTGTGTTTTTGCTTCTGCTGCTCAACTCACCATGGGTTGGCCATGGACAACTTAATAAAATCAATGACTTACAGGTGTTGGCCAAGCGAAAACCCTGGCCAGCACCCGATCACGAACCCTTCTTCGACCAGGTCTCGTATAGGGCAGACAAGTTGCTTTTGACGAATTCAATGAATTCTTCCTCCTGCTTTCCGCCGACCTGGATTGTCAGTTTTCCCTTGCCTACCTGGTATTTCACCTGAGAGCCCGGGAGCTGCGTCGGAGCCGGGGCAGGGGGGCTTTCGGACTTAGCGGCCCGCGTCGGCGTAGCGGCACGTCGTTCAATCTCCTGCAATGCTTCGATGAGCTTGTTTACCCTGGCTGGAGCCCCTTCGGCTTCATCCGGTATCAGCGCTATCATCTTATCCTCTGAAGGCGCGCACTCAAGCAGAGCCAAGCGCCGAAGTTCCATCCAGGGGCGCCTGCCGACATCATGAGCGGCACCAATGCGGTTAACTACACCTGCCGGGATGTCTCGCACGATCGACAACAGGCGGCTGAGCGTGCCCTTATCAACTGCGAGTGCTTCACAGATCTCAGTGCGTGAAAACTCTGCCTTTTCGAGCTCCGTTGCAAAGACCGCCTGTTCAATGAAGCTGCGCTCTAGGCGGGCTGAGTTTTCAAGTGCCTGCGAGACAAGGGCCTCACGCAGGTTCATCTCTTTGATAAGTGCGCGGACCCTAATTCCTAGCCTACGGCATGCAGCAATGCGGCGTCGTCCATAAACAACCTCATAGCGCGGTCCTTCGCCCCGGCGGAACCGGAGCATAACAGGAAGTTCTTGGCCGGAGTTGCGGATTGATTCAACAAGGGGGTCCAGTCCAACCGTAACGTCGAACCGGTCCGAAATTTCGGAATCAGCAATGTCGGATACATCGACATCTTGGGCCGCCTGAGAAGCAACCTGCGTCAAGACATCAGACATGTTTAACAACGATTTAGGCGCGCCCTCTTTCGATGGCGCGGCCGCAACTGAAGGGGGAGGGGCCTCCGGCTTCTTTTCCGCCATTTTTTGGAGACTTTTAGCGAGCAGGTCACGCTTCATCGTCTACCTCCCGCCCCCAGGATGCCTGGATCTTGCGCTCGATATCGTCGGCAATGGCATTTATGGATTCGATGGCGCGATCGTATGTTTTCCTGTTTTTTGAACCGCTTAGGTCGACCTCGAAGACGGTCTTCTGCCCAAGTCCGGCGTCGCTGACGGCAGAGGACTTAACAAAAGGTGTCGGGATCACGCTGTCCCCCAGGATCTCCCTGATCCATTCCGCGAGATCCTGCTGGGCGCTGATCGAGGTATCGAAGCGGGTCAGCAAATATGTGAAGTTGTCATAGGCGCCGATGCCGCCATTGGAATGGAGAACCTCAAGGACGCCAGATGCCATGTTCAGGAACTGGCTTGCGGACGCAAGGTCCACCCGTTCCGGGATGATGGTCATCAACAGGGAGGTCGACGCGCAGACCGCCGACATGGTTAGGTAGCCGAGCTGCGGCGGGCAGTCGATTATGACGATGTCATAGTCATCTTCCACCTGGCGCAGTGAATCACGAATCCGGTTGAAGAAAACCGGCTGCTCCCCGCGGCTGAGGGCGGTAGGGGTTTCAGTCTCGAACTCGGACAACATGATGCCGCCCGGGACTAGATCCAAGTTCGGGAAGTACGACTTCCTAAGAACTTCCGTGATCGGGACGCGGTTGGTTTCGCCGTCATTATAGCGGATGGCATCATACAGAGTTCCGCCGTGGCGGAAGTCAATTTCGGGCTGGTATCCGAAGAAGGTTGTAAGAGACGCCTGCGGATCAGCATCAATAGCCAGAACCCTATACCCCCTCAACGCAAGTCGCTGCGACAAGTGAACAGAGGTGGTGGTCTTGGAGCTGCCGCCCTTAAAGTTGACGGTAGACCAGATCTGAAGCTTATCGCCTTCACGGCGGCCTGGCAGGAACTGGAGAGGATCCTTGGCGTTCTGCGCCAGAATTTTACGGATCTCCAGGATGTCCTCGGCCGTATATGAGCGCTTGTTACCTGGGCCTTGTTCGACCTCGGGAATTTTCCTGTCGAAATGCGACTTACGTAGGTATCCATCGCTCACGCGAAGGAGCTGAGCAACTTCTGATGAAGTGAATGTCCTGAGCTGCTTCTGTTCCTTTGGTGCGAGGAACAGCTTCGACATTGCGTCGAGCGCTTCCGATAGCCTATCGGCGTCGGTACGAAGCTTGCTGTGCAATACTGCGTCCATATTTACTGCCCGTTCTATGGTCTTTCTGACTTCCGTTACTTGCCGTTGTGATCAAAACGAACGGTGTAGAAACGGAAGCTGAGACCTTTCTGACGTTATCTCGTTACAAGCTATGCAGGGGCAGGGGAGCAAACTCAAGGAAAAACAGCAGGTTTAGGTTGTGCTTTTTGCTCCACAGATGGACCCGCTATTTAAGGTGAACCGTTAAGGGATTTGGGCTGCACTACTGTAAGGTACTGAAAAACAACATAAACAACTGCCAACATCGTTCCTGTGGATAGTTTCGCCCTGACGCATAAACACATTGAAACGCCAAAACACATCCAAGCCGGTGTTGTAACGCAGGCGCACATAGGCACATGGCATCCGAGCGACAAAGGAGATGGTTTTGTGCTGCAGTTTTGATTCTGGAAGGGTACGGGAATCAGCTACGAAATGCTCTGCCGCGTTTCCCGTTCATGATTTTGCTATGCAAAACCGCACGAAGCAGTGCCGCGCGTCGCTTACCGCATGGTCAGTTGTGCGCTGCGGTGAGGTTTGCAATTCGAAAACGGCCTAGCTTAACAGGCCCCTGGTCTTGGCCCGGTCCAGCAGCATTTTCGCCGACGAGGCGGACCATTTCGACCGGCCACGCGGGGTGCACTCATGCATGGTTTCCAGCCGGTGTCGCGTTTAGTTACGGATTTGATGAAACTTGAACACCGCCATTTTACCTTAGCGCTTCATTACGGCGGCTCTGCAGGCTGGAATTCAGAGCCCTGCCGCTTTCGTCAGGTTGACCCGGAACCGGTCGCGGCGGCGCTGGTAGCGCCGGGTCATCTCGGCAGAGGCGTGGCCGAGATGCTTTTGGACGTATCGCTCATCGACCTCGGCGGATGAGGCCAGACCGGCGCGCAGGCTGTGCCCCGAAAAGAGTGCAAGGCGGTCCTTGTCGGGCAGCTCGGCGCGGATGCCGGCATCGAGTACGGTTTGCTTTACGAGCCGCGCGACATGTTTGTCGCCGAGGCGAGTTTCAAGCGCGCGCTTGCCATCGCGCGAGCACCGCACGAAGACCGGCCCGAAATCGATGCGTGCGAAGTGCAGCCATTGTTCCAGGCCACGCACGGGGCAGGACTGCTCCCCGGAGCCGCGCCCGATCTCGACCTCGCGCCAGCCGGTCTTGGCGTTCAGCGTGAGCAGGGCACCCTTGTCGAAGATTTCGACCCAACCGCGGGAATCCGGTGTGTCGTCCTTGTGCACGTCGAGACTGACGATTTCACTTCGGCGCAGGCCCCCGGCATAGCCCAGGAGCAGGATCGCGCGATCCCGCAGGCCGCGCAGGTCGAAAGGAAGGGTGGCCACCATGGCCAAGATGTCCTCGGGCAGGATCGCTTCCTTCTGTACCGGCGGGCGGGCATGTTTGCGCCGGATACCGGCCAGCACCGTGGCGATGTGGCGGTCCTTCCGGTCGAAAGTGAAACCGCGCTGCGCGTAGTTCCAGGAAAGTCCGGAGAGGCGCCGCTCGATGGTGGAGACTGAAAGGGGCCGATCTGCCAACGCCGATGGGATCTTCCCGGCCGGGGTGGCCAGGTCCGCAACGTAGAGCCCGATCATCTGCGGCGACGGGGGCAGCGGATCGGTGCCTTTCAGTCGGCACCAGCGGGCGAAATGCTTCCAGTCGGCGGCATAGGCCTTGTGCGTGTTCTCGGCCGCCGAAGCCTCCGCATAGCCCCGCGCGGTATCGACCAACCGGTCAAGTGTGCCGGAGCCGGCGACGTGGGCGGGCAGGGAGATGGTCTTGCTGGACGCTTGATCTCTCTCGTCGATCGGAGCATCGTCTGGTGTGTCGGAGGGTGCTGAAGTGGATTTCTCGCGTTCTGGCGCCATCTTCTCCCCGCAAATTCATTATTCCTGAGGCTGTGCAACAGCGTATCGCCATAACGTCCGATAAAGCAATATTATTGGACATAACTAGAAACAGGAAAGCGCGGCGGTTTCCACTTAATATTGTAGTCAAAAGCGCCGCGGCCCGCTACGGTCTGTGGCCTGACCTACGCCTGGCCCGTGCCCCCGCACGACCCAGCCACGCTACCCCCGATGCCGGGCTGGGTCACCGGCCTCTGCCCGGAAATCCCCGAAGATGTGGCGTTTTTGTCAGGCGCGGCGCTGGCGCATCTGCATCTTGTGCTCAGCAGGGGCGACGTGCCCCAGGCGTTGCTGCGGGAGCGGCTCGCGTTGCGCGCAGCGGAGGCCTGCGCCGCCTGTTCCGGGCGTATCGAGAGGGCGCCGGAACTGCGCGATGCGGTGCAGTTCCTGATCCCGTCCGGATCATTCTGACACAAGTGCCGTCAGGAGGGGCTACCCAACCCATCATCAAAGCCAATTCAACCCTAAAACTTACTGAACATGAGGCTGGATTAAGGCCCCGTCGAAGGCCCCGTTCATTGCCTGTAACTGGCACGCATTGATGATCGCGTCGCAGACCGGTTGCAGGGCCACGCCGCGCCTGACCAAGACGCCAACGCTCGGGCATTCGTGGTCTCCGGCCAGGGGCAATTCTGCTACGTCGCCGATGGCATAAGTCTGTTTCGTCATTGGGCGGATATTAAAAATTGCGTAGCCCATCCCAGCGGCAACCATGGCACGTATCATGTCGGTGGAACGGGCAGAAAAAATTACGTTTGGTTTCAGCCCCCGCGACTCGAACAGGCCCAAGAGATATTGTTTGGAAAATTCGAGTTCCAGCACCACCAAAGGCTCGGGCTCAAGCTGGTCCAGCGTCACGAACCGGCCCGCCGCGAGGGGGTGATCAACCGACAGGGCAACGTGGGGTGGAGCGCGGAAAAACGGAATAAAACTGTACTTCGACGTGTCCAGCATACCGTAGCAAAGGGCGAAGTCAGCTTCGCCACTGTCGATCACCTGCGGGATCTCATTGGTCGAGACGTCCATGATTTCGATTTTGAGGTTTTTGAAACGCGCCCGGACATCCTTGAGGATGGTGGGCAATAGGATCGGTGCCAGTGGTGTGAAACAAGCAATGCGGGCAGTGCCTCCGAGAACGGTGTTCAATTCCGAGACGCGCATGTCAAAGCGGGCCTGCGCGGCAAGTAGAGAGCGAACCTCATCGATGAAGGTCCGTCCGAACTGCGTTGCGCGGATGCCGCGAGACGGAGTGCGCTCAAACAGTGGCTGGCCTGACTGGCCTTCCAGATAGTCAATGGCGGCCGCTATCGAGGAGGGCGAAACAGTAAGGGCGTTGGCCGCATGAGTGATTGACTGGTGGCGTTCGGCGGCCTCGACGTAGTGCAAGTGTTTTAGAGTGTAGTGCATCCTCTCCCTCATCATTTCGGGGGAATAACCGCATGACAATACATTTTAGAAAGGAAGTTGTCACGTGTATCTTCTCTCCAAGCTAGCATGACCGGAGAGACAAATGCCCACGACCGTATACTCAGCCCGCCGCATCATTACGATGGACCCGACGCGGCCCGTGGCCACCCATGTCGCGGTGTCGGCTGATGGTACCATTCTCGGGGTCGGCACTCCGAACGACATGAGCCATTGGACCGACACGGTGCGGGACGACCGTTTTGCGGACAAGGTGCTGATGCCGGGCTTCGTCGAGGGGCATGCACATCTAATGGAAGGGTCGATCTGGGAGTACACCTATCTTGGACACTTTGGCCGCATCGCGCCGGATGGACACCATTGGCCGGGTGTGGGCACCACCGAGGCTCTGATTTCACGATTGCAAGAATGCGCTTCGGTGGCGCCGGAAGGACCGGTGGTCGGTTGGGGGTTCGATCCGCTCTTCGTTCCGGGCGAGCGTCTGACGCGGCAGCATCTCGATCAGGTATCGCAGGAGCGTCCGGTCATCGTATTCCATTCGAATATGCATCTGATCACCGCGAACTCGGTTGCAATGGATCTGGCGGGTTACGGCTGCGGCACCGATCTGCCCGGGGTGATCCGTAACACGGACGGGTCGCTGCACGGCGAATTGCACGAAATGGGCGCGATGTTCCCGGTGATGCGGCGTATCGGTACCAGCTTCCGCCAGTTGACCGGCGGGCGCGATGCAATTTGGAACTTTGCGCGATCGGCTTGCCGGACAGGGGTGACTACCTCTACCGATCTGTTGAACGAACTAGGTGACGACGCGGTGGACGAATTGCGGAGTGTCACCGGCGAGGAAAGCTTTCCGCTACGCTTAGTACCGATGCTGTCGGCGATGTCGATGCCAACGGCTCAGCTGACCGATCGGGCAAAGGTGCTTGCTGCAAGGTCGACGGACCGGCTGCGTCTGGGTGGGGTCAAGATCGTCACCGACGGATCGATCCAAGGTTTCACGGCGCAGATGAAAACGCCCGGGTACTACCGTGGTAAGGCGCAGGGTATCTGGAACATTGCACCGGACGCACTGAGAACTATGGCGACCTACCTGAATCGCGCCGGCATCCAGATGCACATCCACGTTAACGGCGATGCCGCCAGCCTTGCGGCCATCGAAGCCCTCGAGGCGGCACTATCCGAGCACTACCTGCCCGATCACCGGCATACACTTCAGCATTGCCAGATGGCGGACCAGGCGCAATTGCGGCGGGCGGCGGCGCTGGGTTGCTGCGTGAACTTTTTCGCCAATCACCTGTATTACTTCGGCGACAAGCATCACGACATCACCATGGGCCCTGAGCGAGCCAACCGCATGAACCCCTGCCGCAGCGCGCTGGATCTGGGCTTGCCGCTGGCGATCCACTCCGACGCACCGGTGACGCCGCTAGGACCGCTCTTCACGGCCTGGTGCGCGGTCAACCGGCTGACTGACAGCGGGCGCCGTCTTGGTGCTCCAGAGCGCATCACGCTTGACGAGGCGCTGCACGCGATCACGCTCGGCGCGGCTTTTACGCTCAAGCTGGATGGGGAGGTCGGCTCCATCGAGGTCGGCAAGCGTGCGGATTTCGCGGTGCTGGAAGATGACCCTTACGAAATGGGAGGCGAGGCGCTGAAGGACGTTGGCGTCTGGGGCACCGTTTCGGGCGGCCGGGCCATCGAAGCGGGGTCGTTTTGAGCGCCCGGGCCCCGCTTCCGGTCAACGTGATCTGCGGCTACCTGGGCGCCGGCAAGACCACACTTCTGAACCGCCTGCTGACAGAGAGCAAAGAGCGCATCATCGTGATGGTCAATGACTTCGGGGACATTGCGGTGGACGCGGCGCTGGTCTCCGCTCGGTCCGCCGACACGATTCAGCTCAGTAACGGGTGCATCTGCTGCTCGATGGCCGGGGGAATGTTCGACGCTTTCGAGCGCGCCTTGTCTTTGCGCGAAGCGGCGGACCGGCTGGTGATAGAGGCAAGCGGAGTGGCGGAGCCTGCGCGACTGACAGCTTTCGCCCGGGCCGAGCCGGATTTGGACTGCCGCGCCGTGGTGGTCGTGGTCGATCCGTTCACCCTGGGGCAAAGGCTGCAGGACGACCGCATCGGCGGTGTGGTGCGACGGCAGATCGAGGGCGCGGATGTGGCATACCTTTCGCGATCCGACAGGAAGCCCGACGAGCAGTCCCGCAAAGCCCGCGCGCGGGTGATGCTGACCAACCCGTCCAGCGCGATCCATTACTCGATGGGCAAGGCCTTCCTCAATGCGATGGACGCTCCCCACGTGGACATGACGGTCAGCACCCTGCCGGGCGACGCTCACGCTGACCTGTTCAGCCGTGCAACTGTGCTCCAGGACGACGCGCCGGAGCGCGAAGGCTTCCTTGACAGGCTGCGTGCTGCCGCACTGTCGCTGCACCGGGCCAAGGGCTTTGTCCGCTTTGCGTCCGAGGACGCTCCGTCACTGGTGCAACTGGCAGGCGGCGAGATCACGGTTTGCAAGCCGCCGAATGACCCGGGCCCTGGACCCGCGGTGCGTCTGGTGCTGATCGGTACCGATGACGCCGCGCTGCGCCGGTTTCAATCCGAACACGTTACATCCGATCCCCAACCGGCACGGTCAGGGACGATATGACATGACGCGCGGTGGTAAGGGAGGAGACCCAAAGAAGCCACCGCACGGCAACGCTCGACAGCAAAAAGGGAGAGAGAGCATTGGCCTGGTACCTGACATACACCATCGCGTATTTCGCGGTGATGTTCGCAATCGGATTTTACTACTTCTTCAAGGTGAAGAGTTCGGACGAGTACCTGATCGCAAATTGGAACATGGGTTTCTGGTCCATCACCGGAACCATCATCAGCACCTGTGCGGGCGCTGCCGTCTTCATCGGCTGGGTGGGCATGGGCTATTCCGTCGGCATCTCGGGTTTCGTCAAATTTGCGTTGCCCGCGACCATTTTCAGCATGATTCTAATCTACTTTTTCAGCAAGCCCCTGCGGCGGCAGCGTCTTTATACGCTGGCCGACCTATTTGCCGAGCGCTTTGGGGCAAGGGTTGGGCTGATCCCGTCAACCTTTTCTGCCTTTGTCTACTCCGTTCCCACGGCGGCGCTGCAAATAGTGGGAATGGGTACGCTATTCACCATGGTCTTCGGCATTCCCCATGAAGGGGCGATCCTGCTGAGCTTCGCACTGATTCTCGGCTTCACTATCCTCGGCGGCCTTGTCGCGACCATCGTTACGGATGCATTGCAGAGCGTCATCGTCATTGTTGGCATCGTGCTGCTGTTCTTTGCGGCAATCCGCTTCGCCGGCGGGCCTAGCGCCATCATCGCAAATTCCGATGCAGGGCATCTCAGCCCCTTTGGCCCGGATGGTGTGACTGAAGTGCTTGTGTTCGCCTTAACCGTCGGCCCGTTCTATCTCGTCTGGCAGTCCATCTGGCAGCGGATCTTCGCCTCGCGCACCGAAGGCATCGCAATCCGCGCGGGCCTGACGGGCTTCGCCATCTTCACGGTTATCGCGCTATTGCCATATCTGATTGGTCTCAGCGCAGTGCAATTCGTGCCCCAGGGCATGCGCCCCGACTTGATCTTTTCCTACCTGACGGTGGAATTGCTGCCGCCGGCACTCGGCGGGATCGTGGTCGTCGGCCTGCTGTCGGCCCTGATGACTGGCGCTGACTCTTTTATTCTGCAAGGCAGTTCCAACCTCGCGGAGGACTTGTATCGCCGTTTGTTCAAGCCGCAGGCAACTGAGGCCGAGAAGATGAGAGCTGCGCGGCTGAGCGTGGTGATCATCTCTGTTCTGTCCCTCCTGGTGGCCTTCCTGATGACCGACATCATCAGCGCCTATCAATGGGCACTCCGGATTTCGGCGACCACGCTCGTGATCCCCTTCCTAGCGGTGATGTTCTGGCGTCGGGCAACGTCGAAAGGATGCGCGTCGTCCATGCTCTCGGCCATTGTGGTGACGGTTATCTGGCCTTTGGTGGGGACTGGCATCGACCCGGTGATCCCCGGCATGCTGACCTGCCTAATCGTGCTGGTGGTTGTCAGCACGATGACGCGGCACTCGCCCCAAGAGTGTCCCCGCGCGGTCTACTGGGAAGATCTCCCCACAGCCGAGAAGCGGGCTAAAACTGTTCCGGCAGCCGAAGAAGCGGCCGCAGTGGTCTGAAGCTTCACCAGGCGCGACACTTCTATTTTCGGGGCGAACCCTAGTTTACCCCGAAAAAATACACTCTGACAATTTAGCATTGTTGAAATGGAGGAGTAGCCCTTCTCTGCAAGTTGTTCGAACTGGAAAATGCGGAAAGAGCCACCGTTCGCCGCACATGCAGCCTGGTCCGTGCCTGATGGCCGCAATGCGCAGATAGCAACCTTTGCAAATTCGTCCAGCCAAGAGCCTTGGTGTGGCACGAGCGGCCCAGAGCGGTCACTCGCCACAGTAACCGGGCGCTGCGGTGCGGCCCGTCAGAGGAGACATTCGCTGCGCCCGCGAAGTCACGCGAAATGCTAACTCAAACACTGCGGGACTTTCCTGCTGTTCACTGCAAGTGCCCGATCTCCGCTGCAGATGCGAGGGGCTCCGGGAAAACGGGCGGAGAGCGGTCGGCACACTGGTCAAATCCAGAGTCAGCTTGCGTAAGATCACAAATCGCTTGCCTGGTCTTGTAACCTGCCTGCTTACTAAGCCGTTGGCAGTGGTGAGCGTTTGATGGCGATATAGGCGAACTTGTCATTCCGGCCCATCCGGATGCGCTGCTGCACGAGATGGACCTGCCCTTGCTCGAAGAGGGAGCGGGCCGCGGTTGCGGCCCTTCTATCGGCCAGGAGCCAATCGCGGGCATAGATCACCCTCACCCCGGGCTTGCCTTGGCCGATGGCCCGGATCAGCGCCTGCGCGGGGCAGGCGCTGCCGGTGACGTCAATCGTGGCGCCGGGCAGCATGGCCTCAGATCCGCGGCAGGGGGAAGGCAGGCTGGAAGCCTGTGTCCATCAGGGTTTCTTCAAACGGGAACTCCGACAGAAGTTCGATGCCGGTCTCAGTCACCAGAACCTGCTGCTCCAGTTTGACGCCTTCGTGGCCGCCTTCCTCGCCGATATAGCTTTCGACGCAGATGGTCATGCCCGCCCCGATCACGCCGTCATAGCCCGCATCCGGGAAGTCGCCGCGGTGGTAGAGATAGGGGTATTCCCCGGTCATCCCGCAGCCGTGCGAGGACAGGTAGTAGCGGTTGGCATAGTACTTGTCCGGGATATCCCAGGCCTGATCGGCGTAATCGCGGAAGGTCATTCCCGCCTTCAGTATGCCCATGTTGTGGTACACCTGCTCCAGCGCGGTCTGATACAGGGTCTTTTGCAGGCCGGTGGGTTTGCCCGGGCCCGCATGGAAGGTGCGGGAAAAGTCGCTGTAATACCCGTGGCAGCCCACCACATCGGTGTCCAGCGCAACCAGTTCGTTCTCGCCGATCAGGTGATGCGCGGTTTCCTGGAACCAGGGGTTGGTACGCTCGCCCGCCGACAGCAGCCGGGTTTCGCAATAATCGCCGTTCTGTTCGATCACCGACTTGTGCAGCACCGACCACAGCTCATTCTCGGTCATGCCGGGGCGCAGGGCATCCCGCAGCTTGCCGACGCCGACCTCTGTCGCACGTAGGGAGGCACGGACGCATTTCATTTCCTCCGCTGACTTGATGGCGCGGGCCATCTCGACAGGCTCCTGAGCGTCAACGATCTTGAACCCTGCCTCCTGCATGGCGATCGCTGCGCCGGCGTTCATCCGCTCCATGCCGACGGTTGCGCCCCTGCCGGTGAGGCCGGCAATCAGATCGCCCATATCGCGTGCCCACTCCCGCTCGCGTTCCGCGATATGAGGGCCTGCAGCCACGAAACTCGCGGTCTTTGCCGGGCGCACCTCGTCCACGGTCTCGTATCCATCGGCCAGGTGCAGGCAGCCGGTGAACTCGAACAGGATCGAGCGGTCCGCGGTCAGCAGCAGATAGCGCGACGGCGCGTTGCGCATCGAGAAAATCTGCATGTTGCGGGTGCCGGTGGCATAGCGGATGTTGATCGGGTCCGACAGGATCACTGCGCCGATGCCGCGTTTGGCCATCTCGGCGCGCACTCGGCCCATACGGTAGAGACGCACCGCTTTCAGATCGATGCCTTCGCTTTCCGGGGAGCGGTCCAGCAGGGCAATGCCCGATAGATCGCTGCGCTCGGCGTGCCAGTCAAAATTTGCCATGAGAGTCTCCATTGGCCGATTGTCTGGCGCAGGATAGAAATTCATGTCATATCGTGTAAAATTCCTAATACTCTTGAGTTTTCCCAACTTTTGGTCATGAAAAGATACCGCAGGTCCCTGCCTCCTCTCGATGGTCTCATCTTTTTCGAAGCTGCGGCGCGTCATCATAGCTTTTCCGCTGCGGCGGAGGAGCTGCTGGTCACCCAGACTGCAGTCAGCAAGCGCATCCGGCAGCTCGAAGATCACTTGGGCGTGGCCTTGTTTCTGCGTTCTGGCCGGGTGATCGGGCTGACGGACGAAGGCCGCAAACTGGCTGAGCAGAGTGCCATTCTGCTCGATTTTACCGAAGCGGCCCTGGCCAGCGTCGCCTCACGCCCCGATGCCCCGGTGCGTATCGCCGCCAACAGCGCGGTGTCGCTATTCTGGCTTTCGCAGCGGCTGAAAGGCTTTGGCTTGTCTGATCGGGCCTGCCCGGTCGAGCTTGTGTCCTCCGATCTGCCATCTGCCCTGCTCGACGATGCGAACGACATTGCCATTCTGCATGGATCGGGGAGATGGCGGGGCCGTGCAGCGATCCCGCTGCTTCCCGACGTTCTGGTGCCGGTGATCTCTCCTGGACTGGCGGAACAGGCGGATATCAGGCCCGGGCAATCGCTCATGCTCCTCGCGCCTGAAAAACGCCCGCCTCTGTTGAATTTCCCAAGGGTAACACCGGACTGGACCAACTGGGACAATTGGGGCAACACCCGCGAAGTGAAGGGTTGGCCGCAAACCCTATGCGGGACCTACGCCCGGTCAATCGGCGCGGCCCTGGAAGGCGCTGGCATAGCGCTGGCCAGCCCGCACATCCTGTCAGCCGAGCTGGCCAGCGGGCAATTGCTGCAGCTTTCCCCCGTGGCGCAGTCAAGCCAGCATGCGTATTTCCTGACATATTCGGATGCGCGGCACCTGCGCCCGGATGCCAAGCGGCTTGTCGACTATCTGGCCGGAAATGCCGGTTGAGCTGCCGCGGCCTTTGTCACAGCGAGTGTGGCTTGGAAAAGAGTGATGGGGCCGGTTTCCCGGCGCCATCTTGCTTCTGACTTGAACAGCTTGCCTTCGCAAATTTCTGCGAAGGCCGGGAAACCCGGGATCAGAAAAAACCCAGTTTGTTGGGGTTGTAGCTGACCAGCATGTTCTTGGTCTGCTGGTAATGGTCCAGCATCATCTTGTGGGTCTCGCGCCCGATCCCGGATTGCTTGTAGCCGCCGAAGGCCGCATGTGCCGGATAGGCGTGGTAGTTGTTCACCCAGACCCGGCCTGCTTCGATATTGCGGCCAAAGCGATAGGCGCGGGTGCCGTCGCGGGTCCAGACGCCGGCGCCGAGGCCGTACATAGTGTCATTGGCAATGGCGAGTGCTTCTTCCTCGTCCTTGAAGGTGGTGACAGATACCACCGGACCGAAGATTTCCTCCTGGAAGACCCGCATCTTGTTATGGCCTTTCAGAATAGTCGGCTGCACGTAAAACCCTTCGGACAGGTCACCATTGAAGCGCGCGGCTCCGCCGCCGGTCAGCACCTCGGCGCCTTCCTCGACGCCGATGGTCAGGTAGGACAGGATCTTATCCTGCTGCTCCTGGCTGGCCTGGGCACCGACCATGGTCGCCATGTCGCGCGGATCGCCCTGTTTGATGGCCTTCACCCGCGCGATGCAGCGTTCGATGAACTCCTCGTAGATGTCTTCCTGGATCAGCGCGCGGGACGGGCAGGTGCAGACTTCGCCCTGATTGAAGGCAAAGAGGACGAAGCCTTCGACCGCCTTGTCGAGGAAGGCGTCGTCTTGGGCCATCACGTCAGAGAAAAAGATGTTGGGGGACTTGCCGCCCAGTTCCAGCGTCACCGGGATCAGGTTTTCGGTCGCAGCCTGCATGATCACGCGGCCGGTCTCGGTGGAGCCTGTAAAGGCGATCTTGGCGATGCGCGGCGACTTGGCGAGCGGTCCGCCCACTTCCGGCCCCATGCCGTTGACGATGTTCAGCACACCCGCGGGCAGCAGGTCGGCGATGACCTCGATCAGAACCATGATCGCGGCCGGGGTCTGTTCGGCGGGCTTCAGCACGATGCAGTTGCCCGCAGCCAGCGCTGGGGCCAGCTTCCACGCTGCCATCAGAACAGAGAAGTTCCAGGGGATGATTTGCCCGACAACGCCAAGGGGCTCATGAAAATGATAGGCAACCGTGTCGTGGTCGATCTCAGACATGGAGCCTTCCTGGCCGCGCAGGACACCGGCGAAGTAGCGGAAGTGGTCAACCGACAGCGGAATATCCGCGGCGGTGGTCTCTCGGATCGGCTTGCCGTTGTCCCAGGTTTCCGCAGTGGCAATCAGCTCAAGGTTTTCCTCTATCCGGTCAGCGATCTTCAGCAGCAGGTTTGACCGTTCCGCAGCAGAGGTCTTGCCCCAGGCGTCTTTGGCTGCGTGGGCTGCATCCAGCGCCAGTTCTACGTCGTCGGCGGTGGAGCGCGCCACCTCGCAAACCTTGGCGCCGGTGATCGGAGTGATGTTGTCGAAATACTGCCCTTTGACCGGGGCGACGAATTTGCCGCCGATGAAATTGTCATAGCGGGTCTTGAACGGCGAGACATGCTCGCCCGTGATCTGGGTCTGTTCGTTCATGGTGTCCTCCTCTGGTCCCGGTCCTCCGCCGGGAATGCCAAAGAAGATGCTGGCAGGGTTGCATGCTGTCAGCCCGACCCGGCCGGTCCCTTGCCGCAACCTGTCTCAGGAGTGAGACAGGTCAGGGCTAGTTTCCTCCGATTCCGAGCCGCTTCATGTGCCGGTACAGGGTTGCCCGCCCGATCCCGAGGTTGCGCGCGGCCTCGGAGACGTTGCCGTTTGCCCGCGAGAGCGCCCGGTTCACCGCTGCCCGTTCCGCCTTTTCGAAGCCGGTCGGGCCGTCTTCCCGTCCGAAGAGATCCGATGCAGGAAGCGATGCGATAGGGCCTGCGTGGTTCAGTCCAAACGCTTTGCGGGCACCGCGGGTGGCCCCGAGAACAAGGTCGTCCTGATCCACCGCCAGCAGCATGGCTGCCTCGCTGTCATCGGTGTTGGCTACGATGATCCGCGCGCCGGGAAAGGCGGCGCGAAAGTTGTCCGTCTCGATTTGCCGGGCGGTCTGAGCCACCATCGCTGCGATAAGCTGGTTGAAAGCCTCGGTCTGCTCGGCGCGAGCGGAGGAAACGTCGAGTGCGCCGATCAGTTCGCCTTCGGGGCCGAAGATCGGCGCGTCCATGCAGCTCATGCCCGTATTGCGGGCGTGGAAATGCTCATCGCGGTGAATGATCACCCTGCGGCCTTCGGCGATGCAGGTGCCAATGCCGTTGGTGCCTTCCGAGGCTTCCGACCAGTCCGATCCCGGCGCCAGCCCCCAGGCCTCGAAGGTGGGCACATCGCTCTTGGATGTCCTCAGGTCCAGCACCACGCCCTTTGCATCAGTCAGCAGCACCCCGCAGCCGGAACTGCCAACCAATTGGAACAACGCGTCGAGTTTTGGAGCGGCCACCAGCATCATCGCCTCGGATTGCCCGCGCCGTTCCGCAAGTGCCTGCTCAGTGATGCGCTGAACGCCCCTCTTTTGCCCGGGATCCAGCCCGTGGTGGTCGAGCGATCGCCGCCACGACGCTGCCAAGCGTGACCGCGCGGCAGCGCCTGGATGGCTCGTGACCTCCACCACCCGTTCGACATGCCGTGAATCTGAACACAAATCGAAGATCCTCCCGGCCTCAACACTCGCAAGTTTTTTGCCTTTTGCAAAGAACGCCTTCATCTCTGGGCTGATCTTGGGAGAAAGGCGGCGGAAGCCAACCAGCAGAACGGTCCCGCGTTCCGGTCATTCGGTTTCCTTAGATGCTGCACCATCCACGAAGCCAGGATTGACGGGCTGCAGCACAGCATCCACGGTGTCTGTTGGGCGTAGCCTTCGGGCTGTCCTCACGTAGCCGAGGGGAAACCGTCGGCCGAATGCTGGGTTGGTTCTGGTGTTGGCTGAGAGCCCTTTTGCCTCGCAAGCGGTAGCAGCATTCTACTGCTGTTGCATATTCATGCGGGAAAGACGGCCCAGAGCGGACCCCCATACTCGCTGCAACGAAGGTCCGCTCCCAATCCAATTTGACCGGTACTGGCCTTAGAACGGGTATCAGCGTCTCGATAAATTGAAGCGGAATTTTCCCTGTCTTGTCTGTGGGGCGCAACGTTTAGAAATGGGTGGCCCATCGAGGATGGCTTTCGTCGATAACCAGCGGGTGGCTGTGTCTGCGGTATCCCTTCAGATGGGGATGATCGAGTGGCAGGTTATCGTGGGTGTGTTCAAGTTCGACGGGATCGCCAGATGGCCATAGCTTCAGCGCAGTAAGCATGCCAGCGGCAGCCAGGAGCGCGAGGCCCATAAGCGCTGGAACGACGCCATAGATCGTCAACAGCCAGCCCGACAGCGGATACGTCACCAGCCAGCAGGCATGGGAGAGGGCGAATTGCGCGGCGAATAGCGCGGGACGGTCCACGGCATGGGCGGAACGGCGCAACAACCGGCCGGAAGGGGTGAGGACGGCAGAGTATCCAAGACCCACCAGTAACCACGCCCCCAGAAGGGTCGGCCAGCCAAGTCCGGTTGCAAGGGTCTTCACTCCCATCCCGAACAGAGTTACGACCATCAAGGCAGCGCCGCAGAACATTACCGGCCGGTCCGGCAGGGTATCCAGGATGCGCGGGAGGATCAGAGCAGCAGCCATGGAACCCGCGCCGAAGGCAAACATCGTCCAGGCCAGCGCGCTTTCTGACAATCCGAGGGATCCACGCACCAGAACGACAGTGTTGACCAGCACCATTGCCCCCGCCGCTGCAGCCGCGAGGTTCAGCGCCAGAAGTCCGCGAAGGCGGGGTGT
>NZ_JAXMOX010000039.1:0-26917 GCF_034669605.1 Leisingera sp.
TTGGTCAATCACGACATGGAAGACGACGTGATCCGCGGCGCCACCGTGGCCTTTGAGGGCGAGATCACCTTCCCGCCGCCGCCGCCGAAAGTTCAGGCGATTGCGGCCAAGCCCAAGGAGGTGGTGCCGGAGCTGACGCCGGAGGAAAAACGCGCCCAGGAGGTCGAGGCCTTCAAGGCGCAGACCAAAAGCCAGGTCACCCTGCTGGCAGGCGGCGGCGCGCTCTTGCTGCTGGTGGGGCTGTTTGCGCCCGCGAGCTTCATGCAGCATTTCATCGTCTTTGCGCTGGCCTGCTTTGTCGGCTTCCAGGTGATCTGGGGTGTCGCGCACTCGCTGCACACGCCCTTGATGGCGGTGACCAATGCGATCTCCTCGATCATCATCCTGGGCGCCCTGATGCAGATCGGCTCCGGCAGCTGGCTGGTGATCCTGCTGGCGGCGCTTAGCGTCTTCATGGCCGGGATCAACATCTTCGGCGGCTTCCTCGTCACCCGGCGCATGCTCGCCATGTTCCAGAAATCTTAAAGCGAGGCAGGTAAAATGGATTACGGTTTCACCACCGCCGCTTACGTTGTTGCGGCTGTTCTTTTCATCCTGTCCTTGGGCGGTCTGTCGGGTCAGGAAAGCGCCAAACGCGCGGTCTGGTACGGCATTGCCGGCATGGCTCTGGCGGTCTTTGCCACCCTGATCGGCCCCGGCTCCGGCCTGTGGCTGTTGTCGGTCCTGCTGATCGCGGGCGGCGGCCTGATCGGTACTTATGTCGCGAAAAAGGTGCAGATGACCGAGATGCCGCAGCTGGTTGCGGCGATGCACTCGCTGGTCGGCCTGGCGGCAGTGTTTGTGGGCTTCATCGCCCATTTCGAGATCGGCAATGCGGCGGCGGCCCTGGCCGCGGGCAGCACCGGGGATCTGGGCACCTTTGCCAAGCTGATTGCCAAGAAGACCCCGGCCGAGATCGCGTTTCTGCGGGTTGAGCTGTTCCTCGGCATCTTCATCGGCGCGATCACCTTTACCGGCTCGGTCATTGCCTTCGGCAAGCTGGCGGGCAAGGTCACATCCGCCGCAACCAAGCTGCCGGGCGGCCATATGCTGAACGCGGGCGCCGCAGGCCTCTCCTTTCTCAGCCTGATCTGGTATTTCAACTCCGGTGCCTTCCTGCCCTTGCTGCTGATGACCCTGGCGGCGCTGTTTATCGGCTACCACCTGATCATGGGCATCGGCGGCGCCGACATGCCGGTGGTTGTGTCGATGCTGAACAGCTACTCCGGCTGGGCCGCCGCCGCCATCGGCTTCAGCCTTGGCAATGACCTGTTGATCGTGGTCGGCGCGCTGGTGGGCTCTTCGGGTGCGATCCTCAGCTACATCATGTGCAAGGCGATGAACCGCTCCTTTGTCAGCGTGATCCTTGGCGGTTTCGGCGGCGCGGCGGGCCCGGCGATGGAGATCGACGGCGAGCAGATCGCCATCGACGCCGACGGCGTGGCGGCAGCGCTGGAGGAGGCCGACTCTGTGGTGATCATCCCCGGCTACGGCATGGCGGTGGCGCAGGCGCAGCAGAACGTCGCCGAGCTCACCCGCCGCCTGCGCGCCAAAGGCAAGACCGTGCGCTTTGCCATCCACCCGGTGGCGGGCCGTCTGCCGGGCCATATGAACGTGCTGCTGGCCGAGGCCAAGGTGCCCTATGACATCGTGCTGGAGATGGACGAGATCAACGAGGACTTCCCGCAGACGGATGTGGCGATCGTGATCGGCTCCAACGACATCGTGAACCCGGCAGCGCAGGAGGATCCCAACTCGCCCATCGCCGGCATGCCGGTGCTGGAATGCTGGAAGGCGAAACAGGTGTTCGTCTCCAAACGCGGCCAGGGCACCGGCTATTCCGGCATCGAGAACCCGCTGTTCTTCAAGGAAAACACCCGCATGTTCTACGGCGACGCAAAGGCCAGCCTCGACACCCTGCTGAGCATGATCAGCTAAAAGGCCAGGTAACCTGACGGAAGGCGCTCCAATCGGGGCGCCTTTTGTTTGTGGGGCTTCTTTCTGTTGTAAAATACTCCAGGGCAGGCCGCAGGCCGGGGACAGAGCCCCTTAGGACGGCTTTGCATACCATGGCATTCACATAACTTATTGAAATAAAGGCTTTCTTTACATAGTTTTCCGCAGGCAGTATGGTCCGCCGCATTGCCCCGGAGACGCCAATGCCCCTGATCCAGGATCATCCTTTACGCTATCAGCTCACCAATGAGCTGCACGCGCGGCCCTTTCCCGCCATGTCCAGCCCCTGCACGGTGGTTTACCTGGCCGTCAAACAGCCGCAGGAGGCCGAGCATCGCGACAGGCTGCAGGATGTTCAGCATCTGACGGATCTTCT
The DNA here is from genome assembly GCF_034669605.1 of Leisingera sp. GTDB lineage: Bacteria > Pseudomonadota > Alphaproteobacteria > Rhodobacterales > Rhodobacteraceae > Leisingera. The sequence continues at coordinate 2,372 of NZ_JAXMOX010000039.1, forward strand.
GGACCGCCATGGCGCAGCGCATCCTCAACCGGGTGCGACGCATCACACGGCGCAAATCGGGCGGCACATGATCAAATGGGAGCAGCACACGGAGTTCGTCAGCTACACGGTTTATCGTGACGGTGTCAGCATGCGGGCTTTTGATCCGGCGGAATTTGACGTCTTTCCCTCTGATTGGCTGGCAGAGTCGCCGGGTCAGCGGATTACCTCGGCGCTGATCCGGGTGGTGCCGCGCGCGGCACCGGCGGTGCTGAAGGAAACCATGCTTGACTGGTTTGTGCCGGAGAGCCTGGCAGCCTCGCAAGTGCTGGATGACAGCGCCGTGGTGGCCGGCGATTTCCGGATCGACCCGGCAGGCCATGTGCGTTTTGCCATCTTTCCCAATGCGGACACCGGCAGCCAGCGGGTCGGCCGGGTGGTGCAGAGGCTGTGCGAGATTGAGACCTACCGGGCGATGTCGATGCTGGGGTTTTCCCGCGCCCGCGGCCTGACCCCGACCATCAGTACGCTTGATACGCATCTGAGCGAGATGATGGCCGAGATGACCAGCGGCACCGCGCCTGCGGAACAGACCCTGTCGCAGCTGCTGACAGTGTCGGCCGAGCTGGAGGCGATGGCCGCCCGTTCCGCTTTCCGTTTCAGCGCCACAGGGGCTTATGAGGCCCTGGTCAACCAGCGCGTCAGCCTGTTGCGCGAAGACCGGCACGAGGGCTGTCAGACGTTCGCAGAATTCATGCTGCGCCGGTTTGAGCCGGCCATGCGCACGGTGAAGTCTGCAGAGAAACGGCTGGAGGCGCTGGCGAACCGGGCGCGCCGGGCCGGTGAGCTTCTGAGGACCCGGGTGGATGTGGAGCGGTCTGCGCAGAACCAGGCGCTGCTCGCCAGCATGGACCGCCGTTCCGATATTGCACTGCGCCTGCAGCACACGGTGGAAGGACTGTCGGTGGTGGCGGTCAGCTATTACGCTGTGTCGCTGGTGTCCGACTTCTTTCTGCCGCTGGCGGAGCGGTACGGGCTGAACAAGAAACTGCTGATTGCGGCGGTCACTCTGCCGGTTGTTGGCTTGGTGTGGCTGGGGATTCAGCGGATCCGGAAGAAGCTGCATTAAGCAGGGAATTCATGCCGATACCGCCAAGCGCGATGAACGCCAGCGCCAGCAGGGCGGCCAGGCTCAGGGCCGGGATACCGGCCAGCCCCGCACCCACTGTGCAGCCGCCTGCCAGCACCCCACCGGCCCCCATCAGCACCGCGCCGGACAGATAGCTGCCGGTTTGGCGCGGGCTGTCAAAGCTTTGCCATTTGAAGTTGCCGCCAAGCAGCGAAGCCGTAAGGGCGCCCAGCAGCACGCCGCCAATCAGCCCCGGGCCAAAGCCTGCGGGAATCGAGCTGGAGGCGATCACGAAGAACAATGAATCGGCAGCCGGAGAGGTGAAGGACAGGCTTTCCATCGCAATAGGGTCGAACTCGTCAAAGAGCACAAAGCCGGTGCCCACCCAGGCCAGCGGCACCAACAAGCCGATCAGGGCGCCGCCGCCCAGCGTCAGCACGCGATTTCCAGAACGCAGCGCAACAGCCAGCGCAGCAGCGGCGATCACAGCGCTCCAAACCAGCGGGCCGCCGGGCAGGGCCGCCAGGGATACATTCTCACCCAGCGGCAGCGTCACGGAACCAAGCGCGGTTCGAAGCGGTGCCAGAACACCTTTGAGCGTTGCATGGGCCACAACCGCGAAGACCGCGATCACCAGCAGCGCCCGCAGGTTGCCGCTGCCCGCCAGCACCACCAGCCGCGACGCACAACCGCGGGTGAGGATCATGCCTGCGCCGAACATCAGCCCGCCGGCAGCGATGGCCAGCAGCGGCACATCCTGTGACATCAGCCGGTGACCCGCAAAGCTGATCCAGCCCTGTGCCACCGCGGCTTGCGTGCCAAGGACGGCAACCGCCAGGGCCATGGCCCAGACGCCGGCTGCCTGACGGCGGTCATCGCCAACCAGCGCGCGGCGGAAGCAGAAACGGGTCAGCTGCGCCAGCACACCGAACAGTATACCGGTGCCAAGGGCAAACAGGACGGAAACGTCCCGGGCGGAGGTCTCTTCAAAGCCAAATGTTTCAAACATTGCAGTCACCAGCGGCTAAAGCGGAATTTTTTCCCGAAATGACGGTATTTCACTGGCTAGGCAAGGGGTGGGCGTCTTGGCTCGTGACGCAAAGCAGGGAAGCTTTCCCGCCTATCGCGGCCCGGTTCAAAGCTTTGTTTTCCGGTTCCGCTTGTGGGGAAACAAATTGGCCGCCTGCAGTGCGGCGGCCAATAGTCATGTTTTTATTTGAATGTGTGCGTGCGTTGCGCCTCAGCGGCCGCGGATCCGCGGATCCAGCGCATCGCGCAGCCCGTCGCCGAGGTAATTCACGCTCAGCACCGTCAGCGAGATCGCCATGCCGGGCCAGAACACCCGTTCGGGGTATTGCTGCAGATAGTCGGTAGCATCAAACAGCAGCCGCCCCCAGGTCGGAAAGTCCGGCGGAAAACCAAGGCCGAGGAAGGACAGGGACGACTCGGTGATGATCGCGGTGGCAATCCCTAAGGTGGCCGAGACCATGATCGGCGACAGCACGTTGGGCAGGATATGCCGGGTGATCAAACCCCTGTTGGTGGTGCCGATGGAACGCGCGGCCATCACGAACTCGCGCTCCTTCAGTGCCAGCACATCACCGCGCACGATGCGGGCGGTGGGCATCCAGCTGGTGACCCCGATCGAGGCCACGATCAGGATGAAGATCCCCTGTTCCGGCCCGAATGCGGCGTTCAGCGGTTCGCGGAACAAGAGCATCATCACCAGCAGAAGCGGCAGCAAAGGCAGCGCCAGAAACAGATCGGTGAGGCGCATCAGCGGCCCGTCCAGCCGTTTGAAGAACCCGGCCACGACCCCGATGAAAGAGCCCAGGAACAGTGCCAGCAGCATCGCCGTCAGCCCCACGGAGACCGAGGTCGCGCCGCCGGCCATCATCCGGGCCAGCATATCGCGGCCCAGCTGGTCGGTGCCGAAGGGATGCGCCCAGCTGGGACCCTGGTTGCGGGCACGGATATCGATCTGGGTGGCCTCAAGCTCCCACACAAACGGACCCAGATAGACCGCCAGAATGATGAACAGGAACAGCGCCCCGCCCATCAGCGCGCCGCGGTGCGATTTGAACTGGTCCCACACATCCTGCCACTGGCTGCGCGGCGGGCTGTGCAGCTCCTCCAGCGCTCCGGCGCCGGGCACCGCGGTGGAGGCCGGCGCCATGCCTTCGTCGGGGACAAAGCGTTCCTTGTCAGTCATAGCGGATCCTCGGGTCAAGAATGCCGTACAGAACGTCGGCGATCAGGTTGAACAGCACGATCAGCACCGCAAAGATGAAGGTCAGGGTCTGCACCATCGGCAGGTCGTTGGCCTGAATGGCACCGATCAGCAGCTGGCCGATGCCGTTCACCTTGAACACCTGCTCGGTGATGATGGCGCCGCCGAAGATCGACGGGATCCCCAGTGCAATCACGGTGACCACCGGGATCATCGAATTGCGCAGCACATGCACCATCACCACGACATACTCGCTCAGGCCCTTGGCTCGGGCCGTGCGCACGTAATCCTGGTTCAGGTTGTCCAGCATCGAGGCCCGCATGAAGCGGCTGAGCTGTGCGGTGATCTGCAAGGCCAGCACCATCACGGGCATGATCATCTGCTTCAGCTGGTAGACAAAGGCGTCCCAGCTGTCGACCACATGGGTGGTGTCATAGATCGACGGGAACCAGCCCAGCTGCACCGAGAAGATCACGATCACCAGCACGCCCGAGAAGAACGGCGGCACCGAAAAACCCACCATGGAAACAAAGGTGCCCAACTGGTCGAACCAGCTGTACTGGCGGTAGGCGGAATAGATCCCGATCGGCAGTGCAATCACGATGGCAACGATATAGGCGGTGCCGACAACCCACAGGGTCTGCGGCAGACGCTGGATCACGATGTCCATCACCGGCGAACGGGTCTGCCAGGAGATCACCCGCAGGTCGCCCGCGGAGAAGGAGGTTCCGATGTAGTGGTCGATCAGCACCTGCGGCTCGATCCAGAAGAATTGCACGATCCATTTCCAGAACCGGATATGCATCGGCTGGCCAAGGCCAAGCGCCTCGCGCATTTTCTCTTTGACTTCGGGGGGGACGGTCAGGGGAACCTGCGCCATCGGGTCGCCGGGGGCGAGCTCCAAGAGCAGGAAGATCACGAGGCTGATGAACAGCAGTGTCGGTACTGCCAGGATCAGCCGCCGGATTGTAAAGGTCAGCATCAGGTAGGCGCCTTTGCAGCTTGTATTAAGGTCGGAGCAGGCGAGGGGGGCCTCACATCCATGTCACGCGCAGGCGGTTAAAGGTAACCAATGCTGAGTGGCAAGGGGCCCTGAAGCAACGTCAGGGCCCCCAGGTGAGGCAAGCGCTGCTTACTTGATGCGGTACCAGTCAGCGGCGTTCCACAGCTCGCTGTCCCAGACGTTCAGGTCAACGCCGCCCAGGGTGTTGGAATGTGCCGACAGGCGGCCGCGGTGCACCAGCGGGATCATGCCGCCCTTTTCGACCATGATGTCATTCAGGCGCTTGCCGATCTCGGCGCGGGCCTCCAGTCCTGCAGTCTTGGCCATTTCCGCGTGCAACTGGTCGAACTCCTCGTCGCAGAAGCGCGAGATGTTCTCGCCCTGCCACTGGGAGGCGGGGGCCGGCGCCTTGTCGCAGAGGCCATTGCCCAGGTAGGACTGCGGGTCGGTGCCGTTGAAGGTGTTGGCATACATTTGAACGTCGGCATAGAACTTTTGGAAGGTGTCGGGCGAACCCGGGTCACCGCCGAAGAACACCGAGGCGTTGATGTTGCGCAACTCGGATTCGATGCCGATCTGGCTCCACCAATCCTTGATCAGCGCCTGAAAATCCTGGCGCACGGCGTTGGTCGAGGTCTGGTAGAGGATCTTCATCGGCTTGCCGTCCGGAGTTTCCCGAACGCCGTCGCCATTGGTGTCCTTGTAGCCGGCTTCTTCCAGCATCGCCTTGGCGCCTTCGATGTCCTGGGTGGAGCAGTCAAAGGTGTCCGAGGCAAAGGCTGCTGGCGCAGGTACCCAGTTGCAGCCGACCTTGCCCGCCTTGCCATAGCCGATTTCCACCAGCAGCGGCCGGTCGATGGCCATCGACATCGCCTTGTAGACGGCCGGGTCGTTCAGGAACGGATGGCCGCGCTTCACCGAGCGTTCATCCGGGCCCAGTTCTGGGCTGGGGTCGGTCTGATTCAGCATGATGCGCTCGACCAGCGGGCCGAAGCCGGCCACCGGCTTGCCCTTGCCGGCTGCCTCCATCTGGGCGATCACTTCCGGTGCCAGCTGCAGGTTCCAGGCATAGTCAAACTCGCCGGTTTCCATCACCGCGCGGCCCGCAGCAGTTGCGTCACCGCCGCCTTTGAACAGGACCTTGGCAAAGGCCGGCTTGGCCGGGTCGCGGTAGTTCGGGTTGGCCGAAAGGGTAATCACATCGTTCGGTTTGAACTCATCCACCGCAAACGGGCCGGTGCCGATCGGGTTAAAGTTGGCCTCAGTGCATTCTGGCGCCTTGGCACCCAAACAGTTTTCGAACTGGGCCTTTTGCAGGATCGGGCTTTCGCCGCCGACCAGCGGGCCGTAGGGAAACGGAGTGGGCTCGCTGAATGTGATTTTGATGGTGAGATCGTCCAGAACCTCGACTGACTGCACACCTTCAAAGCGGGTCGCATAGGCGCAGCCGCCTTCGGGGTGCATGCAGTAGTCGGCGGTGAACTTTGCGTCCTCGGCGGTGAAATTCGATCCGTCCGACCATTTGATACCAGGGGTGATCTTCCAGGTGATCGAGGTCAGATCCTCGCTGATCCCTCCGTTTTCGACGGTGGGAATCTCGCTCACCAGCCAGGGCACCAGATTGCCCTTGGTGTCGTAGCGGGCTAGCGGCTCAATCACCAGCGACGCCGACTCGCTGTCTTTGGTGCCGCCGGACAGATACGGATTCAGGATCGACGGCGCCTGCCAGTAGATGATGTTGACCTGGCCATCCGAGCCTCGCTCGGCAAAGGCCGCGGGCGCCAAGGATGCCGTGGCAACGGCACCTATCAATAGGGACTTGAGTTTCATCACACTCTCCTTGTCGGACATGTTTCATGTCATTATTCGTCCGGGCTGGTTCGAACCCGGTAATTTGCCGCATCTCTGCGGATGTGTAGCAAACGCGCCTGCAGGCAGCCCAAAGCGTGAAAAAAGCAATACTTCTTAACATGTTGTCGACCGGGCCGACGCGTGACGGTCTGCAAGCAGCCACTGAAGGTATCGAAAACCACTTCCTGAAAAATTGCAAATTCCAATTTCGAAAACCCTATGCATTATTTGCATGAGCATTTTGGTGCAAAGTGGAGTTTACTCAGGATTAGGGGCTTCGTTTTCCGGCGGGGCCCGAAAGTTTACTGGCAAGGGAGCCGTCATGCTGGACAACACAATTGCGTCAATCAGGAACTTGCGCGTGGAGTTCCAGACCAAGGACGGCACCGTTACTGGCGTGGAAGATGTGTCCTTTGATGTGAGCCCGGGCGAAACTGTTTGTATCGTTGGTGAATCCGGGTCGGGCAAGTCTGTCTCCTCGCTGTCCTTGATGCGGCTGGTGGAGTTCGGCGGCGGCGAGATTGCGGGCGGCGAGCTGCTGTTCAACCGCCGTGAGGGCGGTGAGACCAACCTGGCCACCTCCGAGCAGGAGATGATGAAGCAGATCCGCGGCAATGAGATCGGCATGATCTTTCAGGAGCCGATGACTGCGCTGAACCCGGTGTTCACTGTGGGCCGTCAGCTGACCGAGGGCCTGCGGATCCACAAGAACATGTCCAAAGCTCAGGCCAATGAACGCGCGTTGGAGCTTTTGCGCCAGGTCCGCATTCCCGAACCGGAGCGGCGCCTGCAGCAATATCCGCACGAACTGTCCGGCGGCATGCGCCAGCGGGTGGTGATCGCCATGGCGATGGCCTGCGAGCCGCGCCTGCTGATCGCGGATGAGCCCACCACGGCGCTGGACGTGACCATTCAGGCGGAAATCCTTGCGCTGATGGACCGCCTCAAGCGCGAGACGGGGACGGCGGTGATGTTCATCACCCACGACATGGCGGTGGTGGCGCAGATGGCCGACCGCGTCGTTGTCATGTACCGCGGCAACAAAGTCGAGGAAGGCACCGTCCAGGAGATCTTCGAGACCCCCAAACACGACTATACCAAGGCGCTGCTGGCCGCAGTTCCGAAACTGGGGGAAATGCGCGGCAAGCAATATCCCGAGCCGATGAAGCTTTTGGGTGTCGAAGGCCAGAAGATCGAACCGATCAAGGGCACGGATGAGGTGCTGCTGGATGTGCAGAACCTGACCACCCGCTTCCCGGTCAAGGGCGGCCTGTTGCGCCGCACCATCTCCAATGTCCACGCGGTCGAGGATGTGTCCTTCAAGGTGTTCAAGGGCCAGACCCTGTCGCTGGTGGGCGAATCCGGTTGCGGCAAATCCACCGCCGGCCGCTCGATCCTGCGGCTGGTGGAACCGAATTCGGGCAAAGTGGAATTTGAGGGCCGAGACGTGCTGAGCTTCAGTGCATCGCAAATGCACAAAGCGCGCCAGGACATGCAGATGATCTTTCAGGATCCGTTTGCCTCGCTGAATCCGCAAATGCAGCTGCTGGACCAGGTGGCGGAGCCCTTGCGCAACTATGGGCTCGCCTCCGGCTCCGAGCTGCACGACCGCGTCGCCAGCCTGTTCGACAGGGTCCACCTGCCGCGCAGCTTCATGCGCCGCTACCCGCACGAGATGTCCGGCGGCCAGCGCCAGCGGATTGCCATCGCCCGCGCGCTGGCCCTGAACCCCAAGCTGATCGTCGCGGACGAGGCGGTCTCGGCGCTTGACGTGTCGGTGCAGGCGCAGGTGCTGAACCTGATGATGGAGCTGCAGGCGGAACTGGGCCTGTCGTTCCTTTTCATCAGTCATGACATGGCGGTGGTGGAGCGCGTCTCGCATCAGGTCGGGGTGATGTATCTGGGCCGGATTGTTGAACTTGGCCCGCGCGAACGGGTGTTCGAGAACCCGCTGCACGCCTATACTCAGGCCTTGATGAAGGCGGTGCCGATCGCCGACCCGCGCCAGCGTAAGTCGGAGAAGGAACTGAACTTCAAGCCGATCCCCTCGCCGATCCATGAAGTCGGCTACCAGCCGGAGCCGTCGGAGTATCTGGAGTTGGAGCCCGGCCATTTCGTTCTGACCACAAACAGCGGATATTGAAACATGGCTGCCAAATTGACGCCTTTGGAAATCATGCACAGGTTGGTTTCCTTCCCGACCGTGAGCCGGGACACCAACCTGCCACTGGTGGACTGGGTGCAGGACTACCTGTCCTCGCAGGGCATCGAAAGCCACCGCTGGGTAGACCCGCAGCAGCCGCATAAGGCCGCCGTCTTTGCCCATGCCGGGCCTTGGGACGAGGGCGCCGTGGTGCTGTCGGGGCATACCGATGTGGTGCCGGTGGACGGCCAGCCCTGGGACAGCGACCCCTTCACCGTGGTCGAGAAAGACGGCAAATACTTCGGCCGCGGCACCTGCGACATGAAGGGCTACGATGCGCTGGCCATCTGGGCCTTGGTCGAGGCGCACAGCCTGGGCGTCAACCGCCCGCTGCAACTGGCGCTGAGTTTTGACGAGGAGATCGGCTGCACCGGCGCCCCGCCGATGATTGCTGCGATGCAGCCTGTGCTGCCCAAGGGCTCGGCGGTGATTGTCGGGGAACCCTCGATGATGAAGGCAGTGACCGGTCACAAGGGCGGCACCGGCTATGCCACCCATATGGTGGGGTTCGAAGTGCATTCCTCGCTCATGCACACCGGCGTCAGCGCCATCATGCAGGGCGCCCGGCTGATCGACTGGGCCAACCAGAAGAACGCCGAGAACATGGCCGGGGAGCCGGGCGAGGTACAGGCGATGTTCACCCCGCCCTGGACCACCTGCCACGTCGGCATGATCGAGGGCGGCACCGCCCATAACATCACCGCCAAGGACTGCCGCTTCATGATGGATTTCCGGGTGGTGCCTGGGGAGACCGCCGCCGATTGGGAAGCGGCCTATTTGCAGAAGGTCCGCGAGGTGGAAGCTGAAATGCAGGCGATCCACCCGGAGGCGCGCATTGATGTGTCCAAGCAGTTCGATGTTCCCGGGCTGGTGCCGGAACAGGACGGTGCGGCGGAGTCTCTGGTTCGGCTTCTGACAGGTGACAACGGCTCCCATGTGGTCAGCTATGGCACCGAGGCGGGGCAGTTCCAGCAAGCGGGGTATTCCGCAGTGATCTGCGGCCCTGGCGACATTGCCCAGGCGCATCAGCCGAACGAATATATCACTGTCGCGCAATTCAACGCTGGCCATGAGTTCATGCGCGGTCTGGTGGAAAAGCTGCGGGAGGAACTCCCGGGACCTTGAAACCGGGCTGTTTGTGCTCAGATTGATGCCAGAGATGTCCGGGGCGGTGCACAGAGGGTGCACAGGGGGTGCACGCCCGGTGCATGCGCTCTGACAGGTTCCGCGGCGTCCCGGCAGCTCCGGATACTTGCGAAGCTAAGTTTTTTCGCGGACAGTCTGCCGTGACGGAAACTGAAACAAAAAGGGGAGGGGACAATGCCGGCCAAGAACCGCTTTGCCGAGATGCACCAGGAGATCACGGCCTGGCGCCACCATCTGCACGAAAACCCCGAACTGATGTACGAGGTGCATGAAACCGCCGCCTTTGTAGTGGAGCGGCTCAAGGAATTCGGCATCACCGATATCACCACCGGCGTCGGCCAGACCGGCGTGGTGGCGGTGATCGAGGGCAAGACCAACACCTCCGGCCGCGCCATCGGGTTGCGCGCAGACATGGACGCGCTGCCGATCCCCGAGGTCTCGGGGGTGGACTATGCCTCCAAGACGCCCGGGGTGATGCATGCTTGCGGCCATGACGGCCATACCTCGATCCTGCTGGGGGCCGCCAAGTACCTTGCGGAGACACGCAATTTCGACGGCAAAGCGGTGCTGATCTTCCAGCCCGCCGAAGAGGGCGGCGCCGGCGGCAAGGCGATGTGCGACGACGGTCTGATGGACCGATGGGGCATTCAGGAGGTCTATGGCCTGCACAATATGCCGGGCCTGCCGGTGGGCGAATTCGCCATCCGTCCCGGTGCATTGATGGCCTCGTCGGATGAGTTCAATATCACCGTCACCGGCAAGGGCGGCCACGCCGCCGCTCCGCATGACGCCATCGACACCACGCTGGTGGCCTCGCAGATCGTGGTTTCGCTGCACTCAATCGTGTCGCGCAACGTGGACCCGGTGAAACGGGTGGTGCTGACCGTCGGCACCTTTGAGACCGACAGCACGGCATCGAATGTGATCGCCCACACCGCCAAGCTGCAGGGTACTGTGCGTACGCTGGACCCGGAGTACCGGACCCAGGCCGAGGACTGGGTGCGCCGGGTTGCTGAAAGCACGGCGGCGGCCTTTGGCGCCACCGCAGAGGTTGAATGGGTTCCTGGCTATCCTGTTACAATCAATGATGAAAACGGCACCACCCACGCGATTGAGGCGGGGCAGGCAGTCTCTGCCAAAGTGAACGCCGAGACTCCGCCCATCATGCCGTCCGAGGATTTCTCCTACATGCTGGAGCAGCGCCCCGGCGCCTATATCTTTCTCGGCAACGGCGACACCGAAATGTGCCACCACCCGGCTTATGTCTTTGACGACGATGCGATCCCGCTGGGTTGCAGCTGGTTTGCCGAGTTGGTGGAACGAAGAATGCCCGCGGCCTGAGGCGGCGGGAAAGACAACCATAGGAGTGAAAGATGCCGGTCAAGAACCGCTTTGCCGAATTGCAAAATGAAATCACCGCCTGGCGCCGGGATATCCACGAAAACCCGGAAATCCTGTTTGAAACCCACCGCACCAGCGCGCTGGTCGCTGAAAAACTGCAGGAATTCGGCTGCGACGAGGTGGTGACCGGCATTGGCCGCACCGGTGTGGTTGGTGTCATCAAGGGCAAGGCGGACAGCTCCGGCAAGGTCATTGGCCTGCGCGCCGACATGGACGCGCTGCCGATCCACGAACAGACCGGGCTGGACTATGCGTCCAAGACCCCCGGCGCGATGCATGCCTGCGGCCATGACGGCCACACTGCGATGCTTCTGGGCGCGGCGAAATACCTGTCGGAGACCCGCAATTTCGACGGCACCGTGGTGGTTATCTTCCAGCCCGCAGAGGAAGGCGGCGGCGGCGCCAAGGTGATGTGCGATGATGGTCTGATGGACCGCTGGGGCGTGCAGGAGGTCTATGGCCTGCACAATTGGCCGGGCCAGCCGCTGGGCTCGTTCGCGATCCGCCCGGGATCGTTTTTTGCCGCCACCGACCAGTTCGACATTACTTTCGAGGGCCGCGGCGGCCATGCTGCCAAGCCGCATGAGACCGTCGACACCACCGTCCTGGCCGCGCAGGCGGTGCTGGCGCTGCAGACCATCGCATCGCGCAATGCCGACCCGGTGCATCAGATCGTGGTCTCGGTGACCTCGTTTGAGACCTCTTCGAAGGCGTTCAACGTGATCCCGCAGAAGGTGCAGATCAAGGGCACCGTGCGCACCATGTCCAAGGAGATGCGCGACCTGGCGGAGAAGCGGATAAACGAAGTTTGCACCGGTATCGCAGCGACTTTCGGCGGCACCGCCGATGTCACCTATCACCGCGGCTATCCGGTGATGGTGAACCACGAGGAGCAGACCGAGTTTGCAGCCAAGGTGGCGGCCAGTGTTTCCGGCGGCTGCGAGGACGCGCCGTTGGTCATGGGCGGCGAGGATTTCGCCTTCATGCTGGAGGAACGCCCCGGCGCCTATATCCTGATGGGCAACGGCGACACTGCGATGGTGCATCACCCGGAATACAACTTCAATGACGACGCGATTCCGGCGGGCTGCAGCTGGTGGGCGGAAATTGTCGAACAGCGGATGCCTGCGGCTTAACTGAAACAACGGGAGGGGGCTGTCTGCCCCCTCTTGAGCTTTCAGCTCAATTCACCCTCGAGAGTATTTGTGACCAGAAAGAAACGCGGGAGGGCTGCCTTAATGTTCCAGCAATTCGCGGTAGATGGCGACCAGTGCGTCGGCCTCTTTCTTCAATGCGAAATTGGTTATGGCGTGCTTGCGTGCCGCCGCTGACCATTGTTCCAGCCGCCCTTCGGCGGACAGGATCCCGTTGATCGCCTCGACCATCTGCCCGGTCTCGCCGGGATCGATCAGCAGGCCTGTCTCACCCGGTGCAATAAGCTCTTCAAAGGCGCCAACGCGGGTGGCGACAGCCGGCACGCCGCAGGCCATCGCCTCCAGCGGGGTGAGGCCGAAGCCCTCCCAGCGCTGCGGCGCCACGTAGAGATCCAGCGCCTGATACCAACGGGAAACCTCCCACACCGGCACCTCGGGCGGGAACAGCAGCCGGTCTGACAGGCCCGCGGCATCCACCTTGGCGCGCAGTTCCTTTTCAAAGGCCGCATGTTTTTCGGTGGCGCGGCCCATAACCAGGCCCACCGCCTCGGGGTGCGCCTTCAGCACCTGCAGCATGGCGTCGACAAAAACGTCGGTGCCCTTCTGCGCCCGGATCCGGCCATAGCAGCCGATCAGGACGGCGTCCTCCGGCAGGCCCAGTTCACGGCGCAGTGCGGCTTTGTCCGCGGGCGGACAGAACTCTTCGGTATTGATCCCGTGGTGCACCACCTGAACCGGTTTATCCAAGTAAGCCGCCCCCTTGGCTGAGGTGGCGATCACCCGGTCCATCTGCGAGATCAGCCATTTGGTATAGCCGGAATGATGCCGCTGGGAGGCAGAGGTGAACAGCAGTTTCAGCCGCTTGCCCAATAGGTATTTCAAGGCCAGCCCGCCCAGCATCTCCACGTTGCGCCGGGCGTGCCAGACACGGGCGCCGGCCGGGCCGTTGCGGTTCATGAAGATGAGCTGGCCTGCCGACAGATGCGGCATCTCCGCCGGCAGGCCGGCGCCTGCGGTGGCAATGGCGATCTGCCGGCGCTGCAAAGGCACCAGCCGCACGATCGTCGAGGTCACCCCGGACAGGCGGCGCTTGAAATTCGGGGCGATGACTTCGATTGTGTTGGCGTCAATCTGTGCCATCATGGCCTCCTGGCAGGCAGAAGCGCCAGCAGGGCGTCCACCGTCTTGTCCAATTGATCCGACTGGCGGGAGATGAACTGCCCTGCGGCATCGCGTGCGGCCTGGAATGTTTCCGGCTGCTCCAGCCACTGGGCGACCTGTTCCGCCAGGTCCGCAGCGGATCGCACCTCAGCGGCCGCACCCGCTGCGGTCAGCTCGGCATAGGTTTCGGCGAAATTGTAGTGGCCCGTGCCAGTGATCACCGCAGCGCCAGCCTGGATCGGTTCAAACGGATTGTGGCCGCCGATTTCGCGCAAGGAACCACCCAGAAACACCAGGGGGCTGAGCGCATACCATGTGCCAACTTCGCCGAGCGTGTCGGCCAGATAGACCTGCGTCGCGGTCCCGGGCATCACCCCCTTGCTGCGGCGCGCGCAACTGAGGTCCGCGTCTTTCACCAGGGTTTCTACCGTGCCGCCGCGCTCCGGGTGGCGGGGGGCCAGCAGCAGGCACAGGTCCGGATGCTGTTTCAACAGCAGCTTATGCGCCTGCAGCACGATCTCTTCCTCGCCCTCATGGGTGGAGGAGGCTACCCATACCGGGCGAGCGCCGATGTTGCCACGCACTTTGCCAAGGCTGTTCGGATCAACCGGCAGAGGGGCGGAGGCAGCCTTGAGGTTGCTGCCGGGGCGGATGCGGTCCGCAGCCGCGCCCATCGCCTGCAGGTTGGCGGCAGTTTTCTGGTTCTGGGTCACCAGCAGGTCGAATTGGTCCAGGATGTAGCGCGCCGTTTCGGGGCGTTTCGTCCAGCTTTCAACCGAGCGGTCCGACAGCCGCGCATTCAACAGCACCAGCGGGCAGCCGCCCGTACGCGCCCGCACCAGCATCTGCGGCCACAACTCGCTTTCGACAAATACCCCCAGATCGGGGCGCCAGTGCGCCAGGAACCGCTCTACTGAGGCCGCGGTGTCCAGCGGCGGAAACTGGTGGCGGCAGCGCGGCGGCATCCGCTTGGCGATCAATTCCGCCGAAGTCGGGGTGCCGGAAGTGATCAGAAACTCCGCCCCCGGCACCTGTTCGCCGATGCGTTTAATGAGAGTGAGTACAGACAGGCTCTCGCCGACCGAGGCGGCATGGAACCAGATCAGCCGTCCGGCGGGGCGGGGCAGGGACGCTTGGCCCAGACGCTCGCGCACGCGCTCTTCGGGCAGGCCGTAGTCGCGCAGCTTGGCCGCGACCTTGCGCCAGGCAAAGGGCGCGATCAACGCGCTGGCGCCGCAATAAAGCGAGTAAAGCAGCGTCGGCCGCGCAGGCGTGTCACTGGACATGTTCAGCCGCCGGTGTGGCTCATATGGCGGGATATCTGGCCGCCGGCCTCCTGCCGGGAATAATCAAAATCATGACCGCGGGGCTTATCGCCGATGGCGGCACGGATCGCAGTTTCAAGGATGCCGGTGCCTTCTTCATTGGCGCGCAGGGGGCTGCGCAGGTCAGCTTTGCCCTCTTGGCCGAGGCAGGTGTAGATCTCACCAGTGCAGGTCACGCGCACCCGGTTGCAGCTTTCGCAGAAGTTATGGGAAAGCGGCGTGATGAAGCCGATTTTCTGGCCGGTTTCCTCCAGCCGCACATAGCGGGCCGGGCCGCCGGTGCGTTCGGCCAGATCGGTGACAGAATAGTGGTTTTCGTACTCCGCGCGCACGTCTTTCAGCGACCAGTACTGACCGATGCGCTCCATGGCGCCGATGTCCTCCCCCATCGGCATGACTTCGATCCAGGTGAGGTCCAACCCGCGCTCAGCGCACCAGCGGGTGATGGCGGGCAGTTCTTCTTCGTTGAACCCCTTCAGCGCCACGGCGTTGATCTTTACCTTGAGGCCGGCCTTTTGGGCAGCATCAATACCCTTCAGCACCTGCGGCAAACGGCCCCAGCGGGTGACATCGGCAAATTTCTGTTCGTCCAGCGTGTCGAGCGAGATATTCACCCGGCGCACCCCCGCGGCATAGAGGTCATCGGCGTATTTCACCAGCTGCGAGCCATTGGTGGTCAGCGTCAGCTCCTTCAGAGCGCCGGTGTCCAGATGGCGGCTCATCGCGTCGAAAAACGTCATGATGCCACGGCGCACCAGCGGCTCGCCGCCGGTGATGCGCAGTTTTTCCACGCCGAGCCGGATGAAGGTGGAGCACAGCCGGTCCAGCTCCTCCAGCGTCAGCAAATCCTTTTTGGGCAGAAAGGTCATGTTTTCCGACATGCAATAGACGCAACGGAAGTCGCAGCGGTCGGTGACCGAGACACGCAGGTAAGTGATTGCGCGGGCGAAGGGATCGATAAGCGGAGCTGTCATGCTTCCTAGGTAAAGCGGGGCAGCGCCCGCGGCAAGGGGGGACGGCATTTGTGTCTGGCAAAGAGTTTCGCTGAAAGCTAGGCTCGCCCCATGCGTATGACAGTCATTTCCCTTGCTTCGATTTCCCTGCTGGCGGCCTGCGACGGTATCCAGCTCAATTCCTCCATTCTTGGCGGCCAGGGGGCGCCGGCAACGTCAGAGCCGCTGGACCCGGTGCTGCAGCCGGCCCCCGGCGTCGAGGCGGTTGAGGCGGACCCCGGCTTGCCCGCCGCGCCGTCATTCCGCGGATCCGCTACCACGGTGGCGTCGCTGGGCGACCCGTCGCTGCCGGGGCTGTGGATGGAAACACCGCTGGTGGCTGCTGAACAGCAGGCGCTGGTGCGCACCAGCCGCAATACCCAGGTGGTGCTGACGCTGAAACCGGCATCTGGCGCGGCGACCGGCGGCAGCCGCCTGTCGATCGGCGCCATGCGCGCCTTGAACCTGCCGCTGACCGAGCTGGCCGAAGTGCAGGTGCTGCCCGCCGGCTGAAGTTTGTTTTGAACGGGGAAGCGCCGCCCTGTTGCTGCGGGGCGGGCCTAATCGTCTTTCAGGTATTTCGCCGCTTCCTTGCGGGCAAAGGGTTTCATGGCTGCGCCATGTTCCACCAGAAAAACGCGGGTGCGCTCGGCGTCATGCTTGCTGAGATCGCGCAGCCACCAGCCGATGGCCTTTTGGATGAACCAGTTCCGGTCCGGCACATATGAGGCCGCCCAGCCCAGGATGCGTTCACGGCGCTGCTGATCCGCGGGCTTCAGGTTGTTCATCTTGGCCCAGGGCAGGGTGGCCACAAGTGCTGCGCGGCGGGACCACATGTGGTCCGACCGGGTCCAGGCTTCCACAGTGTCCAGCCGGTCCGGTGCAGCTTGCAGGCGCTTTGAAATGGCAGAGCAGGCGTGATCGGCAATGGCCCAGCTGTCAAACCCGGGCACCCATGCCTGCAGCAGCTCCCAAACGGGCGCGTCCTCTTTGATCCGCGCCTGGGTCAGCAGTTTGGCGGCGGCGATGCGGGCTTCGAAGATATCCGACTCCCACAGTGCGCCTGCCAGGTTGACCCGTTCTTCGAGCGAGAGTACCTGCCGCCAGGTCCTGGTCAGGTCATTGGCGGCCGGGTTGGGCACGCCCAGAACTGCGCGGGTTTGCTTGTGATAGGCGGTCATCTGCTCGGCGCGGCCGGGTTCTGCCTGCGCTTTCAAGCTGGCAAGAGCGTCATCCAGCGTCATCAGTATCTCCGAAAATGTTGGTCGGCTGCCCGTCGATCGTGGTCAGGTTGCGCTCCGCCCAGAATGCGTGCAGCCCGTCCCGGCCCAGCGGTTCGGTCACCCTGTCCAATGTGTCCCGTTCACCGGCGTAATCGAGGAATGGCACCGCGTAGCCGCAGGACGTCTGAATCATTTCCACGCTCATGTCGTAGATCTGACGCGGGCCCGGATTGGCAGGGAACAGCGCATTGAGGTCCGCAAATTCCGGGTCGCGGGGATGCAGGGTGCGGGCCGAGCCATAGGCCCGCAAGATAAGCGGCCGCGTCGCGAAGCTGCACCACATCAGCGTCATCCGGTTCATCTGGCGCAGATGCCCCGCAGTTTCGTTGCCGCTGCCGGTGAGATTGCGCCAAACAATCCGGTTCGGATCCATAACCCGCAGGCTGTCCATGCCCTTGGGGGAGATGTTCACCCGGCCTTCCGCCGCTGCGGTCCCGGCAAAGAAGACATGCTGAGCAGCGATGAAACGCGCGTGATCCTCATTGATCCGGTTAAACTGCTTGGCCACCGGCTGCTACTCCACGGTAACGGATTTCGCCAGATTGCGCGGCTGGTCCACATCAGTGCCCTTGGCCACGGCGGTGTGATAGGCCAGCAGCTGCGCCGGGATCGCATAAAGGATCGGGGTCAGCGCCTCCTTCACCCGGGGCATCCGGATCGCGCACCAGACGTCGTCTCCGGCCTCGTCAATGCCGTTCTGATCGGAGATCATCAGCACCTTGCCCTTGCGCGCCAGCACCTCCTGCATATTGGAGACAGATTTGTCGAACAGCGCGTCCTTGGGCGTCAGCACCACCACCGGCATGTTCTTGTCGATCAATGCGATGGGGCCGTGCTTCAGCTCGCCGCTCGCATAGGCTTCGGCGTGGATATAGCTGATTTCCTTCAGCTTCAGCGCGCCCTCCAAGGCCAGCGGGAACATCAGGCCGCGGCCCAGGAACAGGACGTCGCGGGCCTCGCTCACCTTCTGTGCCGCCAAACGGATTGCGTCGTTCTGCTCCAGCGCGGAGGACAGCACGTTTGGCAGGCCGCGGATGGCTGTGGCATACTCTGTCATTTCCTCGGCACTCAGATGGCCGCGGTCGCAGGCGGCTTTCAGCGCCAGCGCCAGCAGAACTGTCAGCTGGCAGGTAAAGGCCTTGGTGGACGCCACGCCGATTTCCGGCCCGGCAAAGATCGGCAGCGCCAGATCGCTTTCGCGTGCGATGGAGCTTTCGGAGACATTGACCACCGACAGGATCTTGTCCGCCTTTTCCTGACAATAGCGCAGGGCGGCCAGGGTGTCGGCGGTTTCGCCTGATTGCGAGACAAACAGCGCCAGCGTCTTGCCGGGGATCGGCGGTTCGCGGTAGCGGAATTCGGAGGCGATATCGACCTCGACCGGCAGCCGGGCGATCTGCTCAAACCAGTATTTGGCAGTGACACAGGCGTAATAGGCGGTGCCGCAGGCGACCATGGTCAGCCGCTCGACACCGGAGAAGTCCACACCTTCGCCCGGCAGGCGCACAGCGTCTTCCTCGACCGGCAGGTAATGGCGGATCGCCTCGGCGATCACATGCGGCTGCTCGGCGATTTCCTTGGCCATGAAATGCTTGTGGCCGCCTTTGTCGACCTGAGCGGCATCGATCTGGATGGTCTTGGTTTCGCGGTTCACCAGTTCGCCGCGGGCATTGCGGATTTCGGCGCCTGCGCGGGTGACAACAGCGCGGTCGCCTTCCTCCAGATAGGTGATCCGGTCTGTCAGCGGCGCCAGGGCGATGGCATCCGAGCCCACGAACATTTCACCGTCGCCATGGCCGATTGCCAGCGGCGAACCCTTGCGGGCGGCGATGATCAGGTCTTCTTCGCCGTCAAAAAGGAACGCCAGGGCAAAGGCGCCTTGCAGCTGATCGAGCGTCTTAAAGGCGGCATCGGCAGGGGAGAGACCTTCCTGCAGATAGCGTTCGGCCATCAGGGCGACGGTTTCGGTGTCGGTCTCGGTGCGGAACTCCAACCCGCAGTCCAGCAGCTCGGCGCGCAGGTCCTTGTAATTCTCGATAATGCCGTTGTGGACCACGGCCACAGCGCCCGCACGGTGCGGGTGCGCATTGCCGACCGAGGGCGCGCCATGGGTGGCCCAGCGGGTGTGGCCGATGCCGGACTTGCCGGCCAGCGGCTCATGCACCAGCAGGTCGGAAAGGTTCACCAGCTTGCCCACCGCGCGGCGGCGGCGCAGCTCTCCGTTGTTGACGGTGGCGATTCCAGCACTGTCATAGCCGCGGTATTCCAGCCGCTTCAGCGCCTCGACCAAAATCGGGGCAGCCTCGTGATTTCCCAGAACGCCGACAATTCCGCACATCACTTGGCTCCCTTTTGAAGACGGGCCTTTTTGGCGCGCAGCATATCCATCAGCTTGCGCGCGCGCCCTGGTTTGTTGGTCTGTTCGGCGCGGGCTATGGCCAGATCGCCGTCTTCGACATTTTTAGTGATCACCGCGCCTGTAGCGGTCATTGCCTCGTTTCCGACCCGGACCGGTGCCACCAGCATGGTGTTCGATCCGATAAAGGCACGGGCGCCGATCTCGGTACGGTGCTTCATCACCCCGTCATAGTTGCAGGTAATCGTGCCTGCGCCAATGTTTGATGCCGCGCCAACAAAGGCATCGCCGATATAGCTGAGGTGATTGACCTTGGCGCCTTCTGCGATTTCCGCGTTCTTGATCTCGACGAAATTGCCGATGTGGGTGTCCTCCGCCAGTTCTGCCCCCGGACGCAGCCGGGCATATGGGCCGACCTTGGCGCCGCGGCTGACGTGGCAGCCCTCCAGATGCGAGAAGGCGCGGATCAGGGCGCCGCTTTCCACCGTCACGCCGGGGCCGAAGACCACATTGGGTTCAATCACCGTGTCGCGGCCAATGATGGTGTCAAAGGCCAGGTAGACAGTTTCCGGCGCCACCAGGGTGACACCTAGGTCCAGAAGCTCTGCCCGGGCACGCGCTTGAAACAGCGCATCCGCCTGTGCCAGTTCGGCGCGGGAGTTGACGCCCAGCGTTTCGGCTTCATCGCAGGATACTGCCGTAACCTTCAAATCTTCGCGCCGCGCCAATTCCACCAGGTCAGTCAGGTAATACTCGCCCGAGGCGTTTTCATTGCCGACCTTGGCAATCAGGTCGAACATCATCCCGGCGTCGCAGGCCATCAGCCCGGAATTGCAGAAGCGAATGGCGCGCTCCGCTTCGCTCGCGTCCTTGAACTCGACGATCCGCTCCAGGCTGTCGCCCTCCATTACCAGGCGGCCATAGCGGCCGGGATCGGCGGCCTCGAACCCCAGCACTACCAGATCGGCGCGCTGGCGGGCCTCGATCATGCGTTCCAGTGTGGCCGCGCTGACAAAAGGCGTGTCGCCATACAGCACCACCGCATCGCCGGAAAAGCCTTCCAGCGCGGCGCGGGCCTGATCCACGGCGTGGGCGGTGCCCAGCTGCGCTTCCTGCAGCACCACTTCGGCCGTTTCGTCGAAGCCGGCGACGGCTGCGCACACTGCCTCTGCCCCGTGGCCTGCCACGATAATGCTGCGCTCCGGCTCCAGCGCGCGGCCCGCGGCCATGGCGTGCTGCAGCATCGGTGCTTGTGCGATCGGGTGCAGGACTTTCGGAAGGTCAGAGTTCATCCGGGTGCCTTTTCCGGCCGCCAGGATGACAAGGGCAATGCTCATAATCGCTTTTCTCTTTGTCTTTTTATCGCTTCCGTTTTATCCGCTGGGGGGCGGGGCGCAAGGGACAGCGCCATCAAACAAGATTGCGGCCTGCAACATGCGGCGGCGGAAAGATGCCGAAAGGGCGGAACATGCGGACAGTCATCTTCGATCTCGACGGCACGCTGGCCGATACCTCGGGCGACCTGCTGGCGGCGGCCAATGCCTGTTTCCGGCAAATGGGGCTGGGCGACGTGCTGACCCATCCGCAGGATGCCGGCATCGCCCTGCGCGGCGGCCGGATGATGCTGGGCTATGGTCTCCGGCGGACGAACCAGTTTAACGAAGCCACCGTGGATGAGTTCTATCCGCTGCTGCTGGAGGCCTACCGGGGTGCCATCGACCATCACACAGCCCTTTATCCCGGCGCGATGGCGGCGGTTGAGGCGTTGAAGGCCGCAGGTTTCGGCGTCGGGATCTGCACCAACAAACCCGAGGCGCTGGCGGATCAGCTGCTGCGCAGCCTTGGGGTGCGCGATGCCTTTGCGTCACTGGTGGGGGCCGACACGCTGCCGGTGCGCAAGCCTGACCCGGAACCGCTGTTTGAGGCGGCGCGCAGGGCGGGGGGCGATCCGGCCCGCACCTTGCTTGTGGGTGACAGTGATACGGACCGCAATACCTCGGCCAACGCGGGTGTGCCGTCGGTTCTGGTGACCTTCGGTCCGGCGGGCGGCGACATGCAGGCGCTGCGGCCGGAGGCGCTGCTGGACTGCTACGAAGACCTGCCGGAGATTGCGGAGCGGCTGATTGCGTGATCCCGCAACTTAGTTTCGGGAAATCCGGCCAAACTGCTCCCCTCTTGACCCTTGCCGGGCGGCGGCTCACAAACGCCGCATGAGCGAGATATTTTCCGGGTCTTTCACCCAGCAAGAATCCATCCCCGAAGACGCCATCGAGGCTGCGCTGTCGGTGCTGCGCGGCGGGCGTCTCCACCGCTATAATGTGGCGGAAGGGGAGGCCGGTGAAACCGCACTGCTGGAGCAGGAGTTCGCGGCGCAGATGGGCGCGAAATACTGCCTGGCCGTTGCCTCGGGCGGCTATGCTTTGGCGACCTCTCTGCGTGCGGTCGGGGTGAAACCCGGCGATAAGGTTCTGACCAATGCCTTCACGCTGGCGCCGGTGCCGGGCTCGATTGCCTCGGTCGGGGCTGAGCCGGTGTTTGTCGAAGTCACCGAAGACCTGACCATCGACCTCGATGACCTGGCGGCCAAGGCGGAGCAGGCCAAGGTGCTGATGCTGTCGCACATGCGCGGGCATCTGTGCGACATGGACCGGCTGATGGAGATCTGCAACGCGGCCGGCATCACCGTGATAGAGGATTGTGCCCACACGATGGGCGCCTCCTGGAACGGCGTGCTGTCGGGCCGCCACGGCGCTGTCGGCTGCTACTCCTGCCAGACTTACAAGCACGTGAACGCGGGCGAGGGCGGTCTGTTGATCACCGATGACGCGGAGATCGCCGCGCGTGCCATCTTGCTGTCCGGCTCCTACATGCTCTATGGCCGCCATTTGGCCGCACCGGGGCCGGAGGTGTTCGAGCAGGTGAAATACGAAACACCCAACATCTCGGGCCGCATGGACAACCTGCGCGCCGCCATCCTGCGGCCGCAGCTGCGCGATCTGGACACCCAGGTGGACCGCTGGAACGCGCGCTACCGTGAAGTGGAGAACGGCCTGTACGGCACGCCGGGCTTGACCGTGGTGGAGCGTCCCGCAAAGGAGGTCTATGTCGGCTCCTCGTTCCAGTTCCTGTTGCTGGATTGGGCTGAGGACGCCGTGCAGGAGGCGGTCCGCCGCTGTGCTGCCCGCGGGGTGGAGCTGAAATGGTTCGGCACGCCGGAGCCGGTGGCCTTCACCTCCCGCTATGACAGCTGGCGTTATGCGGAGACGCCGCGTCTTGCGCAAAGCGACCGGGTGCTGGCAGGTATCATCGACATGCGGGTGCCGCTGACGTTCAGTGTGGAGGATTGCGCTCAGATCGCCCGCATCATCCGTGCGGAGGTATCTGCGGTCTATCAGTCCGCCTGATAAAGCGGCACCGTCGAGATCGAAACCTTGGCGGAGCCATCGGTCAGCTCTGCCGCGTGGGCAGCATAGATCAGGGTCTGATTGGCCTCATCGAAAATCCGCTTCACCCGCAGCGATTTCAGAATGATGGAGCGGGACGCCCGGAACACATCCTCGCCATCGCGGCCGCGGTCGATGTCACCTACTGTGATCGGCCCGGTCTGGCGGCAGGCGATTGAAGCATTGGACGGATCCTCGAACCAGTTTCCCTTTGACAGCCTGTCCAGCAAGCCGCGCTCGAAATAGGCGATGTGGCAGGTCACGCCGCTGACCTTGGGGTCGGCGATGGCCTCGATGATGATGTCATTTCCCACCCAATCGACGCCGATCTCCCCGACTTCCTCAGCTGCGGCGGGAAGGCTTAGCAGGCAGATCAGGGCTGCCGCTGTCCGGTTCAATCGCTTCATCGGTCTGTATCCTCGCAATCTGCTGTGTGCCGGTTTGTCCCGTTACTGCTAACCCAACGCGCAAAAATGGCAAAACGATCCGGGGAACCTTTTTCTGAAAGCGCACGTTGTCTGTCCGCGATGGCGCCAGAACGGGCCTTGACCGCTTCCGCTCTGGCCCTTCTGGCCGCCCCGGTGTGGGCCGGCGCCCATGTGCAGGCTGTGACCGACCCTGAACCTTCGCGCAGGCCCGGGGCCGCAGCACGAGATCTTTGGCGTGATCTCTGCCGATGGCTCGGTTGAACTTGAGGGCTGCCTTGAGGAAAGCAACTGGTGCAAGGTGAGGTGGTGACAGGTGTCATGATCCCGGAGCAGCTCCAGCTGACCGAAGTTCCGGACTCCGCTTATTGGTACGTCTATCTCAACGGCCTGCCTGTTCTGGTTGAGGCGGACAGCCGCACTGTGATCCATGTGATCCGCTGGCCCGGTTGTCCGGTTTGTTGCAGGCGGCCATTCTGGGGCCGCCCGTTGCCGTTTGCACCGCCTCGCAGGAACACGATTGACCCGAATCGGGGGCTCGTTTAATGAATTGAACAAGTGTTCATATAATCGGCTCTAACCGGGAGGTCCCGCGGGATGTTCAACGCAAGCATGACTTTTGATCTTGGTGAGGATGTGAACGCACTGCGCGACGCGGTTCACCGCTGGGCGCAGGACCGCGTCAAGCCGTTGGCGCAGGAAATCGATCAGAACAACGAGTTCCCTGCGGAGCTTTGGAAAGAAATGGGCGAGCTTGGCCTTCTGGGGATCACCGTGCCGGAGGAGTTCGGCGGCGCCGGCATGTCTTATCTGGCCCACACGGTCGCGGTTGAGGAAGTCGCCCGTGCCAGTGCATCTGTGTCGCTGTCCTATGGCGCGCATTCCAACCTTTGCGTCAACCAGATCAAGCTGAACGGCAACGCTGAACAGAAGGCCAAGTATCTGCCGCGGCTGATCTCGGGCGAGCATGTTGGTGCGCTGGCAATGTCCGAGGCTGGCGCAGGATCCGACGTTGTCTCGATGTCTTTGCGCGCCGAAAAGCGCAATGACCACTACCGGCTGAACGGCAACAAATACTGGATCACAAATGGCCCCGATGCCGACACCCTGGTGGTCTATGCCAAGACCGATCCGGAAGCGGGTTCCAAAGGCATGACCGCCTTCCTGATCGAAAAAGAGATGAAAGGTTTTTCCGCCTCCAAGCACTTCGACAAACTGGGCATGCGCGGCTCCAATACGGCTGAACTGGTGTTCGAGGATGTGGAAGTCCCGTTTGAAAACATCCTGGGCGAAGAGGGCAAGGGCGTGCGCGTGCTGATGTCCGGCCTGGACTATGAGCGCGTGGTGCTGGCGGGCATCGGCACCGGTATCATGGCCTCCTGCATGGACGAGATGATGCCCTATATGAAAGAGCGCAAGCAGTTCGGCCAGCCGATCGGAAACTTCCAGCTGATGCAGGCCAAGA
>NZ_JAXMOX010000040.1:0-26804 GCF_034669605.1 Leisingera sp.
GATGGACGCCACAAGCTGGAGGTTGTTTTTCACCCGGTGATGAACTTCGCGCAGCAGCATAGTCTTTTCATCAAGGTCAAGCTCGCGCCGTCTCTCTGCTTCGCTGAGGATTGCCACCATGCGGTTAAAGGACAACCGGGCCTCATCGAACTCGCGCGGGGGGCTTTTCAGATTGAGGTTCGGGTTATCCCGCTCTCCCAGCGCATACCGCCGCATGGCCCGGCGCAATGCGTTCAAGTGGCGGATCACCATCTGCTGCAAACCGAGAACAGCAACGGAAATCCCGGCAAGCCACATCAGCACCGGAAATGCCAGCGTCATCCATGAGGTCGGGCTTGCACTCACCGACATGGCTTTTTCCACCGGCCAACTGCCGACGACGGCAACCTGGCCAGGGAGAATTTCACTGACCGCAAAGAAACGCTCCTGTCCGGACCGCGCATCTTCAAAAAATGTGCCGCCGGCGCGGAGCAGCAGTTCGCGGCGAGGTACTGAAACCGGAAGTGACTGTGTGGCCTGCTCCTGCGGTACGCTGGCGGAGAGAATCTCCCCTTGCGCGTCCAGGGTGACAAACCGGATGCCTTGCTCGGCCCATTTTGTGCCCGCCAGTGACTTGGTCAATTGGTGCGGGACCGCGATGGAGACATAACCAAGCAGGATGCCGTCGCGCTGCACCGGGCTGGTTGCCACCAGTTGAGGCCCGTCTTTGCCCAAGATGCCCTGGCCGGCTGCAAATGAAAGGCGGGAGGCTTGCTGGGCCTTTAGAAACAGCCACTTTTCGGAGACATCCCCGATACTACCGTCCGAGGTGCATTCCATCTTGCCGACGGGCGTGATGAAGGCTGCAAAAATGAATGGATTTTGCCCCCGCGTAAAGGCTTTCATGAGGTCTGCACAACGTCCGCCACTGGCGAATACCGGCAGGATCGCGGCGGCCAGCCCTTCGGTGGCGCCGCCGGCCCGCTGCAACAGTTCCCGCTCCCTGGCAGCGGCCTGTTGTGTATGGGCCAGCAATGATGCATGCGACAGCCGGTTGGCTTCCGCAACTACAGCGTTGGTTTGATACAGAGCGATCAGGCCCAGCGGTAGCAGCGCAAATGTCATCAGCGCAGCCAGACGTACCAGCAAGCTGCCGGCTTGCAGCTGCGGAACTTTGATCATGCGGCGCTTTGCTGAGCAACGATCCCAGCCGTGACCGTATCAGTCAGTTCCATTTTGCTGTTGTCATCCAGTTCCATCAGCTCAGCCAGTCGGGCACGGGCGCGGTTCACCCGGCTCTTGATGGTGCCGGTTTTCACGCCGCACATCTCCGCTGCCTCATCGTAGGAGAATCCGCCCGCGCCAACCAGCACCAGGGCTTCACGCTGCTCGTCATTCAATTGCGCAAAGGCCGAGTTGAAATCGCGCATGTGCAGACGCCCGTCGTGATCGGGTTTTTGTGCCAGGGTGCCGGACAGCGCGCCATCCGAATCCTCCACCTCGCGCTTGCGCTTGCGGCGCAAGGAGTAATAGGTATTGCGCAAAATTGTGAACAGCCAGGCCCGCATGTTCGATCCAGGATTGAACTTGTCGATATTGGTCCAGGCCTTGACCAGCGTATCCTGAACCAGATCATCGGCAGTGGCGCCGTTGCGGGCAAGGCTGAGGGCAAAGGCGCGCAGGGCGCCCAGGTGATTGACCAGGTCTTCTCTTGGATCTCGCGCGGTGTCAGCCATCGGAGCGGTTCTCCTCCGGCTGGTCCGGGACGCGGGTTTTATCCGCCTCCTTTTCCTTCAGCCGCTTCAGCAGATCGGTAAAACGGTCGGGCACAGGCTCGCTCGCGATCTGATCGAAGGCCCGCTTTAGATTTTCGTCTATTTCGCGGTCGGCCTGTTCATTGCGCGGCCGGGCGCGTCGTCGCTGTGTCATGCAATCCATCGGTTTTTTGCGCAGTTTCTGGAACCAAACGCATTTGAGCGCGTATAGTTCCATATGTATTGCAAAAAAGGGGACGACGCAAAATGACCCCTCAATCGGGAGACTTGATCGCCAGCCAGATTGGCGCAACCCTGCCCTACCTGCGCCGCTACGCCCGGGCACTGACTGGCAGCCAGAGCAGCGGCGACAAATTTGCGCTGGCTTCGCTGGAAGCCATCCTGTCCGGCGAAAGTGACTATGACAGCGGGCTTTCCCCCAAAGTCGCACTTTTCCGCGTATTTCATGCGATCTGGTCCTCTTCGGGCGCACCTGCCGGAGAAGATGAAGACGGAACCAGCCTGGCGGCGAAGGCACAGAAGCACTTGCGGCGGCTTACGCCGAACACCCGTGAAGCGCTTTTGCTGCACACAATTGAAGAGTTCAGTGCAGCGGATACCGGCACCATCATGGGGATAAGCCAAAGCGAAGCCTCCGAGTTGATCTCGATCGCTTACGAGGAAATGTCGCGCGCCACCGCAGGCCGGATCATGATCATCGAGGACGAAGCGATCATCTCAATGGATCTCGAGGCTATCGTGTCTGGAATGGGCCACAGTGTGACTGGCATTGCCCGAACCGAATCCCGCGCTCTGGAGCTGGCAGCCGAGGCTCAGGCCGATCTGATTCTGTCGGACATTCAGCTGGCAGATAACTCCAGCGGCATCGACGCCGTCAACAATATCCTGGCCAATCACGGTGATCGCCCGGTAATCTTCATCACGGCCTACCCCGAGCGCCTGTTAACCGGCGAAGGGCCGGAACCGGCCTTCCTTATCTCAAAGCCATATACCGAAGATCAGGTTCGTTCAGCAGTGAGCCAAGCGATGTTCTTTTCCTCGACCGAAACGCTGAAAGTCTAACCAGTGTCCGCAAGGATATGGAATGCAATATCCGGGCCAGGCTCCGGACTGGGCCGGAAGCCGCGCTGATTTCAGGAATCGCAAGGGTTAGCGGGAGGCACCGCGAAGAACGCGCACTATCACTGCTAGAGCAAACAAGCCGAGGAAAATAATGAACAGGATCTTCGCTATCCCAGCGGAGGCCGAAGCGATGCCGCCATATCCGAAAATGCCGGCAATTATGGCAACGGCCAAGAAAAAGAGGGCCCAGTATTGCATACCGTGTCCTTTCGATTGCGAGTTGCTGCTAGGAAAACCCCTAAGACCGCCGAAAGTTCCTGGTAGCGGTTTGAGACATCTGAGGCCGCCGGTTGTTGTCTTGGGCGCGCCAGTGCGAATTCGCTGATCAAGCAGCGGAACCGGAGCCTTCATTACCATGCCCACCGATTTTGGCCACCAGGGGCGGACACAAGGGGGAAGCTCAGTCAGGGCAGGACACGTGCCTATCCTATCATTTGCGATATAATCCCGGACTTCGATCTAATGGCCGAAATCAGCGTGCAAGCGTGGTATGCTGGCGCGCTGATGTTGATCACGCCATACTGGTGGGTTGCTGTGGCTTTTATCCAGGAGGGATCCGATCAGGCTACCAGGTTTATAGTCGATCAGGCAGTTCAAGACCGCGGTGGACAGCTTGTCCTGATGGGCGATGCTGCCGAAGAATACTGACATTGGCACGAGTGCCGCCAGGAGCGGCTGCCTGCTCTGAAACATAGATGTAGTACCGAGAATGACTAAGGTACGCGGCTAGTCTCAACCTGATAGTCCCTTGCTAGAATAATAATAAGTTATCGATAAACTTCATAAACTTTTATTCTATCAATCCCGACGGTCTCATTGGCATCGAAATGGCTTAAGCTGATGTGAGGAAACGGACTGATTTGGCGGCGTATCATTCCAATTTGGAATGATACAAGTAGGCAATCTCATTGGCCTTGGGGACGCGCTCGCGGATAAATGCACCCAGAGTTTACGCCAAGGAGGCCGCATGGACCGCGCCCAGATCGTGCATAAGAATTTCCTGGACCGGGTAAATGCCGCGGACTTCCCTGCAGGTGCGGCGCCTTCGGGGCCGCTTGCCGCGTCAGAAGCCGTCGGCATCTTCCATGCACAGGTGCTGAGCCGGGCGCTGGACCTGACCAGCCGGGCAATGCAAAAAGCGGGAGAGGGGTTCTATACAATCGGTTCCTCGGGGCATGAGGGGATGGCAGCGGCGGCGCGGGCGCTGCGTCCGACCGACATGGCATTCCTGCACTACCGTGATGCGGCGTTCCAGATTGCCCGGGCGGAACAGGTTCCGGGGCAGCGGATTGCCTGGGATATGCTGCTATCCTTTGCCTGTTCCAGCGAAGACCCGACCTCAGGCGGACGGCACAAGGTTTTGGGTTCCAGGGCGCTGATGATTCCGCCGCAGACTTCTACCATTGCCTCGCATCTGCCAAAGGCGGTTGGCGCGGCTTATTCCATCGGCGCGGCCAAACGGCACCAGCCGGAGCATCAGGTGATGCCGGAAGACGCCATTGTCATGTGCTCGTTCGGAGACGCTTCGGCCAACCATTCGACCGCGCAGGGAGCTATCAACACCGCGGGCTGGACCTCGGTGCAGTCGACGCCGCTGCCGTTGCTGTTTGTTTGCGAGGACAACGGTATCGGCATTTCTGTGAAAACGCCGAATGGGTGGATCGAAGCCTCAATGGCGCAGCGGCCGGGCATCAAGTATTTCAAGGCTGACGGGCTGGATATCTATAACGCCTTTGCGGTGGCGCGAGAGGCAGCGGAGTATGTGCGGACCCGCAAGAAGCCGGCATTCCTGCATTTGCGTACCGTAAGGCTGTACGGCCATGCCGGGGCGGATGTCCCGACCACCTATCTCAGCAAGGCCGAGGTTGAGGCGGATGAAGCCAATGATCCTCTGCTGCATTCGGTGCGGCTGCTGAATGAAGCCGGGGCGCTGTCTCCCATGGAGGCGCTGAAGGTCTACACGGATACTTGCGCGCGGGTGGAGCGGATCCGGGCCGAGGCGGCAACACGGCCGCATCTGAAAACGGCAGAAGATGTGGCTGTCAGTCTGGTCCCCCCAAAGCGGGACTGCTCGCCCACCAATGGCCCGCGCTTAGAGGAGCGGGCGGCGGCGTTCGGCAGTGACATGCGGGCGATGGAGGAGCCGCAGCCGATGTCGCGGCTGATCAACTGGGCGTTGACCGATTTGATGCTGGAACATGGTGAGATCGTTATGATGGGGGAGGATGTAGGCCGCAAGGGCGGCGTCTATGGTGTCTCTCAGAAATTGCAGCAGCGGTTCGGACCGGACCGGGTGATCGACACGCTGCTGGATGAGCAGTCGATCCTGGGGCTGGCAATTGGTATGGGCCACAATGGGTTTGTGCCTATCCCGGAGATCCAATTCCTGGCCTATCTGCACAATGCCGAGGACCAGTTGCGCGGCGAGGCAGCGACGCTGCCGTTTTTCTCCAACGGGCAGTTTACCAACCCGATGGTTCTGAGGATTGCGGGCCTCGGCTACCAGAAAGGCTTTGGCGGGCACTTCCACAATGACAACTCGCTGGCGGTGCTGCGGGATATTCCCGGAATTGTGATTGCCTGCCCGTCAGACGGGGCCGAGGCTGCAATGATGATGCGTGAGGCGGTGCGGCTGGCGCGTGAGGAGCAGCGGGTGGTGGTCTTTGTCGAGCCGATCGCACTGTATCCGATGCGGGATCTGTATGCGGCGAAGGATGGCGGCTGGATGCGGATCTACCCTTCACCGGACCGGCGGATCGCTTTGGGCGAAGCGGGTGTGCATGGGGAAGGCACCGATCTGGCCATCGTGACCTATGGCAATGGACGGTATCTCTCGACCCAGGCGCAGGCGGAGCTGGCGGTCCGGGGTGTGAACGCGCGGATTGTGGATTTGCGCTGGTTGGCACCCTTGCCCGAGGCGGCGCTGCTGGACGCGGTGAAAGGCTGCAGGCATGTGCTGATTGTCGACGAATGCCGGATCACCGGCAGCCAGTCGGAGGCGCTGATGGCGCTGTTTGCGGAACAAGGCGATGCTCCAACGGCGCGGGTTACAGCCAGAGATTGCTTTATTGCAACGGGGCCTGCCTATGGCGCGACGCTGCCGTCGAAGGACAGTATTGTCGAGGCCGCGTTGAAGCTGGCAGGAGCAAAGTCATGACCCGGACGGCCGTTCTTATCTGCCCGGGGCGGGGCACCTATAACAAGGCGGAACTGGGCTATTTGCACCGTCATCACGCGGACAAGGCTGCTCTGCTTGCCGGTTTTGACGCGCAGCGCCTTGCTGCCGGGCAGGAAGAGCTCACAGCGCTGGATGGTGCCACGCGGTTCTCGGTGTCGAAGTACTCACGCGGTGATATTGCGTCGCCATTGATTTATGCCTCAACGCTGGCGGACGCGCAGTCGCTGGCCAAGGACATAGAAATTGTCGCGGTTACCGGCAATTCCATGGGCTGGTACACCGCGCTGGCGGCGGCCGGGGCGCTCAGCGCGGCGGATGGGTTCAAGGTGGTGAACACCATGGGCACGCTGATGCAGCAGCAGCTGATCGGCGGCCAGCTGGTCTATCCCTTTTCCGGTCCAGATTGGCAGGATAACCCGCGCCGCAGGACGGAGCTGCTGACCTTGGCGGCGGAGCTCAATGCACGCGATGGCCATGACTTGGCGCTGTCGATTGATTTGGGCGGAATGCTGGTGCTGGCCGGAAACGAGGCCGGATTGACAGCCTTCGAGGCCGCGGTGCCGGTGCTGGACGACCGCTTTCCCATGCGGCTGGCCAACCACGCCGCATTCCATACTGCCATGCAAGCGCCGGTGGCGGCTGAGGGGCGCAGCCGGCTGAGTGCCGAGATGTTCACGCAGCCGGATGTGCCGCTGATCGACGGCCGCGGGCAGATTTGGTGGCCGGGTGCCACGGACAATCAGGCGCTGTGGGATTACACGCTGGGGCCTCAGGTGGTGGAGACCTATGACTTCACCCGTGCGGTGCAGAATGCAGCTTGTGAGTTTGCGCCGGACCTGTTCATCGTGACCGGCCCCGGAACCACCCTAGGCGGCGCCGTGGCCCAATCCCTGGCGCAAATTAATTGGAAAGGGGTGGCCGGAAAGGCGGACTTTAAAGTGCGGCAGGCGGAGGCTCCGCTGCTGATCTCAATGGGGGATGACGTACAGCGGTCATCGGCGACCGGCTGATCCAGCAGCCTCCCGCGCCTGTTGCCTGCATCATAGATGCAGGCAAATCAGCCTTGGGCATGGCACTGCCCTGCGGGCAGTGCTGTGTAGGCATTCAGGGGCAGGTTTTCCCCGAAAGCCTGTGTGCATCGAGAATCTGCATCCCGGCCTCTAGGATAAACCTCGCAAAGCGCGGCGGCTGGCGCTGCTCTCGATCCGGGGATGAACCCGTGGCAAGGTTACTCGGCTGCGGCTTGCGGTTCGGTTTTGACCCGGATAGCAAAACAGGTCACCGGCTGGGACACGTTGTGCAGGGTGACCGCACCCAGCGAAACACCTTGCGACGGATCGCTCAAGATGTCGCGGCTGACGACGACCGGATAATTGACTGTCTTGCCGTAGTCGCCCAGCCGGGCGGCGATATTGGCGGCCTGGCCGATCACCGTGAAATCCAGCCGCTCGCGGGAGCCGACGTTGCCGTAGGTCACGCGCCCATAGGCGATGCCGATGGCGGCTTCGCAGTGGTGGCCGTTCTCCTCTTTGGCGATTTCTTCCAGCCGGGCCACGATGGTGCGGGCGCTGTTCAGGGCCTGGGTGCGGGCCTTTTCAGGATCGCTGCCAGCCGGGAAAACCGCTAGCACAGCGTCGCCGATGAATTTCAGCACTTCGCCGCCGTGATCATGCACGATGGTCGAAGCGGTTTCGAAAAACTGATTCAGGAGCGCGATATAATCCTGGCGGCCCAGCTGCTCTTCCAGCCGGGTAGAGCCGCGCAGATCGCAGAACATAATGGCGGCGTCGATTTCGTCTCCGTCGCCGCGCCGGATTTCGCCACCCAGCACCCGGGCACCGGTACGCTTGCCGACATAGGTTTCCAGCAGCGACTGTGCGTTTTCGCGCTGCATGAAGATTTCATAGTAACGGGCGATCACATCCGAGCATTCGAAGATCAGCCCGAGATTGGCGGTGGAGAAACCGTTCGGGTGGTCGCTGGTGAGGGTTAGTACATTGATGCGCCCGTCGGAAAACCGCAGCGGCATCGCGACATAATCAGTGGCGCCTTCTTTGCGCAGGTCCTCAAGAATGGGGAATGCATCCGTGGACCGGCAGCAGCCGAGCCGGTGCCGCACACCGCCCAAGCCATTGGAGACGTGGCGCAACGGGCTGTTCTGATAGGCTGGGTGGTCGTGGATTTCGTAAGATGGAGCGTAGGTGGTGACCTGGCCGGTATTCTTCTGCCAAATGTAATTCTTGCCTGCGATCATCGGGTGCAGCGACCATGCCATGACGGATAGGCGGGACAAGCAGATGCCTTGCTCCACGAATTTTTCTGCGAGGGCGGCTGTAAGGTCATCGGGGGTCGGAATCAGGGCGGCGTCCCGCAGCAGCCAGTCGATCACCGGGCCGGATATATTGCCGTAGTCCGGCATCTCGACGCTGTTGCTGCCCAGGTCGAATTCGGCTTCAGCGCCAGGCATAAATCCGATATAGCCTGAGATGGCTGCTGCCTCCGGCATCGCCTCCTCATAAGACCAGACACCGTTCTCTACGCCGCTGCCAGTCAACATCAAGTCGCGGTAGCTGGCAGTGCCCTTAAAGGGGCAGAAGGTCTGCAGGGGGGTTTTGGGCGATAGCGGAGTCGCCACATCTTCCAAGGGAAAATAGATCGCCGGGGGAAGCCGGGTTTCATACATCACCTTTGCGCGGGAGCTTTGCGCCAGAAGGCTGCCATTGCGCCGGGCGGTGACCAAGCCTTGAAGCGGCTCGATAACAATGCCGTAGCCTCGCTGCGGTGCGTGTACCTGTGCATCCATCCCTGAGGTCCTTGTCATTTGCTCCGGAGACGCGCTGAAAATCAGGACCGGCCGGAGTGGGCCGCTTCTGGACTATCTGGGGTTCGGGGACAGAAATTCCAGAGCCGAACACATGATGTTGAGCACAGCGGAGCCATACTGTTCAGACCATACGGATCACGTCTCTGCTGATGGCCAGAACATAGCCGCGCTTAGCAATGTTCTTGACCAGCAGTTCGCTCACCATCTGATTGCCGAGAGTGTCCCGCAGGCGTTTGATCCGGGTGGCGCCGGCGGCTTCCTCGCAGTCGGCGGAGGTGCGGCCTGAAATCACCGCTTCGATCTCGGCGCCTGATAGAACGTCATCGTCGAGCCGGGCCTCTGCCAGAACCGCCAAAGTTTCCATCGCAGCAGGCGTCAGTTTGAACCCCATGTTGTTCAGGTAGACAGTGTTCTCATCACGGCTGATCAGAAGTTCGTTCACCTGGATGCCGGAGCGTTCGATCTGCGCCATGCGGCGGTTGAGCATCACCAGCATGCCAAGCACCGTCAGTGCGGCCACCATCATTGCAGTGGCGAACAGCAGCAAGACAAAGATCACCGTCCGGTAACTGGTCAGGGTGTCGGCAAAGGCGGTGCCGGACTGGGCCAGGATTTCCAGCAGTCTGATCTCGGCCTGGGCTGTCAGGTCATTTTCGACAAACAGCTGCTCAACCCGTGCGTTAAAGGCATTGGCATCAGGCAGCGTCAGAAAGAGAACAGTGCCGGCAATGACTAGAAGCGCAACAATGGCGGCTATGCCGAATGCGATTACCCTGCTGCCAGCCGCGCGAGCCTCAGAAACGGAGATAATAGGA
The DNA here is from genome assembly GCF_034669605.1 of Leisingera sp. GTDB lineage: Bacteria > Pseudomonadota > Alphaproteobacteria > Rhodobacterales > Rhodobacteraceae > Leisingera. The sequence goes on from NZ_JAXMOX010000040.1 coordinate 9,694, forward strand.
TCCGGCATTGGCCTTCCTTTGCTGCAGGCCTTCGGGGCCGAAAACGGACAGGACATTCAAAAGCTTCCAGCCGCCGGGTGCAATACGGGCCTGGATCTCGTCCCGCGCGGCCTGTTTCTTGCAGGCGCCGGAGAGCTGGATCACACCGTAGTGCAGGCGCAGCGGGTTGTCCTGCTTGGCTTTGTAATCGGCATAGCAATCAGCCGCTTGGGCTGGCAGGGACAGCGCCAGAAGGGCAGCTGCAAGTGCGGGGATCAGGAGGTACTGTTTCATACGGGCATCCTGCGGCGGCGGGCCTTGAAATTCAATAACCGCAAAGGGTTGAGACCGCTGATATTCGATAACAAGCGGCCGATATTGCCTGTCTGAAGGCGGTGGGGACAGGTTGGAGACATCCAAGCGCACAGGCTGCGCATCCGGCAATCAATAGAAAGGTCCCGACATGGCCCAGACAAAAGGTTCCCAGCCGCACCGCAAATTCATCGCACTGATTGTGGCAGCCTCAATCGCCATTACCGGCTTCTCGGCAGCGCCTGCCCGCGCAGACGAGGATGTCGCCAAGTTCATTGCAGGCATGGCCCTGCTTGGGATCCTTGGCGCTGCAATCAATGATGCGAGGAAAGACGACGACCACGCAGTGACCCGGACCTACAATCCCCCGCGCGGCCACGGGCATGGCGGTCACAGGCACAATTCGCACAAACGCTATGGCGGGCATGTGAAGCCGCTGCCGCCGCGGCTGCACCGCTATGACTTGCCAGCGCAGTGTGTCCGGTACTTCCCGCGCTACAGCCGCAACTATCCGCTGGCCGGCAAAGGCTGTCTCGACCGTAATTACGGGTACACACAGAAACTGCCGCGGGCCTGCAAGGTGACCTTCTGGAACGGCAACCGCAACCACACCGGTTACAAACCCCGCTGTCTAAACCAGCATGGGTACCGGATGGTCAACCGCTAACGACACTCCGCTATCGGGCAGCATTAACTCGGGGGCTTTGGCCCCCTTTTTTTGGCGGGTTGAAATTCGTGCCTGAATTGGTTTTCTCATTGGTATGACAAAACCTGACTACAGCCTGGAAGATGCCGCTCTTGCCCAAGGGTTTCTGAGAATAGCCGGAGTGGACGAGGTGGGACGCGGACCGCTGGCCGGGCCGGTCACCGCCGCAGCGGTGGTGCTGGACATCTCAGCGATTCCCGAAGGACTCAATGATTCCAAAAAACTCAGTTTGCGAAAACGCCAAGCGCTGGAAGGAAAAATTCTGACTGCTGCTCAGGTGACCGTTGCGCATGCATCGGTTGAGGAGATTGATTCTTTGAACATTTTACGTGCCTCGCATCTGGCGATGGAGCGCGCGGTGGCCGCACTTGATCCGGCGCCTGATTATCTGCTGATTGACGGCAACTTGATCCCAAAAGGATTGAGCCTGCCTGCAGAGGCAGTGGTCAAGGGGGATGCCAAATCGGTCTCCATTGCGGCGGCGTCAATCATCGCCAAACAGGTGCGTGACAGGGTCATGGTGGATTTGGCGCAACAGTTTCCGGGATATGGCTGGGAGAAAAATGCAGGCTATCCCTCGAAACAGCACCGTGAAGCGCTAGTTGATCTAGGTGTGACCCCACATCATCGGCGATCATTCAAACCCGTACACAACATCTTGTATCAAGAGTGAACCGTAGGGTGTTGTTCTAATAAACAAATTGACCTCGAATCCGCGATGACTCATCCTGTGGACAACCTAATGAGCGCAAAAATGCGCCGCGGTTATGAGGCAGAGCAATGAATAAAACCATGACAAAGGGCGCGGCAGCGCTCCCTTTAAACACGATTATGGGCGGGGACTGCATCGAGGCGATGAACAGTCTTCCGGCCAATTCGGTCGATCTGATCTTTGCGGATCCGCCGTATAACCTGCAGCTGAAAGGCCAGCTGCACCGCCCCGACAATTCCAAAGTCGATGCCGTGGATGACCACTGGGACCAGTTTTCCAGTTTTGCGGTCTATGACCAGTTCACCCGCGAGTGGCTGAAGGCGGCGCGCCGGGTGCTGAAGCCGAACGGTTCGATCTGGGTGATCGGCTCTTATCACAATATCTTCCGTGTCGGGTCTGCGCTGCAGGACGCAGGCTATTGGGTGCTGAACGATGTTGTTTGGCGCAAATCGAACCCGATGCCGAACTTCCGTGGCAAGCGGTTCACCAATGCGCATGAAACAATGATCTGGGCCTCCAAGTCCGAGGGTGCAAAATACACCTTCAACTACGAAGCCCTGAAATCGCTGAATGAAGGCATTCAGATGCGCAGTGACTGGGTGCTGCCGATTTGCACCGGGCATGAGCGGCTGAAGAACGAGAACGGCGACAAGGCGCATCCGACGCAAAAGCCGGAATCGCTGCTGCACCGGATTCTGGTCGGCTCGACCAATCCGGGCGATGTTGTGCTGGATCCGTTTTTCGGGACCGGGACCACCGGTGCTGTTGCCAAGATGCTGGGACGCGAATTCATCGGCATCGAGCGCGAGGAAGCTTACCGTAAGGTGGCGGAGAAGCGGATCAAGGCCGTCCGTAAGTTCGACCGCGAAGCACTGGAAGTGTCCGCCAGCAAACGCGCGGCACCGCGGGTTCCCTTCGGTCAGCTGGTTGAACGCGGCATGCTGCGCCCGGGCGAGGAGTTGTATTCGATGAACCGCCGCCACAAGGCCAAGGTGCGTGCCGATGGCACTTTGATTGGCGACAACATCAAAGGTTCGATTCATCAGGTGGGCGCGCATCTGGAAAATGCGCCGTCCTGCAACGGCTGGACCTACTGGTGCTTCAAGCGCGAGGGCAAGACAGTGCCGATCGACGTGCTGCGCCAGCAGATCCGGGCTGAGATGCAGAACTAAGGCTAAGGGCTTTTCTGAACGTGAAACCTATTGCAGGTGCCTGTGCTTGTTGCACGGGTGCACACCTTGCCCCGCCTGCTTCAGGCGGGGTTTTTTGCTATTGCGGCCTGATGCGCTATTCCCTGCTTGAGGCGCAGCACTTATCTGGAGCTCGATAGCCGCGGCACCTAGCGGAAAGGGAAAACAATGACCGATACCGCGTTCGTACCCGGGCACCATGCGCCCCAGGCGGCAGCAAGCAAAAACCAGCAGATTGCTGACGCGGAAAACAGGTTTGCAGAGGCCGCGCTGGATGCGCACAAACGGCGGGGGCTGCAGCTGGCGGTAAGAGCCCGGTGGATTGCATTGCCCCTGATCGCGGTTTTCATCGTCTTCTTGAACCCGCATTGGAATGTTCTCTACTATCACGGCCTTCTGGCGTTGTTGTGCCTCAACGGCTGGTTCATTAGCCGCACTGGCAAAGTCGGCCGGTCACGCCTGGAACTATTCCTTATATTTCTTGATCTTGTAATCATGACCTTTGCGCTGGTCGTGCCCAACCCGTTTGATACCCGCGAAATACCGGCGGCGATGCTGTACCGATTCGAGAACTTCCAGTATTTCTTCATCATCCTTGCGGCTGGCACGATGGCTTATTCCTGGCGCACAGTAATTGCGATCGGCACATGGACGGCGGCAATGTGGCTCAGCGCGCTGGCGCTGGCTTGGTGGTTTGCCACTCCGGTTCCCGGCCTTTCGGAAGCTGTGGCCGGAGTGCTTGAATTGGACCCAGAGCTGGCGGAATTTTTTGACCCTAATAGTTTTGTGATTCAGTTGCGGGTGCAGGAGGCCGTGGTCTTTGTGCTGGTGGCGGTAACGCTGGGATTTTCGGTGCGCCGGTTCAACGCGCTGCTGAGGAGCAACGCCAGCCTGGAGCGGGAACGGGCCAATTTGTCGCGTTATTTCTCGCCTAATGTGGTGGAGCAGCTGTCAAAGAACGACGAGCCGCTGAAGCAAGTGCGCAGCGAAAATGTGGCGGTTCTGTTCATCGATATTGTTGGCTTTACCAAGTTGTCTTCAGGGATGGACCCGCGATTGGTGATTGACCTCCTGCGGGACTTCCACGGCCGGATGGAGCGGGAGGTGTTCCGTCATCACGGCACGCTGGACAAATACCTGGGCGACGGGCTGATGGCGACTTTTGGAACGCCGGTTGCTGGCCGGCAAGATGCCACCAATGCGCTGGCCTGTGCCCATTCGATGCGCGTCTCTCTGATGGCATGGAACAAGGAGCGCGCCCGCGAGGGCAAACTGGAGATCCGCGCCGGGATCGGCGTTCATTGCGGCGAAGCGCTGCTGGGCGACATTGGCTCCAACCGGCTGGAGTTCGCGGTGCTGGGTATGACGGTGAACATCGCCGCCCGGCTGGAGAACCTGACCCGCAAGCTGCAGGCCGGGATTGTGATCAGCGAAACGCTGGCGGCGCAAGTGAGGACGGAGCAGGCAGGTCTGGATCTGCTGGCCGGCAACGCCCGGCACCCGGATCAAGAAGTGCGCGGACTGGATCAGCCGATGACGGTTCTGGCCTGGACGTAAGGCTATCGCGGCATCGGATTCTGCGCTTTGTTGTAAGCATGCCAAGCAATGATCTCGGGGTAATACGTCTGCCGCCAGCGCCGCACCCGCGGGTTCATCACCCGGCGCCACAAGGGCGGGATCATCGCAGCGACAGTCATCACCGGGTAGCCATAAGGCAGCTGCGGCGCGTCAGCTTCAGTATAGTTCTGCAGCAGCGGAAAGCGGCGGTTTGGTTTGTAATGATGGTCCGAATGGCGCTGCAGGTTGATCAGAAGCCAGTTCGATGCCCTATGCGCAGCATTCCAGGAATGACGCGGCTGCACGGGTTCGTATTTTCCATCACCAAGATGCTTGCGGGTCAGACCGTAATGCTCGACATAGTTGACCACCTCCAGCTGCCAGATTGCGACGCCGGCCTGCACCAAGAACAGCAAGACGCCGGTCAGCCCGCCCAGCATCAGCGCCAGCAACAGCATGGCTGCCTGCAGCGCCCAATACCGGAAGAACGGATTCGAGCGGTCGGTCCAGGGGCGGTTCTTCTTCCCCAGCTTCTCCCGTTCGGCGCGGAATGCGGAATGCCAGCACTGCCGCAAAACACGCGGGTAAAACCGGTGGAACCCCTCGTTATAGCGGGCAGTCACCGGATCGCGCGGGGTGCCGACATAGCGATGATGCACCAGCAGGTGTTCGGACCGGAAATGGGAGTACATCACCATCGCCAGCAGAATGTCGCCGAGCCAGCGCTCAACCCGGCTGGACTGATGCATCAGCTCATGGCTGTAATTGATGCCAACAGCTCCTGTAACCACGCCAACGCCAAAGAAGGCTGCGAATTTTTCGAAGGCACTGAGGTGCTCCGCGCTGCTGACATACCAGATCAGCCAGAACAGCGTGACGAATTGCAGCGGCACCCAAGCAGCGGTCAGTGCCTTGTACCATTTCAACTCGCTGTCCGGCGTTTCCGGGTCGGCGTTTTCCAGGTTCAACCCGAATGCCCCGTCCAGCACTGCAAACAGATGCCAGGTTACCAGCGGCGGCAGGATAAGTGCCCAGCCGCCTTGAAGTGCAGCAATCCAAACCAGCGGCAGCAGCAAAAAAGACATCCAGAACGGCAGGGCGCTTTGCCATCGGGAAAGGGTTTCGGGGGCGATCATGCCTGTGTCTTCCAATTCAATCAGAGCGCGTTTTCACCGACACTATGCCCTAACATCTGAAAACCCAAGCGCGTCGCCGGGTTCCTCAGCGGCCTTGATAAAGCTCGAAGGCCTTGCGCATTACCGTAGGCAGGCTGGAAGGGCGGAAGTCGCGGCGTGATATCAGTTCCTGTGCTGCGTTCTGATTGAAACCTGCTGGCAGTTCGGCCGTCATCACCCGCAGCATCAGGTGGAAATGAGTAAAGGTGTGGCGCACTTCACCATCCTGCTCCTGCCAATCCGCTTCAAAGGGCGGGTTCGGACACGGGGCGTCACTCCACTCCGAACCGGGCCAGCCAAGCATGCCGCCCAGCAGCCCCTTGTCTGGCCGCCGTTCCAGCAGCCATGTGCCGTCGGCAGATTTCGCCAGGTAAACGATGCCGCTCCGGGTGGGTTTTGGTTTTTTCGGCGTCTTCTTCGGCAGCTCAGCCGCAGTGCCCGCAGACTGCGCAGCACAGTGTTCGCGCCAAGGACAGATGCCGCAGGCAGGGTTGCGGGGTGTGCAGATGGTGGCGCCAAGGTCCATCACCGCCTGGGCGTAGTCACCGGGGCGCTGGGACGGGGTCAGTTCTGCCGCGTGCGCTTTCAGCACCGGTTTCACACCTGGAAGCGGCTCGTGAATGTCATGCAGCCGGGCCATCACCCGCTCCACATTGCCATCCAGAACGGTCTCTGGTCGGCTAAACGCAATCGAGGCGATGGCGGCGGCCGTGTAGGGGCCGATACCAGGCAGCTTTAACAGGTCATCGTAATTGTCCGGGAACGCTCCACCGAAACCGTCTGCGACCGATCGGGCGCACTTCAGCAGGTTGCGGGCGCGGGCATAATAGCCAAGGCCGGCCCATTCGGCCATGACTTCGGCGTCAGCCGCCGCGGCAAGATCGGACACAGTCGGCCAACGGCTGGTAAAGCGGAGAAAATAGTCCCGCACTGCGGCCACCGTAGTCTGCTGCAGCATCACTTCGCTGAGCCAAACCTTGTATGGATCGGGGCGGATGCCTGCCGTACGTTCGGCGGGGCCCACCCGCCAGGGCATCCCGCGGGCATGGACGTCATACCAAGCAAGCAGGTCTCCGCTCATCGCGGCGGAATTGCTGTTCAAGTCACGCATTCGTTATTCCCTGGCTCGAGGTTTGGCTGGCGCCTGCATTCCGGCTCTTTACAATAGGGCAGGCAGTCGAGCAAAAGCTAGATCATGGCATTCAGGCGCAGCACCACACGCGGGTTCGCACGAACCTCCAAACTCCTTAACGAGCAGATCCGCAAGGCAGGGGAGAGCCGCGGTTTTGCGGTGTCGCGGCTGTTGACCCATTGGGAAGAGATCGCCGGGCCGGATATCGCTGCAATGGCGCGTCCGGTGAACGTGGGCTATGGGCGCGGTTCCTTTGGGGCGACGCTGACGGTGCTGACGACCGGAGCCAATGCTCCAATGCTTGAAATGCAAAAGGAACGCCTGCGTGAGCGGGTGAATGCAGTTTATGGCTTCAACGCCATCTCCAAGGTGCGGATCACGCAAACGGCACCGACAGGATTTTCCGACGGCCGCGTGGAATTCAAGTATGCCCCCAAAGTGCAAGCGCCGGGTCAGCCCGATCCGCAGGATAAAGCGGCTGCCAGCCAAGCGGCGGCCGGTGTAGAAAACGATGATCTGCGCGCCGCCCTGGAGCGTCTGGGGCAGAACGTGCTGACAAAACAGAAAACGCAAGGAAAGGGGTTTAAATGACCCGTCTGATGTCTGGTGTCTTTGCCGCGTTTGCGGTTGTAACAGGTAGTTATGCCCTGTCCGGGTTCAACACTCAGAACAATCTGTCGCAGAGTCCTCTGGTAGGCGCGGCCTTTGCACAGGAAGCCGAAGTCGACACATCCACTGTAGCTGAAATGACTCTGGGGGCGGAGGACGCTCCAGTCACTCTGATCGAATATGCCTCCTACACTTGTCCGCATTGCGCTAACTTCCACAACGAGACTTTTAAGCAAATAAAGGCCGATTACATTGACACCGGCAAGGTGAAGTTCATTTACCGCGAAGTCTATTTTGATCGTTACGGGCTGTGGGCTTCGATGATCGCGCGCTGCAGCGGGCCGGATAAGTTTTTTGGTATCTCCGATCTGATCTACAAGGGTCAGTCCGAATGGGCACGGGCCGGCGGCGCAACCGAGATTATCGATGAGCTGCGCAAGATCGGCCGACTGGCGGGGATCGGGGACGAGCAGTTGGAAGCTTGCCTGCAGGATGGCGAGAAAGCGCAAACCCTCGTGGCCTGGTATCAGGAAAACGCAACCGAGCACGGAATCGAGTCAACGCCGTCGTTCATTCTGAACGGCGAGAAGATTTCTAACCAGTCTTATGAAGATTTTAAGGCGCTGTTGGACGCAGAACTGGAAGGCTGAACTGTTTTCTGCAGAAAAGATTTTAAGCCTGGGTCGTGAGCCCGGGCTTATTTTTAAGCGGAGAATGCCGGGCAGGCGCTCTTCCCGCGGCCTCGGCTGGAGCTAAGGGTCAGGGTGCAGGTGCCGCCTTCTTCAACAGTTCCTTCAACGCATCATCTCCAGCAACCTGCATCCGCACAGGCAAGGTGATGACCTTGGAACGGAAGCTATCCGGCAGGCGGACGGCGTCTTTTTCTGTTGTGACCAGCTGGGCGTTCAGCAGCTTGGATTCGTTTTCCAGCCGGGTCATCAGCGCCGGTGAAAGCGGCTGGTGATCGTCCAGCGCTTCGGCGCGGGCAATGTCGGCGCCAAGGCCGCGCAGAGTGTTGAAAAACTTCTGCGGGTGACCGATGCCTGCAAAGGCAAGAACGCGTGTCCCGTTCCAGGGCATCCCGGTTTGCAAAGGCCGCAGCGCACCAGTGAAATGCGGCAAGCCCTGCAGATGGCTCCCCCAGCCCGCGGCAAAAGTTTCCTGAGCCTCTTGCGGCCCAAGCGAAAGCACGGCGTCAGCCCGCTTCAATCCAATGGCAACCGGCTCGCGCAGCGGGCCGGCCGGCAGGCAGCGGCCATTGCCGAAGCCTTGCTGCGCATCCGCCACGATCAGGGACAGGTCCTTGGCCACCGCGGGGTTCTGAAATCCGTCGTCCAGCACGATGACAGTTGCCCCTGAGTCTGCTGCGGCGCGCGCGCCGGCGGCACGGTTCTTGGCAACCCATACATCGGCAAAGGCTGCCAGAAGAAGCGGTTCATCGCCCGTCTGCGCGGCTTTGTGGCGGTGAGGAAAGACTTGCACCGGCCCTTCCAGCGTGCCGCCATAGCCGCGGGTGACAACATGCGGTTCATGCCCTTGGTTGCGCAACGTTTCCAGCAGCCAGATCACAGTGGGCGTCTTGCCGGTGCCGCCGGCATTCAGATTGCCAACGCAGATCACCGGGACGCCAGCCCGCACTGGGCTGCCTTTGGCTATCCGGAAAGCAGTGGCGCGTGCATAGAGCCAGCCAAGCGGCGCCAGCAAAGCTGACCGGAAGTCAAAATCACCCGGCGGTTTGTGCCAGAATTCAGGTGCCCGCATCGGTCTCCTCGCGCTGGTCCAGAAGGGTCTGGACCATTTCCAATAACATGTCTGCTGTGGCGGCGCTTTCAGTGACGCTTTGCCAGCCGGCCAGTGCCATTTCGGCGGCCTTGTCCGGGGCGGAAAGCGCAACGACTGTATCGGCCAGTTCCGATTGAGACAGCACCGGCTGGGCGGCACCCGCCGCGGCCAGTCTTTCATACAGGTCGCGGTGAGCATGGATACCCGGCCCGTGCAGCAGAGCCGAGCCTAAGGCTGCGGCGTCCAATGGTGACTGGCCCTGCGCCCCAGGGTCCAGGCTGCTGGCGATCAGCGCGGCTGGAGACAGGCGGTACCACAGGCCTAAATCCTCGCTGCCCGCCAACAGCACCTGGGTGAGATCCTCGGGTTCACCGCCGTCTTCCCAATCGGCAAAGGACAGCCCGCTGTCCTGCAGCAGGCGGCGGGCTGCTGCAAGATCTACGCTGTTTTCCAGCGCGACCACAAGCAGCAGCCGGTGCAGCAGCCGTAAGGCGGCGCGATGCGCGTCCAGAATACGGGGAAGTTCGCTGAGCTTGGTATGGGCGGCCAGCCAGACCGGGCGGCTGCCCAGGGTCTGCTGCATTGCGACAAGTTCCTCATCATTGCATCCGGGCGGAATTGCTGACACCCGCAGCTTGCCGGCCAATTGCACCCGCTCGCCAGGAAATCCGATCCGGAGCAACCGGGCATGTACTGCCTTGGAGGGGGTCAGGATGCAGGTTAGCCCGTCCAGCAGCCGCCGCCGCTGGTCCGGCAGCCAGCGGCTGGCGCGGTTGGGCATTTCATCCTCCAGCAGATCCGCCAGCAGCACCCCAATGCCGTTCTCACGTAATTGCCGAAGCAGTACCCGCCGTGCCGGTGGGCCGGTCCAGATGCAAGCGTCGGGTTGCCAATGGTTCAGGAATCCGCGGGCCTCGGCCATGGTGTCTTCAGGCAGCGGGCCAATCGGAATATCGCAGCCAACTGTGCCAGTCAGCCGCAGTCCGGGCTCCCAGCTCGCCAGCACCGACAAGTCCGGGCGCAGGGATTTGAGGCGGCGGCCGATATCGCACAGTGCGTGATACCGTTCAGAAGTGGTTGCGTGCACCCACAACAGCTCTCCTTTGGGGCGGGGCTGCAGAACGGAGGAGGAGTTGGAAGCTGTGGTTCGCCGTTGCATCTGGCTCGATCTGAAATTTCCGGCCCAAGGTATCTGCAACATGCGGGTTTGTCTGTGATAAATTTGCGCGTGACGATGGCGCTGCTGCTGCCGCTTAAGGCCGGTCAGGTTAAATGTCCAGCGATGCCAGGACCGTTCGGGTCCAGTGCCGCCAGCAGCGAAGCCTGCAGCGCCGAATTACCAGCGACCACACCGTTCAGGCGCGGGTGCGGATTGTTAAACCGCAGGGGTTTGCCGGCTTGGTCCGTAAGAATGCCGCCGGCCTCGCGTATCAGCAGATCGCCTGCCGCGATGTCCCATTCCCAACTGGGACGCAGCGTCAGCATGGCGCCGAAACGGCCGTCCGCCACCTTGGCCAGCCTGTAAGCAAGCGAGGGCCGGTAGCTGCGGATAAATGCGGGCGGGCTGCCGCCCTGCCAGTGATGGGCCTGCAGGTTGGGTTTGGCGGCAAGCACTTCAGTACGGGACAGATCCGTGGCGCGGGACACATGAATCGAAGCGCCGTTGCAATCCGCCCCCAGTCCCTTGGCGGCTGTGTACATCAGCTCCCGCTGCGGCAGGTAGATCACGGCGGCGGTCACCACGCCGTGTTCAGCGACGGCAATGGAATGCGCCCAGGTGCGAGAGCCTTCGGCAAAGCTGCGGGTGCCGTCGATGGGGTCGATGATGAAGACCTTTTCGCGCAGCAGCCGCGCGTTGTTGTCTTCGCTTTCTTCAGACAGCCAGCCGTAGCCGGGCCGCGCCTGCTGCAGCAGGTCTTCGAGCATGGCATTGACTGCCAGGTCGGCTTCGGTCACGGGACCAGCGCCGCCGGGCTTGTCCCAGCGTTTGGCTTGGGGGCCAGAAAAACGGCACGCAATATCGCCGGCCTGTTCCGCCGCTTTCACAAGCAGGGAAAGGTCAGTTGCCGGCAAGGGTCATTCCTTCGATCAGCAGTGACGGCACTACGGTCGATAGGTGCCGGCGCGCGTCATTGGCGGGAACGATCCGGCGCAGCATTTCCAGCAGGTTGCCCGCGATGGTGCATTCATTGACCGGGTAGGCGATCTCGCCGTTTTCCACCCAGAAACCCGACGCCCCGCGGGAATAATCGCCGGTGTTGGGGTTGATGGTGGATCCGATCATCGATGTCACCAGGAGGCCAGTGCCCATTTGCCCAAGGAGATCCTCGCGGCTGGCTTCTCCTTCAGTCAGCGCAAGGTTCCAGGTCGCGGGCGAGGGCACCCCACCGATACCGCGGGCGGCGTTGGCGGTGCTTTCCAGGCCCAGTTTTCGGGCAGAGGCAAGGTCCAGCGTCCAGCCGGTCAACATGCCGTTGTCGACCACGGTGCGCTTGCTGGTGGGCAGCCCTTCTCCGTCAAAGGGGCGGGAGCCGGAAATGCGCGGCCGGTGCGGATCTTCAATAATGGACAAGGTGCCGGGCAAAACCTGTTCACCCATTGAATCCTTCAGCCAAGAGGAGCCGCGGGCGATCGCGGCACCATTGGCAGCAGACAGCAAGTGGCCGACCAGAGACGAAGATATACGCTCGTCAAAAAGCACTGGAAAACTGCCGGTCTTGGGCTTGCGGGCGCCCAGCCGTGCAACCGCCCGTTCACCGGCGGTGCGGCCAATATCCCGGGCGCTGCGCAGATCGGACTGAAAGGTGCGGGAATCCCCGTCGTGGTCTCGCTCCATGACTGAGCCGCTGCCTGCGATACCGGTGCAGGAAAGTGACCGGCCGGTACGATGGTAGCCGCCGGAAAATCCATTGGTCGCGGCCATATGCACAACGTGTCGGCCATAACCCGCCGCTGCGGATTGCACCTGGGTTATACCGTCGATTTCCTGACAGGCAGCTTCGGCCGCCAGTGCGTCAGACTGGAGGGCAGAGGGTTCCGGCTCTCCACTGGGGTCTTCCAGCTCCAACGCCGCTAGATTCCAGTTCTTGGCCAGCTGCGACGGTTCGGCAAGGCCTGCATAAGGGTCCTCGGGTGCTTCCTTGGCCATGGCAACTGCTCGCTCGGCCATCGCCGCGATGGTTTCGGGGCGCATGTCCGATGAAGAAACCAGCGCCTGCCGCTTGCCCACAAATACACGCAGGCCCAGATCGGTGCCCTCGGAGCGCTCTGCATGCTCCAGCTTGCCGGTCCGGACTTCGATGCTGAGAGAACTGCCCTCTGCCGCCATGGCATCGGCGGCATCCGCACCTGCCTTGCGGGCGGCATCAATCAGGGCGTGGCAAAGCGCTTCGGGGGATTGGGTCATGGGCACCTTCTGTTCTGCTCCCTTAAAGAGCTATCCAGTGAGGCGGCTTGCCGCAAGGGCGGGCTGCAAAAAAGGGGCCGCACGCGGCGGCCCCTTTGCAAAACCTGTCAGAAATTTGACGGTTATTTGATGCGCTGGCCATTGGCGTGGATCTGGCCGTTTTCGGAGATCGCAATCTTCGAAGTCAGGGTGTCCTCACCCTCGCCCGGCACGGCTAGCATGCCCATCATCATCCGCGCGCCCATGGCGTCGCTGTCAGACATCAGGCCCATCCCGATCAGCTTGTCGATCAGGGTATTGGCGCCGGTCAGTTTAAGGTCAGCCTCGCCCGACGGGGCAGGCATGCCGTCAAAGCTGACGAGGTCCTCGTTGTTGAAAGTGAAGTTGCCTGTGCCGGTCAGCTCGGCACCCGCTGCGGAGACCTGCAGTTTCTTCACGGTCAGCGCATTCAGCTCACCCGGCTGCTCATCACCCGATTCCACGGCTTCCATGGCTTCCGGGTCGAACAGGTCGAACAGCACTTTGCCTTTGCCGGCAAGGTCCAGCACCACAGTGGCCGGATCATGCGGCAACTGGCCGGTCGGGTCGACCATGCCCCACAGCATTTCCGGAACCGCAAAGTCGCGCAGGGTAACTCCGAGGGCAAAGTCCTGCTCTTCCTCGGATTTGGCGAGCGGCATCATCAGTTTGAAACCGGTTTCGGCCATGCTCAGCGCCAGCGGGAAGGGGATCTCGGAACCGGTGATATTCACATTGGTGCCGATCTGGGACACATCATAGGTCATATGCTGCCTGTCCATCGCCACTGTGATTGATCCGCCTTGGGAATTGCTCTCCATGGCGAAGTTCTCGCTGCCATCCGCACCGGATACTGCACCGTTGCCGCCGGTGAAGGTGAAGGTGCCGTCAAATGCAAAACCGGCCCGCAGAAGCGCCGCCATGTCGGGGCCTTCCAGATCGGCAGGCACGGTGCTGGTGCCTGTAAAGCTCAGACCTTGCAGGGCACCCTTAAAAGAGCCTGTGCCGTTGCTCTCCGGATCGTTGAACCCCATGTCATAGCTGAGGCTGGAGGCAGTCAGCGCCTGGTCATAGTTGCGCGCGCCAGCGATCTTCATAACGGTTTTTGTGGCAACATCGTTCATGACGATCTCAACATTCGCCACGTCCGCGGGCACAGCCTCACCATCTGCAGTCAGCTCCTGCAGCGTCATGGTGACCTTGGAGGAGTTGTAATCATATTCCATGCTGTCGGTGTCGCCCGACACTTTCATCGGAGCACCGTCATGAGCATAAACCAGTTTGCCCGCAAAGCTCTCGCCTTCGCCTGAAAATTTGAAGCCCACAGGAAATTCCGCAGGCAGCAGCACATTGACAGTGCCATCGCCGTTTTCCACAAACTGGATCTCCGGGAAGCTCACCGTGCCGGAACCGTCCTCTTCCGGGATCGGCATGACCATCGAAACATCGGAGACGGTCAGGGTACTGCCTGAAACAGCTTCAGTGCCGGAAACGGTGTAGCCGGTGCTGGTCAGATACGCCTTCCAGTCAGCCCAGACGTCCTGGGCACTCAGATCGGCCAGGGCACTTTGGGCGGACACAACAAAAATTACTGCTGCAACGCCGCTGCGTGCAATAATAACGGACATATGAGAACCTTTCTCAGTGAGATAATTGAAATCATCGTCGGCCCGGCGGACGGTGCCGTCAAGGGGGCCTTGGACTGGACCGTTCCCCTTAACCGCTTTACCACTTGGGTCAGCAGCCACTTGGAGGGACGGCGGATGGATTTCAATGGAAAAACAGTTGCAATTACAGGCGCCAGCCGCGGGATCGGGGCAGATACCGCCCGGGTTTTTGCCGCTGCCGGAGCCAACCTGGCCTTGTTGGCAAGGAGTGGGGAGGCGCTGCGGGAGCTGGCGGAGGAGATCGGCGGAAATGCGCTGACCTATATCTGCGATGTATCAGACTATGCGGCGGTGGAGCGCGCGTTGGTCAAGGCGCATCAGCACTTCGGCAGCCTGGACATATTGATCAACAACGCTGGAGTGATCGAGCCTATTGCGCGATTGGCTGATGCGGAGCCCGGCGGCTGGAGCAAGCTGATTGATGTTAATCTGACCGGGGTGTTCAACGGAATGCGGGCGGCGCTGCCGCTGATGAAGCCGACGGGCGGCGGCACCATAATCACCGTCAGTTCGGGCGCAGCGCACCATGCGCTGGAGGGCTGGAGCGCATACTGTTCGTCAAAAGCAGGCGCGGCAATGCTGACCAAAGCACTGGACCTGGAAGAGCGCGCCAACGGTATCCGCGCCATGGGACTGTCGCCGGGCACGGTCGCAACTCGGATGCAGCGCGAAATCAAGACCAGCGGCATCAACCCGGTGAGTGAGCTGGAATGGGAAGACCATATCCCTGCCGAATGGCCCGCGCGGACGCTGATGTGGATGTGCACGGATGATGCGGACGATTGCATCGGCTTGGAAGTTTCCCTGCGCGAGGACAGCATCCGCCAGCGGGTTGGCCTGGCATGATTGATCTGGAGATTGCGCAGAACGGCCTGTGGACCATCACCATCAACCGCCCTGACAAGGCGAATTCGCTGACCGAAGCGATGCTGACCGAACTGGCTGAAATCGCCGAACGCGCGCAGCAGGCCCGCGGATTGATCCTGACCGGAACCGGCAAGGTGTTCAGCGCGGGTGCTGACCTGGACGAGGCGCGGGCGGGCCTGGCGACCTCGCCGGTGTGGGAGCGGTTGTCGAATGTGATGGCTTCAATTCCCTGTCTGAAAGTTGCGGCGCTGAATGGCACTTTGGCTGGCGGTGCCAATGGCATGGTACTGGCTTGCGATATTCGCATTGCAGTGGCCTCGGCCAAATTTTTCTACCCGGTGATGAAGCTTGGCTACTTGCCGCAGCCCTCGGATGCCGGGCGCATGGCGGCGCTGATCGGACCTGCCCGCACCAAGATGATCCTGGCGGCCGGGCAGAAAATCTCTGCCCAGGAAGCCTGCAACTATGGCCTGGTCGACCGGATCGTGGAACCAGACGCGCTGATGGATACGGCGCAGGATCTGCTGGCGCATTCCTTGGAGGCCCGACCGGAGATTGCGGCCGGGATATTGAGGATGTGCCGGTGAAACGGCTGTCCGGCTTGCGGCTGCGGGTGCAGAACCCTGAGCGGCTCGCTGGGTTCTACGCGGATGTGTTCGGCATGGAGGTTCAGGCTGAAGGCGAGGCCTGGCGTGCAGGTTATGCAGGTCAGGATGCAGATCTGATCCTGCTGCCCGGCGGTGTCCAGGTTCCGCACAAGCGGGATGAGCGGTATTGGAAGATCGGGATCTGTCTGCCCGATCTGGACACCGCCTGCGAACAGCTGCGGCGTAAAGGAGTTGAGGTCCTCGCCCCGCATCAGTTCCGCGATATCGGGTATATGGCGTATCTGCATGATCCCGAAGGATATGCGATTGAGCTGCTGCAGCATGATTTTGCCGACAGCCGGCCTGACAGGGCAGGCGATACAGCGCTGCCGCTGGGCGGCGGGGCGCATATCGGCCAGATCACCTTGCGCACCGGGGACATCGCCGCCGAAATTCTGGCACATGCGGATATGAAGCTGGTGTCGGTGCAAGATGTTGCGGAATTCGGGTTCGACCTGCATTTTCTGGCCTTCACAGACGAAACACCGCCGGACCCGGATTTGCGGGCCGTGGCGAACCGCGAATGGCTGTGGCGGCGTCCTTATACCACTCTGGAATTTCAGCATATTGCCGGTGCGTATTTGCGGCAAAGCCCAGCGTTCCTAGGTTTGGAAAACACCTAGCGCAGGCACCGTTTCCCAGGCACGCCCAACCCCCGGATGCCGCTGGCCGGGATGGGTGGCGCGGAAAAGGCGCCTGGTGTCAGAAAATTGCAGACGGCAGCCAGGTCGCCAGGCCGGGGATCAGCCAGACCAGCAGCACCCCCAGCGCCTGCAGGCCGATAAATGGCACGACACCCTTGTAAATGTGGCGGGTGGTGACCTCCTTGGGGGCGGCACCGCGCAGGTAGAACAGCGAGAAACCGAATGGCGGCGTCAGGAACGAGGTTTGCAAGTTGATCGCGATCAGGATGCCCAGCCAGACCGGGTCATGCCCCATCAGGATCAGGGCCGGCGTCACCAGCGGCAGCACGATGACCGAGATCTCGACGAAATCGAGGAAAAAGCCCAGCACGAAAATGAACAGCATGCAAAAGATCAGGGCGCCGGTCGGGCCGCCCGGCATGTTGCCGAGAATATGGGCGACCCGCTCCTCGCCGCCAAGGCCGATGAACACCAGCGAGAACATGCCCGCGGCCAGGATGGTGGCAAAGATCATCGCCGTCATCGTGGTGGTTGAGGTTACCGCCTCGTGCAGGACCCGCTCTTTCAACCCGCTGCGCAGCGCCGCGGCAATCGCAACCGCGCCGGCCGCTGCCAGGAGCGCATAGAATAGCCCCGCCGCAAAATCGCTGCTGCTGAGGTCGCCGCGCTGCAGGCGGACCGGATGCAGGCCGGACAGGATGCCCAGCA
>NZ_JAXMOX010000041.1:0-26622 GCF_034669605.1 Leisingera sp.
GTGATGGCTTCGACCTCCTTTTGCGACCGGCTCCAGCCGGACACCTGAAATCCCAGGGCGGCCAGCGCTTGGGCACACGCGACGCCGAGGGCGCCCAGGCCAAGCACCGTCACCCGGCGTTCCTTTGCCAGCGGCGGCGCCTGAGGCTCCCAAATGCCGTTCTGGCCGCGGATATGGGCATCCATCCCCAAGTGATAGCGCAGCGTGTGCCCAACCACCCATTCGGTCATCCCCTGCGCCAGGCCGCTATCCACCATCCGCGTGAGCGGCACGCCTGCAGGCACAACGGGCACGATCTTTTCAACGCCCGCCCACAGGCTCAGCACCGCTTTCAACCGGGTAAATGGGGCAAAGTCGCTGACCGGTCCGCTGGGAGCAAAAACGATATAATCCACGTCTTCCGGTGCAAATTCGGTGCGCAGATCGGCATTGGTACCCAACCGGGAAAGTTCTGCCTTCAACAGCGCTTCATAGGCAGGCCAAGCGTCCTCGCGGCCGGCGTACAGAACATTTGCAGTCATAGGAACTCCGTCAATATCTAGCGAGAGGATTGCCGCGGCCGGTGGATGTGGGCGCTTTGCACAATGCCGAAAGCCCCAAGCAGCACCAGCATCGCCGAGCCGCCGTAAGAGACCATCGGCAGCGGCACGCCGACCACTGGTGCCAGCCCCATCACCATCGACATGTTAACGGCAAAAAACAGAAAGAAAGTGATGGCGATGCCCATGATCACCAGCGACGAGAACCGGTCCTTGGCGGCAATCGCCGAAGCGATGCAGAACAGGATGATCAGCATGTAAATGGACAATAGGGTCACACCGCCGATAAAACCGAACTCCTCTGCCAGGGTGGTAAAGATGAAGTCGGTGTGCTTCTCGGGCAGAAAGTTCAGCCGCGACTGCGTACCCTGCATGAAACCGCGCCCGGACCAGCCGCCGGAGCCAAGCGCGATCTTGGATTGGGTGATGTGGTAGCCTGCACCCAGCGGGTCCTGCGAGGGGTCCATAAATGTGTCGATTCGGCGGAACTGATAGTCTTTCAGAAGCTGCCATTCGGTGCCGCGGCTTTGGAAGACTGCGCTGACCAGCCCGGCGCCTGCAGCAATCACGGCGGCGAAATAGGCCCAATGGACACCGGCCAGGAACATCACCCCGCCGCCTGCCGCCAACAAGAGGATCGAGGTGCCGAGGTCTGGCTGCTTCAGCACCAGTGCCGTCGGAAGCAGGATCAGAACCACCGGCAGCAGCACCCACAAGGGGCGCGAGGTTTTATCAGGCGGCAGCCAATCGTAGTAGGCCGCCAGCAGCATCACCAAGGCGATCTTGGTCACCTCGGACGGCTGCAGCCGCATGAAGCCGATATCGATCCAGCGCTGTGCACCCATGCCGACGGTGCCGAACAGTTCCACCGCGACCAGCAGTGCCAGCGACCCCAGATAGGCCAGCACCGACACGTTGCGCCAGAACCAGATCGGGATCATCGCCACCACAAACATGACGCCGAGACCGAGGGCAAAACGTTTGACCTGCGGTTCCACCCAGGGGCTGAAGGAGCCGCCCGCCACCGAATAAAGCATCAGAAAGCCGACGCTGGACACCGTGATCAGCAGCAGCGTCAGCCCCCAATTCAGATACAGGATCTTACCCAGGCCGGAGGGTGTCGATTTGGCGTTATATTCAAGATAGCTCATGCCTTGCTGCTCCGGCTGCCCAGGGGGCGCTTGACACGCTCGCGTTCCAGCCGCTCCTGCTGTGCCTTGATGCGGCTGCGGTCACCTTTGGGGTAGGCTTCCAGCGGCGGTGTGCCGTCGTAGAGCGCTTGCAGCAGCACGTCGCGGGCAATCGGCGCCGCCACTTTGGAGCCGCCGCCGCCATGCTCGACCACCACGGCCACAGCATATTTCGGGTTATCATAGGGGGCAAAACAGACAAATAGAGCATGGTCGCGCCGGTCCCAGGGCAGATCCTCGTTGCGGATCACCCCTGCGGCCCGTTCGGCGGCGGTGATGTTACGCACCTGGCTGGTGCCGCTCTTGCCGGCCATCCGTATGTTGTCAGCGATGATGCGGGAGCGGTAGCCGGTGCCCCGGCGGTCGTTGCTGACCGAATACATGCCGCGCCGCACCATGCGCAGGTTGTTTTCGCTGACATCCAGGGGGGCGCCCGCGCCGCTGGGCAGTTCCACCCCGTCAAGCGACTTCAGCAGCCGCGGCGTCACGCTGCGCCCGGTGGCGATCCGTGCGGTCATCACCGCCAGCTGCAACGGCGAGGCGAGCGTAAAGCCCTGGCCGATCGAGGAGTTCGCGGTGTCGCCGATCAGCCAGTCCTTGCCGTAAGAGCGGGCTTTCCATTCCTTGGTCGGCGTGATCCCCTGTGCCACAGCCGACATCGGCAGGTCGTGCCTGATGCCCAGCCCGAATTTGTTGGCCATGGCAGAGATGTTGTCGATCCCGGTCTTGATTGCCACGTCATAGTAATAAACATCGCAGGACCGTTTCAGTGAAGTATTGAGGTCCACATGCCCGTGGCCTGCCCGTTTCCAGCAATGGAAGCGGCGGCCGGCAACTTTCAGATGGCCGGGGCACCAGACGGTTTCCTCCGGTCCGATCACACCCTGTTCCAGCGCCGCCAGCGCGGTGATCATCTTGAAGGTAGAGCCAGGCGGGTAGGTGCCCTGCACGGTCTTGTTGGAGAGCGGGCGGTATTCGTCTTCGGTCAGCATCCGGTAATCGGCCACCGAAATGCCGCGCACGAACAGATTGGGGTCGAAACTGGGGGAAGAGCAGATCGCGCGGATATCGCCGTCTTCGCAATCGATCACCACCGCTGCCGCGCTTTCCCGGCCCAGCCGGGCCTGTACGTAGTTTTGCAGCTCCGCGTCAGTGGTCAGCTGCATGTCTGCACCGGATATGCCCTCGCGCCGGTCCAGTTCACGCATCACCCGGCCGGTGGCGTTCACTTCCACCCGTTTGGCACCGGCCTTGCCGCGCAGCACGTCCTCGCGCTTGGCCTCGAATCCCACCTTGCCGATCTGGAAGCGCGGGATCAGAAGCACCGGCTCGGGGTCTTCCATTTTGCTCAGGTCATAATCCGAGACCGGCCCGACGTAGCCCACCACATGGGCAAAATCGCCAAGCTGCGGATAGACCCGGGTCAGGCCGACCTCCGGCGTTACACCTGGCAGGGCCGGGGCGTTCACTGCCACCTTGGAGATATCCTCCCAGCCGATCCGGTCGGCCAGGGTGATCGGCAGGAACGGCGGCGACCGGCGCATCTCGGTGCGGGCGCGCTCCAGGTCTTCGGGATCCAGCGGCAGCAGGCTCGACAGCTTGTCAATCACCGCTTCCACGTCGCCGGCATCCTCGGGCACCACGGTAATCCGGTAGGAGGGGGAGTTCTGCGCGATGATCAGCCCGTTGCGGTCGAAGATCTGCCCGCGGGCAGGCGGCAGCAGGCGGATGTTGATCCGGTTTTCCTCAGCCAGCAGGCGGAACTCATCCGCTTGATCCACTTGCAGAAAACGCATTCTTGCCGCCAGCCCGCCTGCAAAGGCCAGCTGCAGCCCGCCAAGCAGCAGCGCGCGCCGGGTCATCTTGCCGTGCGAGACGTCCAGATCCTTGGAGTTGCGTTTCATCGGCGGCTCATCAGGGTTTCGGCTTCGGACGGGGAGAGTTTACGGACGCCCAGAATAGTCTGGCTGCACCAAACTGCCAGCGGATAGGCGAGGATGGTCATCACAATCTGGATCACGGTCAGGCTAAGCGGCGCCTGTTCCACGCCAAACACCACAAGAACCAGCCGGTTCAATGTAAAAACCCCGGTCAGGATAACGCCAGCCGCCAGCCACTCGCTGGCAAATGTGCTTTCACGTTGCGGGGCCGCGCGCCCTTTCAGGTATTCGCAGGCCAGCACCGCCAGCAGCGCCAGCAATCCGGGCGGGCGCTGGAACAGAAAATCCGAAAGCAGCATGACCAGGGCAATCGACAGCGCGGGCACAAAGTCGGGCCGCCGCAGCGACCAGGTCATGGCCAGCAGCAGCAGGAAATCCGGCGGCGCCCAAAACCGCGGCTCGGTGTTCAGCGGCAGCAGGTGAAAAAACATGATCAGCAGCGCCAGCGCCGGAAAGGTCAGGCGCATGGTCCAGATCCGGGCAGCCGAAGTATTAGCCATTGCCCGCCTCAGCCGTGCCTTCAGCGCTGCCGTCTCCCAGTCCTTCAGGCCGCGGCTGCGGAACCGGATCACCCGGAGCTGCACCGACCAGCCCGCCGGGATCCTGGATCACCTCGGTTCCGTGGTGGCGCAGCACCCGCAGAAACTCCAGCCGGCTGTAATCGGCGGACAGCCGCACCCGCATCCGGCCCGAGCGGTCTTTGGCCACCTGGCCGATCAGCAGGCCTGCGGGAAACACCGCGCCGTCGCCGGAGGAGATCACCCGGTCGCCGGGCCGAACGAGATCGGGGTTTTCCAGAAAACTCAGGACTGGCGCGGCGCTGTTGTCGCCGGTGACCAGCGCGGTCTGGCCGGAGGGCTGAATGGCGGCTGGGACAGCGCTGGCAGCGTCGGTCAGCAGAATAACACGCGCTGTGTCGCGCCCAGTGCCGGAAATCCGGCCCACCAGCCCGATCCCGTCCATCGCGGCCCAGCCGTCATGCACCCCGTCGCGGCTGCCAACATTCAGCAGCACCGACTGCCGGAAGGGCGAACCGCTGTCGGCCATCACAACCCCGGTGATATAGGTCAGCTGCGGGTCCAGCCGCACATTGTTGAAGTCCAGCAGCCGGGCATTTTCCTGCTCCAGCTGCAGCGCCGCCTCTTTCCAGGCCCGCATCTGGCGCAGCTCGCTGCGCAGCTCGCGGTTCTGCTCGGCAAGCCGCTGATAGCTTTGGAAATCGCGCACCAGGTTAATGGCGGCGGTGACTGGCACCATGGCCCAATCCATGCTGGGGACCACCTGGTCCGCCACCTGGGCGCGGAAACGCTCCACCCGCGGGCTGTCGATCCGCCAGACAATAAAAACTGCAGCCAGGCACAGGCACAGCACCGCTGTCAGCAGACGCCGCAGCGGGGTTGTATAATCGTCGCGCTGTGACCTGCCTTTTGCCACGTCTCTCCTTCCAGCCGCCCCTTCGGCCCGCAGTCAGCCGGTGCCGTTTTGGCGGGCAGGGGCTGTTAGCTGTCGTAGTCGATGGCGTGGGCCAGCTGCTTTTCGTATTCCAGCGCCTTGCCGGTGCCCAGTGCCACGCAGTTGAGGCTTTCATCCGCAATCGACACGGCCAGTCCGGTCTGTTCGCGCAGGGCCAGATCCAGATCCCCCAGCAGCGCGCCGCCGCCGGTCAGCATCACGCCGCGGTCGACGATGTCGGCGGCCAGATCCGGCGGCGTGGTCTCCAGCGCGGTCATCACTGCTTCGCAGATTTGCTGGACAGGCTCGGCCAGGGCTTCGGCCACCTGCGCCTGAGAGATTTCGATTTCCTTCGGCACGCCATTCAGCAGGTCGCGGCCGCGGATCTGCATGGACTGGCCACGGCCGTCGTCCGGCATCCGGGCGGTGCCAATGGAGGTCTTGATGCGTTCCGCCGTGGCCTCGCCCACCAGCAGGTTCTGCTGGCGCCGCAGGTAGGAAATGATCGCCTCATCCATACGGTCGCCGCCAACGCGGACCGAACGGGCATAAACGATATCGCCCAGTGACAGCACCGCCACTTCGGTGGTGCCGCCGCCGATGTCGACAACCATGTTGCCGGTCGGGTCGGTGATCGGCATGCCGGCACCGATGGCCGCAGCAATCGGCTCGGCAATCAACCCGGCGCGGCGGGCGCCTGCGGACAGCACAGACTGGCGGATCGCACGCTTTTCAACAGGGGTGGCGCCATGCGGCACGCAGACAATGATCTTGGGCTTCGAAAAGGTCGAGCGCTTATGCACCTTGCGGATGAAATGCTTGATCATTTCCTCGGCGGTGTCGAAGTCGGCAATCACACCTTCGCGCATCGGCCGGATCGCCTCGATCGAGCCGGGGGTGCGGCCCAGCATCAGCTTGGCGTCTTCGCCCACCGCCAGCACCTTTTTGACGCCATCCTTGACGTGGTAGGCCACCACTGAAGGCTCGGACAGGATCACGCCGCGGCCCTTTACATAAACCAGCGTATTGGCAGTGCCGAGATCGATGGCCATGTCCGAAGTGAACAGACCGCCCAAGTTTCCAAAAAACGCCATATAGAAGGGATCCTGTGAGTGCTGCCATAATACCTTGGACGACTCCCGGAGGAGCCGCCTGCACCAACCTTATAAGCGGCAGTGCAGGGCCGCGAAAGGGCGTATTATGGTGAAACAGCGCCTTTCCGCCAAGTCCAGGGTGTCAATACCGGCTTTGTCAAGGCGGCAAGGCCGGGACTGGCGCAGGGCCTTGCCTGGGCCGGCAGCAGCGGGTCCAGGTCAGCTGGAGAAAATCCGCTTCATTTCAGTATCAAAATGCGACCAGGTCAGGCTGGCGCTGTTGCCGGCATAGCCCTCATAATACGACTTTCCGTTGGACGTCGGCAGCCCGGCCCAGATCTTGGCCAGGTTCAGCATGAAGGTCTTGCGCGGCATTTCTGCCTTCAGGAATGCGCTGTAACCGGCTTCTTCGATCAGCTGATGCGCCAGGCGGTCCTGCAACTCGGGCGAGAACCGCGCCTGCGGCTTCACGCCCTGATGCTTGACCAGCCGCCGGAATGTTGCGGGGATCAGCTGGTAGCGCCCGATGGCATGGGGCTGTCCTGGTGTTGCATTGATCCAGGCGTTGATCTCGGCAACAGTCATCTGGGTAGGTTTCTTCGGCGGCTTTCGTTTGGCGCCAAGCTGCACGGCATCATAATTCGCCTTGCCTGCTTCTGCGCTGGCGATCAGAGACAGCAGTTGGCTTACGCTTGGCGGCGTTCTGAGGGCCGGAGCAAACAGGCTGCCGCTGCTGCGGCCGCGGAACAGGCTGGCGGCGCCGGGGTCAAGCGACACCGCACCCCGGCCGGTGTTTGCGCCGGGCAGGGTATCGGGCAGCAGGCTGGCGATTGCCTGCGGTGCCGGGCCCGCCGCGGACCCCGGTTGCGGAGCAGAGGCTTTGTGCAGGAAGAACTGGTTGCCGACCAGCGAATAGCCTTGCGCGCTGACCGCTGCCGCTGCGCACAGCAGCATAGCCAGAAATGTAAGGAAGAGGGCAACGGCGCTCGTTCTGAGGGGCATAGGAACCTGCATTCTGCGGTATCTCGACTGGCTGCAGTCTGCCGTGCCGAGGTTGAGATTCCGTTTATCCTGCGGCCGCAGCCCCTTCCGCCCTGCGGGAATTGCCGCTAGAGGGGGCCTATGCTCTCCTATCAGCACATATACCACGCCGGGAACCTGGCTGACGTTCAGAAGCACGCGCTGCTTGCCTGGACGCTGGCCTACCTCACCCGCAAGGACAAACCGCTCAGCTATATCGAGACTCATGCCGGCCGGGGGCTCTATCAGCTGGACGCAGCAGAGGCGGTCAAGACCGGCGAAGCGGAACAGGGCATCACACGGGTTCTGGCGGACCATGGCCTGGCAGCGGATCACCCGCTGCACCACGCCCTGACGGAAACCCGCAATCAGCATGGCGGCGCGGCCTATCCAGGCTCGCCGCTGGTCGCCGCCTCTTTGCTGCGTCCGGGCGACGCGCTGCATTTTGCCGAGCTGCACCCGCAGGAAAACGCAGCCCTGCGCGCCGCACTGAGACCCTGGAAGGCCAAGGTGCATCAGCAGGACGGGTTTGAGCTGGCCATGTCACTGGCGCCGCCAACCCCCCGCCGCGGCCTTATTCTGATTGATCCCAGTTACGAAATTAAAACCGACTATGCCCGTATTCCCGGCATCATCGGCCAGCTGCACAAGAAGTGGAATGTGGGAATCATCGCTTTGTGGTATCCGATCCTCAAGGACGGCGCCCATACACAGATGCTGACGGCGCTGGAGGCGCAGGGCCTGCCTGGCGCGTTGCGCCACGAGGTCTCCTTTCCGCCGGTCCGTGACGGGCACCGGATGATTGGCAGCGGCATGTTTGTGGTCAACGCCCCCTATGGCATCGAAGACGAGGCCGCCCGGCTGTCGGCGCTGTTCGAAGGGATTTCCCGCAAGTAACCGCGCACCGCCCGCCTCACCCGGGCGGCCAAGCCCGGCCCGCCGGCCTCGCTGCTGAGGGCAGCTGCGTTGATGATGCCTTTGGCAATGGCGACCACGTCGCGGGCCTCTTGCAGACCAGCGGCGGGCTGCAGGCGCCGCACAGTCTCCAGAATAAGCTGCGCCATCTCATCTGCCAGCGCCGCGGTTTCCTCCGCCAAGTGCAGCTGCTGCCCGGCATATTCAGCTTCAAGAGCCAGGCGCGGCCGCTCAACCTGGTGCCGCATCCCGGCATCCAGCAGCGCCTGCAGGGCCTTTTCAGGCGGGGCCTCCTGGTTTGCGGATACAGCTGCACGCATCCAGGACAGCAGCTCTGCCCGCTTGGTCCGCAGCAGCGCCGCCAGCACCGCCTCCTTATTGGGGAAGTACTGATAGAGCGAACCGATACTGACCCCGGCACGGGCGGCGATTGCATTGGTGGTCAGCCCGGCGCTGCCGCTGGTTTCCAGAATGCGAGCAGCCGCCTCCACGATTGCCGCCTGAGTGGCGCGGGACCGGGGCTGAGCGGCTTGTTTTCTGGGCGCGTGCATGGGTGGGCGGCTCCTTGCGGGAATGCGAGTTGCGTATGCGAGCAATCATTCACATTCTTGGGGCTCAGACAACACAGCACAGGCCGACCCCATGAAACTCACTGTATTTCTGCTGCTGCGTGCGGCGCCCTCCTGGCTGCGCCTCGACCGCGCCGAACGCGGCCGTATCGCCGACGCGGCTCTGGAACCCTTCACCCGTGACGGGCTGACCCTGCGCCATTTTGATGCCGAGGCCTTTCACGGCCGGATCAGCGACGTGGCCATGATCGAGGCGGATGATGCCACGGCCTATTACTTCGCGATGGAGCAGCTGCGGGATTCTCCGCTGATCGCGGAAGGGTATTTTGAAACCTTGGAGATAATCCCGGCCTATGAGAATGGCTTCCGGCATTTTGAAGCAGCCCATGCGGTCTGAACGCCAGTCAGCTGCTGGCCGCGCCTTGCCAAAGCCCGGCAAGAGGTATCGCTTTGAACAACAAAGGGCGCCGCAGAGGGCGCCCTTTGTCTGTTGTGTCTGACCGGCTGCGGATCACGCCAGGTCTTTATAGGAAATCTCGCGTGTATCGGCGCCTTCGCCAACCCGGCCGCGGCGCACGATCAGGCGGTTCAGCGCGTTCACATAGGCCTTGGCCGAAGCCACCACCGTATCGGTGTTGGCGCTTTCGCCGGTGGCGATGATGCCGTCTTCCTCCAGCCGCACCGAGACCGTCGCCTGCGCGTCGGTGCCTTCGGTCACCGCGTGCACCTGGTACAGCTGCAGCCGGGCGGTGTTCGGATAGATCATGCGGATCGCCTTGAAGGTCGCATCAACCGGACCGTCGCCCTCGGCGGTCTCGGTCACGTCCTTGCCGTCTATCTCCATCTCAAGGGTGGCTTCCGCCGGGCCGCCGGTGCCGCAGACCACTTTCATCGAAACCACTTTCAGGTAGTCGTTCTCGGCGTCCGCACCGGTGCGCATCAGCGCAATGAGGTCGTCGTCAAATACCTCTTTCTTGCGGTCGGCCAGTTCTTTGAAACGGACAAAAACATCCTTCAGCTGGTTGTCACCGACTTCATATCCAAGGTGCTCCAGCTTGTCGCGCAGCGCGGCGCGGCCGGAATGTTTGCCAAGCGGCAGGGAGGTGCCGGAGAGGCCCACGTCCTCGGGCCGCATGATTTCAAAGTTTTCGCGGTTCTTCAGCATCCCGTCCTGGTGGATACCGCTTTCGTGGGCAAAGGCGTTTTTACCGACAATGGCCTTGTTCGGCTGCACCACAAAGCCGGACACGGTCGAAACGCGGCGCGAGATATGCATGATCTTGGTGGTGTCGATACCAGTGTGCCAGGGCATGATGTCATTGCGCGTCTTCAGCGCCATCACCACCTCTTCCAGTGCGGTGTTGCCGGCGCGTTCGCCAAGGCCGTTGATGGTGCATTCGATCTGCCGCGCACCGCCGGCAACTGCCGCCAGCGCGTTGGCGGTCGCCATGCCAAGGTCATTGTGGCAATGGGTGGCAAAGACTACCTCGTCCGCGCCCGGCACGGTCTCGATCAGGCGCTTGATCAGGTCGGCGCTTTCCATCGGCGCGGTGTAACCCACGGTGTCGGGGATATTGATGGTGGTGGCGCCGGCCTTGATGGCGATCTCAATCACCCGGCACAGATAATCCCATTCGGTCCGGGTCGCATCCATCGGCGACCACTGCACGTTGTCCACCAGATTGCGGGCATGGGTGACCGTTTCGTGGATCTTGTCGGCCATCTCGTCCATGGTCAGGTTCGGGATGGCGCGATGCAGCGCCGAGGTGCCGATGAAGGTATGGATGCGCGGCTGCGCGGCCTTGCGCACGGCTTCGGCGCAGCGGTCAATATCCTTGAAGCTGGCGCGGGCCAGGCCGCAGATCACGGAATTTTTCGAGCGTTCGGCAATTTCGGACACCGCGCGGAAGTCGCCTTCCGAGGCAATCGGGAAGCCGGCCTCGATGATGTCCACTCCCATATCATCCAGAAGCCCGGCAATCTCCAGCTTCTCGTCATGGGTCATGGTGGCGCCGGGGCTTTGTTCGCCGTCGCGCAGGGTGGTGTCGAAAATCACGACACGGGATTTGTCGCCGGAGTTCGGGCCGGTAATCGGGGAAGTGTTGGTCATGCTGGTATCTCTTGTCTCTGTCCTAGGCCCTTTGGGGCATCATAAGCCTTCGATGGCGCGCGTGCGGCAATCCTCTGAGCGGGCGCGCCGGAAGGGCCCGCTCAGAGGCGGGCTAGGATCAGTAGGGCGCGCAGAGCGGCACCGCGGGACGCGGCGGCGGCAAGGGGGATATCTGCGCAAATGGTCATGCAAAGGATTTATACAGAGGCAATTGCAAATGAAAAGCCCATAGGCAGAGAATTTCAGCTTTGCTCCACGATCCGCCGCAGCCCGGCGATCTGGCCGGGCAGCGCATCCGGGGGGGCTTGGCAAAATCCGATAAGCAGCCCTTGGGACTGCTTGGCCGGATCATGCGGGGACAGGGGCCTGACGGCATACCCGGCGTCACCCGCGCGGCGGCAGATCCGGGTGTCACCGCGTTCGCCGGCCAGATGAAAGGCAATCTGCATCCCGGCATTGTGGCGCTGGAAAACTCCCAGCCAATCCGGCCATGCCTCCAAGGCATCTGCGGCCGCAGCATAGCGTTCCGCATACAGCCTGCGTGCGCGGCGGATGTGGCGGTCATATTGTCCTGAGGCCATGAAATCCGCCAAAGGCCGCTGCGCGGTGATGGCCGCGCCTGCACTTGGGTGGATGAACAGGGTGCGGAACGGCGGCACCAGCGCGGGCGGCAGGATCGCATATCCCAGCCGCAATGCGTGGGAAAATGTCTTGGAGAACGTGCCCACATAGATGCAGCGGCCCTCCCGGTCGAGCGCGGCCATGGCAGGGACCGGCTGCCCGGCATAGCGGAACTCGCTGTCGAAATCATCTTCGATGATCCAGCCGCCCCGGTCCTTGGCCGCTTGCAAAAAGGCTTGCCGTTGCGGAACAGGCAGGGTGCCGCCAAGGGGGAACTGATGCGACGGGGTCAGCAGCGTGACCTTGGCCATCTGCCTTGGAATCTCCGCCCCGCGCGCGCCCGCGCGCAGCCAGCGCACGTCCCACCTGCGCGCCAGGGCAAACCGCTGGGTCGGGGTGAACCCGGGCGCCTCCAGTGCGATGTCCTCGCCGCCAACCAGGAAATCCATCGTCAGCTCCAGCGCTTCGCGGGCGCCGCTGGTGACCAAAACCTGCCCGGCGCTGCATTCGATCCCCCGCCAGCGGGCCGCGTATGCAGCGATCTCGCGGCGCAGTTCGGGATCGCCAAAGGCATCTGCCTGATGGCTGAGGCTCAGCGGATCCATCCTTGCCACACGTGAAACACAGCGCGCCCAGGGGCGGGCCGGAAACACCTCCGGGTCCGGTGCGCCGGGCAGTAGCATTCCCGGGGCTGGCGCTGTCACGGCGGGCAGAGGCCGGGATGAAGCCGCCGGCGGGCGGATCGGCGCCACATCGCAGACAAAGATCCCCGCGCCGCGCCGGGTTCCGGCGAACCCCTCGGCCACCAATTGGTCATAGGCCGTCACCACAGTGGACCGTGCCACACCCAGATCCTGCGCCAGCGCCCGGGACGAGGGCAGGCGGGTGCCGATACCCAGGCTGCCATCGCTGATCCGGCGGCGCAGCGCCGTGACGATTTGCAGGTATAGCGGCTCAGCGTTGTTCGCTGACACCATGCCGGAGAGGTCAATCATAGTGGACTGTTCTTTTTGTCTGAAACTGGACGTTAATTGTAGTCCAGTTTGCGCATAGCTGTCCTGGAAAGACAATCAGGAACAAGAGGTCAGCCTATGAGCCAGTCCGAACCGGAAAACGCCCTGAAATCCGAACGCAGCCGCCTGCGGCGCGCGCACGAGCGCGGCCTTTATGACCGCGGCGCTGTCTATCAGGTGCTCGACGCCATGCCGCTTGCCCATATCGGTTATCAGCTCGATGGGGCCACATCCGTGCTGCCGACTCTGCAATGGCGCGAGGGCGATCACGTCTATTGGCACGGCTCCGCAGCCAGCCGCGCGGTCCGGGCGATGGAAGGGGCGGAGGTCTGCCTGAACGTCACCTGCATGGATGGCTATGTGCTGGCGCGGTCAGCCTTTCATCATTCGGTCAATTTCCGTTCCGCAATGCTGTTCGGAACGGCTGAGAAGGTGACGGATGAAGACGCCAAGGCTGCCAGCCTGAAGTCCATGGTGGACCACATCTTCCCTGGCCGCTGGGACGCGCTGCGCCCCATGACCCGTCAGGAGCTGAAGGCAACGGCCCTGCTGCGGATGCCGATTGAGGAAGGCGCCGCCAAGATCCGCAGCGGCCCGCCCAAGGATGACGGGGAAGATTATGCGCTGCCGATCTGGGCGGGCGTGGTGCCGATGGCAATGGAACTGAAGCCGCCGCAGCCCGATCCCGCCAATCTGGAAGGCGTGGCGATGCCGGATCATCTCAGCCGCATCCGCATCGGCTGACCGGAAAAAAGGAGGGGCGCTGCACAGCGCCCCGATCCATTTCCGCCTTACCCGCCGTTTTTGCTGACCAATGCACCGTTTTCCCAGGTGCCTTCCGCCTGCTGGCCGCTGGCATATTTCATCGTGCCCGGCCCCTGGCGCTTGCCGTTGACAAAGCTGCCCTCGTAAATGTCGCCATTGGCATAAGTCGCCACGCCGTCACCGAAAATCTTGCCTTCGCGCCATTCTCCTTCGTAAGAGAAGCCGTCGGGCATGACGATCTTGCCCTGACCGTGCCGCTGGCTGTCCGCAAACGCACCGGTATAGACCGAGCCATCGGCATAGGTCACCTTGGCCTCGCCGTGGCGCTGCCCGTCCTGCCAGCCGCCCTCATACCGATAGCCGTCGGCATAGGTCATAACCCCTTGGCCATGGTTTTTGGCATTCTGGAATTCACCGGTGTAGGTGATGCCATTGGGGTAGGTGGCAGTGCCGGTGCCTTCAATCACGCCGGCCACCCAGGCGCCTTGATAGGTGGAGCCGTCGGGATAGGTAATCTTTCCCTGACCCTCGGCCAGATCATCGCGGAAATCCCCTTCATAGACTGACCCGTCAGGATAGACCGCCTTGCCTTTGCCTTCGATCTGCCCCTTTACCCATTCACCGGTATAGCTGTAGCCGTCCTTTTCGGTGAAAGTGCCGGTGCCGTGGCGCTGATCGTTCTGGAAGCCGCCGGTATAAGTGTCGCCGTTGGCATATCTCTGCGTGCCGGTGCCATGACGGCGGCCTTTTTGCAGCTCACCCTCATAGATGTCACCATTGGGCTGCATCAGTTTGCCGGTGCCGTGCATCTGGCTGGCGGCCCATTCGCCCTCGTAGACCAGCCCGTCCGAGGTCTCCAGCTTGCCTTGACCCTGCAATTGGCCATCAGCCACGGCGCCTTCATAGACAGTGCCCTCGGCATAGGTGATCTTGGCTTGTCCCTGCTGGCGTCCCGCAACCCAATCACCGTCATAAATATATCCGTCAGGCGAGGACATCACACCTTTGCCGTGGCGTTCGCCTTCAGCAAAACTGCCTTGATAACGCACGCCGCTGGCATAGACCGAGGTGCCGTCGCCGTGAATTTGCCCTTTCTGCCAGCCGCCCTCATAGGTGCTGCCGTCGGCGCGGGTGAGTTTACCCAGCCCATGCGGCTTGCCTTGCGCAAATTCGCCCTCATAGACCGAGCCGTCGGGGAACCGCGCGATGCCATGGCCACGGACCTCGCCATCAACCCAGTCGCCGGTGTACTCATATCCGTTGGGCAGTTTGTAGGTGCCGGTGCCATGTTGCAGCCCGTTCCGGAAGGTGCCCTCGTAGACCCCGCCGATTTCGTCCTGAGTGGTAATGACGTCACCCTCCTGGGCCAGCGCCGGTGCGGCCAGTGCCAGAAGTGTGGAAAGCGCGAATGCGGTGCCGAAACGGGTCATTGAAACCTCTGCCTGCCCAGAAATTACGGTGCTGCTGCCATATTGGGTTGCTCGCCGGGAAACTAAGCTACCGCAGGCGGGGCCGCAATGTCTTTTACCCGCCTTCCGCGCCTTGCTCTTTTACTTGGCGTTCAATCTGGTAAATGGCTCTCAGTGAGTTTTGCAAAGGGCCAAAGCAGCATGGCAGACCGTTTCCGCGTGACACTGGCGCAGCTGAACCCCACGGTGGGCGACCTGGCGGGCAATGCCGCCAAGGCCAGGGCCGCCTGGGAGGAGGGCCGCAAGGCCGGCGCCGATCTGGTGGCGCTGCCGGAAATGTTCATCACTGGCTACAATACCCAGGACCTGGTGATGAAACCGGCGTTTCACTCGGCGGCCATCGCAGAGGTCGAAAAACTGGCCGCCGACTGCGCCGACGGGCCGGCGCTGGCGGTCGGCGGCCCCTGGATCGAAGGCGGCAGGCTTTACAACGCCTATCTGATCCTGAAGGGCGGCAAGATCGCCTCGCGCAGCCTCAAGCACCACCTGCCGAACGAAACCGTCTTTGATGAGGTCCGCATCTTCAACGAAGGCCCGCTGGGCGGTCCCTATGCTGTCGGCAATACCCGCATCGGCTCCCCCATCTGCGAAGACGGCTGGCATGAGGACGTGGCCGAAACCCTGGCCGAGACCGGTGCCGAGTTCCTGCTGATCCCCAACGGTTCGCCCTATTTCCGCAACAAGATGGAAGTGCGCTTCAACCACATGGTGGCGCGCGCGGTCGAAACCCATCTGCCGGTGATCTACCTCAACATGGTGGGCGGCCAGGATGACCAGGTGTTCGACGGCGGCTCCTTTGTGCTGAACCCCGGCGGCGCCCTGGTGCTGCAGATGCCGGTGTTCGACGAGGCCTATGCCCATCTCCGCCTGGAACGCACCGACGAGGGCTGGCACGCGGTCGAGGGCGAAAAGGCGCATCTGCCGGACGCGTGGGAGCAGGACTACCGGGTGATGGTCGAGTCCCTGCGCGACTACATGGGCAAGACCGGCTTCAAGAAGGTGCTGCTGGGGCTGTCCGGCGGTGTTGACTCGGCCATTGTCGCGGCGATTGCGGTGGATGCGCTGGGGGCGGAAAACGTCCGTTGCGTGATGCTCCCGTCCGAATACACGTCAGAGGAGTCGCTGGAAGATGCCGAGGCCGTCGCCAAGGCGCTGGGCGTGCACTACGACTATGTGCCGATTTCCGAGGGCCGGGCCGCCATCACCAACACACTGGCGCCGCTTTTTGCAGGTATGGAGCCGGGCCTCACCGAAGAAAATATCCAGTCCCGGCTGCGCGGGCTCTTGCTGATGGCGATGTCCAACAAGTTCGGGGAAATGCTGCTGACCACCGGCAATAAATCCGAAGTCGCGGTGGGCTATGCCACCATCTATGGCGACATGAACGGCGGCTACAACCCAATCAAGGATCTCTACAAGACCCGTGTGTTTGAGACCTGCCGCTGGCGCAACGCCAACCACCGCCCCTGGATGAAGGGCCCGGCGGGGGAGGTCATCCGCCCCAATGTGATCGACAAGCCGCCCAGTGCTGAGCTGCGCGAGGATCAGAAGGACAGCGACAGCTTGCCGGACTACCCGGAGCTGGACGCAATCCTGGAAATCCTCGTCGATAGGGATGGTTCAATCGCTGATTGTGTTGCGGCCGGATACAGCCGGGACGTGGCCAAGCGGATCGAGCATCTGGTTTATATCAGCGAATACAAGCGCTTCCAGTCCGCGCCCGGCGCCCGGCTGACGCCGCACGCGTTCTGGCTGGACCGCCGCTACCCGATTGTGAACCGCTGGCGCGACCCGTCCTGAAAGCTGGCGTTAACTCATTGAAGCCGCAGGCATTTCCATGCTTGCGCAGTTGCTTTCCGGGACCGGTGACGCAGCGGTAACGCTCTGATATGCGGCGGAAAAATCACAATGACGGAAAGCGGCGCAGGATACGTCGCCTGGACGCTGGACCGCCGATTCCGCAACGGGCATAGATGCAGTTATGCCCGGACCCAGACTGCCCCATTTCCAATCCGATCTGGCCTTGCCCAAGGCCGTTGAAGCCGTGGTGACCGGCGGTGGCATCATTGGCGCGGCAACTGCGCTGGAGCTGGCCGAACGCGGCTGTTCGGTGCTGCTGTGCGAAAAGGGGCAGATCGCCGGGGAGCAAAGCTCGCGCAACTGGGGATGGGTGCGGATGTCCTGCCGCGACCCGCGGGAAATCCCGCTGATGACCGAGGCTTTGCGGCTGTGGGATGGGCTGGCGGAACGCACCGGACGGGAGACCGGATTCATCCGCTCCGGCATTCTCTATACCGCGGAAACCGCCAGGCGCGAGGCGCAGCTGGAACGCTGGCTGCGCAATCTCGATGGTTTGGGGCAGGGCGCCCGGATGGTCCGCGGCCAGCAGTTGGAGCAGCTGATGCCGGGCCACCAGTCCAAAACCCGCAGCGGGCTGCTGACGCCGATGGACGGACGGGCTGAACCGCAGATGGCGACGCACGCCATTGCCCGTGCCGCACAGGCGGCAGGCGCCAAGGTAATGACCGAATGCGCAGTTCGCAGCGTCGAGACCGCGGCCGGCCGCATCAGTGGCGTGATGACCGAGCGCGGCCGGGTTGCCTGCTCCGCTGTAGTCGTGGCGGGCGGGGCCTGGTCGCGGCTGTTCCTGGGCAACGCAGGTGTGAATCTGCCGCAGCTGAAAGTTCTGAACTCTGTCCTGCGCACGTCACCTGTGCAGGGCGGGCCAGACACCGCCATCCGCAGTGCCAATCTGGGCCTGCGCAAACGCGCCGACGGCGGTTACACGGTGGCGGATGCCCATGAAAACATCGTCGATATCGTTCCGGACAGCTTTCGCCTGGGCTGGAAATTTCTGCCCAGCTACCGGCAGGAATGGCGGGCGCTGCAGTTCCGCCTGTCAGACCGCTGGCGCGAGGAGGCGGCCCAGGGCCGCCGCTGGCAGCCGAACCAGACCACCCCGTTTGAGTTGTGCCGGGTGCTGGACCCTGCGCCGTCGCAAAAGGCGCTGAAAAGCGGCTGGGCGGCAGCGCAAAAGGCCTTTCCCGTGCTGAAAGGCGCCGATGTGGTGCAAAGCTGGGGCGGGCTGATCGACGCAACCCCGGATGCGATCCCGGTGATCTCGCAGGCCGACGGGCTGCCGGGACTGTTCATCGCCACCGGATTCTCGGGCCATGGCTTCGGCATCGGCCCCGCTGCGGGCAGACTGACCGCCGATCTGGTCACCGGCGACAACCCGGTGGTGGATCCGAGACCCTTCCGCCTGTCGCGGTTTTCCGACGGGACACGGTACGGGCCTCAGACCGGATACTGACCAGGCAGGGCTTGCGCGGCATCAGCTGATCGCCTGCCGCCACAAAGCGGCGAGTGGGGGCTAGGAACAGGATTGGAATGCGGGGTAGGATCCGGCAGGAGGCGTGCCCGCCATGAACCAGAACAAGACCGTCCCCACCGGGGCCAGCGTTGCGCAATTTCTTGCCGGTGTTGAGCCGGAACGCAAAGCAGATGAGGCACAGCAGCTGGACACCCTGTTCCGCGAGGTTACGGGCTATGAGCCACAGATGTGGGGGCCCACGATCATTGGCTATGGGCGCTACCACTACTGCTATGTTACCGGCCGCGAAGGCGGCTTTCTCGCCACCGGCTTCTCCCCCCGCAAGGCGCGCCATTCGATCTACATCATGCCGGGTTATCAGGACTACGGTGCCATCCTCTCCCGCCTCGGCAAGCACAAGCTGGGCAAAAGCTGCCTTTATGTGAACAAGCTCGCCGATATCGATCTGGACGTTTTGGCCGAATTGATCCTGGCGGGACTGAAGGATCTGGATGCGATCTGGCCGGTGCAGCCTGCTTGACGAACCGGGGCTTTCATCTTTCTGAAAATACTCCTGCCGGAGGCAGGCGCCACGGCTGCGTTAACTTTGCTGAAACTGGACAAACCGCGGCCCATGTGACAAGGGGCAGGGCAACAGGAGAACCGTGATGACCACCACCCGTTTTGCCCCGTCGCCCACCGGTTACATCCATGTGGGCAACCTGCGCACCGCGCTGATGAACTACCTGATCGCCCGCAAGGCCGGCGGCACCTTCATTCTGCGCATCGACGACACCGACCCGGAGCGGTCGAAGGAAGACTATGTCGATGCCATCAAGCAAGACCTGGAATGGCTGGGCCTGACCTGGGACAAGGTGGAGCGCCAGTCGGAACGGCTCGACCGCTATGTTGCCGCGGCGGATAAGCTGCGCGGGATCGGCCGCTTTTACGAGGCATTCGAGTCTCCGGTCGAGCTGGACCTGAAGCGCAAGAAGCAGCTGAACATGGGCAAGCCGCCGGTCTATGACCGCGCCGCGCTGGCGCTTTCGGACGACGAGAAGGCCAATCTGCGCGCCGAGCGCGGCGATGGCGTCTGGCGCTTCAAGCTGGACCATCAGCGTATCGAATGGGCCGACGGCATCCTGGGCGATATCTCCACCGACGCGGCCTCGGTCTCCGACCCGGTGCTGATCCGCGGCGACGGGCAGTTTCTCTATACGCTGGCCTCGGTGGTGGATGACACCGAGATGGGCGTGACCCATGTGGTGCGCGGCTCCGACCATGTGACCAACACCGCGACCCAGATCCAGATCATCGAAGCGCTGGGCAGCACGGTGCCGTCGTTCGCGCACCACTCGCTGCTGACAGGCCCCCAGGGCGAGGCTCTGTCCAAACGCCTTGGCACGCTTGCCCTGCGCGACCTGCGCGAAGCGGGTGTGCAGCCGATGGCCCTGCTGTCTTTGATGGCCCGCCTGGGCTCCTCCGACCCGGTCGAGCTGCGCAGCGAACTGGCGGAACTGATCGACGGCTTCGATATCAATCGCTTCGGCGCCGCGCCGACCAAGTTTGATGTTGAGGATCTCTATCCGCTGACCGCCCGCCACCTGCAGTCGCTGCCGCTGGACGCGGTACAGGCAGAAGTGGACGCGCTGGGTGTGCCTGCCGCGAAACAGGCGGCGTTCTGGGACATGGCCAAGGAAAACATCACCACGCTCAAGGATCTGGGCGGCTGGTGGGAGCTGTGCCGCGATGGTGCCGCGCCGCTGGTGGCGGATGAGGACAAGGATTTCATCGCCGAGGCGATGGCGTTGCTGCCGGAAGGCCCCTACGACAGCGAAAGCTGGGGCAAGTGGACCGCTGCCGTGAAAGAGGCGACGGGCCGCAAGGGCAAAGGCCTGTTTATGCCGCTGCGCAAGGCCGTAACCGGTATGGAGCGCGGCCCCGACATGTCGGCGCTGCTGGCGCTGATGGAAACAGTGCGCGCCCGCGGCTGACCGGTTGCTTCTGAAAGTGGAACAGGGCGGTGCTGCGAAGCACCGCCCTTGTGTTTTGGGACGCTTCCGCCGGATGCGGGACGTTCAATCCCAGCGGCCATCCTGCAGCTCCCGGCGCATGTCCTTGGCGGCCTCTGCCATGTCAGGATTGGGATGTTCGCCAAGCGCAATAAGGGATTTCTCCATCCAGCGCATCACCGAAGGGGCATCGCTGCCGCAGCGGGCAATCGGCGGAAAGGCGCAAGCCAGCAACTGCGGCGCTGTCACTGGCGGCACGTTGACATTGGGATAGGTGGCCTCGCGGGCGTCACTGACCCCATCCGCAGGTGTGTTTTCCCACAGCAGCCGTTCCAGCCGGCCCATGACCTCAACCGCTGTTCCGGGATCATTGACACCGGGTGACAGCGCCTTTTGCGCGGTTTCGGCCAGCAGCGACAGGCCAAAGGACGGGTCCTGATCAAAGCTGCGCACATCGCCTATGTCGATCGCGGCAGAGGCCGCCTTGCTGAACTTGTTGTCCCCGGAGGTGGCCCAGGCCACCGGCTGGCCGCGTAGAATGTACTCGCCCGGTGCCCGCGCCAGGGTGATCTGCACCTTGGCTTCGGCGGCCAGCTCATCCAGCTGGGCGAGCCCGGCAAAGCGTACAAAGCCGCTTTTGGCGGCGGGAATATCCACTGCGTCATCGGGTTTGGAAGCTTCCAGCGCGCATACCCCGCCCAGACAGGGCTTCTTTATCCGGGCGCGCAGGCTGGCGCGGGTGCGGTCCTCAATCAGCCGCAGGGTATGGTCCATGCTGCCAAGGCTGGACAAGTGATCAATCCAGCGCACGATGGCGCCAACAATCAGGATCACCACGATGATTGTCAGCCCGAAGACCACCAGCGCGCCCTCAGGCGTATAATACCGCGCCCGGAACAGGATCACTGCACTCAGCGAATAGATGAACCCGCCCACAAACGTGGCCAGAACCCGGTGGGTGATGGTGTCTTCCAGCAGCAGCCGGTAAACCCGCGGAGTGGCCATCGAGGCCGCAGTACGGTAGGCGCTGACCATAACATTAAGGGAAAATGTCGTGACTGCCAGCATGCCGGAGGCAAGGATTGTCAGCACCGGCAGCACTGCTTCACGCCCGAAATCTTCGCTAAGACCGTTCGGCAGCAGCGGTTTTGCCAGCGGTGCCAGCAGCAGAAGCAGCAAGGAAAAAAGGGAAATCAGTACAACTCTGAACCAGAGCTGCCGTGCAATCCGGCCGAGGTGCAATAGCGCCTTTTCTAACATGCCCCCGAGACTACCCGGCGGGCGCCTGTGCTGTCGATCAGTTCATCAAACAATTTGCGTTCGGCCGCCGTCACCGGCTGGTGCCGGGGATAGCGCGGCGCGGCCCGGTCGTTCAGCACAGGGGCGTCCCAACCATCGGTGGTTGCGGCAAAGCCCTGCAATCCAGCCTCGCCAAAGACCCGCAGATAGCCCTGCAGCACCACATCCAGATAGCTGAGCAGGATGGGATGCCTGTCCGTAACACCTTTCTGCTGTCCCGGTGCCACGGCATAAACGGATACTTCCGGCGTCCCCGCCAGCCCATGCAGAACCCTGTCTGAGGCGGGCAGCCGTTCGTAGGCAAATTCCCGTTCGTCCAGCGCAGCCCAGTCTGCCTCTGGCACCTCTGCGATCAGCCCGTCAATCACGCTGTCCCGGCAAGGCACAGCCGACAGAAACGCCACCTCTCGCAGGTCCGTATGCACCCAGGCGCGGCGCCAGCCGCGCAGCTGCGCAGGCCGGGCGCCGCCATAGTCATGCGTTGCCGTGTTCACCAGGCTGCCGTAGCCAAAGAAATAGGGGGCTGTCATCCGCTCCGCCTTTCTGCCGTGTTTCCGGGTATTGATGTATGTCAAACCGCTTTTTCCCGCCATGTGCAATAAGCGATGCACCATAGCTGCGGGAGCGACCCATGCGCATTACCAAAAGGACCAACATTGCCGTGCGGCTGCTGATGTATTGTGCCGCGCATGAGGACCGCCTGGTCACCAAGTCCGAGATTGCCGAATGCTGCAACATCTCGGAAAACCACTTGGCGCAGGTGATCAACCAGCTGAGCCAGCTTGGCTATCTGACAACCCTGCGGGGCCGTAACGGCGGCATGAACCTCGGCAAGCCCGCAGTCGAGATCCGGATCGGCGATGTGTTCCGCGATGTCGAAGGCAGCCTGCCGATGGTGGAATGCTTTGCCGACGCGGACAACACCTGCCCGCTGACCGATGCCTGCCGTCTCAAGGTGGCACTGGCCGACGCGGCGCAGGCGTTTTACACCGCGCTGGATGCCATTACCCTGGAAGCGCTGCTGTGCGGCAACCACGACCTGATGCGCATCCTGCAGCCGGTGTCCTGCGGCGCTCGCTGAAGCCGCCGCCGCAGGTCCGGTTACTCTCTGGCGCGCAGGATGCGGGCAGGCTTTGCTGCCAGCGGGCGCATGGCAAAGACCAGCCCGGCCAGAAGGGTTGTCAGAATGCCGCCTGAAACCACCATCAGCGCATTGGGCCAGATCACTGCATAGCCGGTCTCAAACACATAGGCATTGATCGCCCAGGCCCCGGCAATGCCGGCCGCCAGCGCAACCAGCCCGGCTGCCGCTCCCAGCAGGGCGGAGCGCAGCGCAAAGCTCAGCAGGATCTGCCTGCGCGGCGCCCCCAGCGTTTTCAAAAGTGCGGCCTCGTAACGGCGGGCAGGTTCTCCGGCAGCCGCAGTCCCCAGCAGCACCAGGAAACCCGTCAGCAGTGTCGCCGCAGCGCCATATGCGGTGGCGGCCGCGAGCTGCCGCAGAATGTCAGAGACCCGGTCAATGGCGTCGCGCATCCGGATCGCAGTGATGTTGGGCATCTCGCGCGCCAGATCGCGCAGGATCGCGGCTTCGGCCTGTTCATCGGCATAGACGGTGGCAATGAAACTATGCGGCGCACCGGCCAGTGCGGCCTCGTTCAGAACCATCACAAATCCCATGCCCGCAGTGGAGAAATCCACGTTGCGGAAGCTGGTGATGGTGCCGGTGATGTCCCGGCCCAGGATGTTCAGGGTCAGCGTGTCGCCCAAGGACAGCCCCAGTTCTTCTGCCTCTTCCGCGGCAAAACTGATTTGGGGGTCGCCGGTATAGTTCGCTGGCCACCATGTGCCGGCAGTCACTTCGGTTGCCTCCGGCCGGGCCGCGGCATAGGTGATACCGCGGTCGCCGCGCACCACCCAGTGATCGCCCGCAACCTCGGCAGCGGACTGGCCATTGATGCGGGTCAGCACCCCGCGCAGCATTGGCGCATTCTCTACCCGGTTCACGGCCGGATCATTCCCGACCCGCTCCAGGAAGCCGGGCATCTGGCTGCGCTGGATGTCGACAAAGAAATAGCTCGGTGCCACATCCGGCAGGTTGCCGGCAATCGCCCGGCGCATGTTGCCATCGATCTGGCCGATGGCGGCCAGAACCGTCAGCCCCAACCCGAGCGCCAGCACCGCCGGCACTGCGCCATCCCGCGCGCTGCCGATGGAGGACAGCGCCCAGCGAAGAGCAGGGCGCCCGCGCGAGGCAGCGGTGCTGCGGCGGGCCAGGAACCCGATCCCCAGCGCGGAAACCAGCAGTACCATCAGCGCCCCCATCAGACCGCCTGCGGTCCACAGCGTCAGCTGTGCCGAGCCGCTGAACCAGGCCGCCAGCCCCACCAGCGCCGCCAGCGCCAGCGCAGTGGCCAGCAAGTAGCGCGGTGCCGGCAGCCGGGTGCGGCTGGTAAAGGCATCGCGGAACAAGGAGGCCGCGCGGATGCGCTCGGCCCGGGCCAGCGGCCACAGGGCAAAGATGAAAGCGGTCAGCACGCCATAGAGTGCCGCCTCTGCCAGTGCCGACGGGTAGATCGAAAACACTGCTGGAAACGGCAGCTGCGCCGCAATCAGCGGCCCCAGCAGCATCGGCCCCAGCCCGCCCAGAACCAGCCCGATGCCGACCCCGATCAGCGTCAGCGCGCCGATCTGCAGGAAGTAGGTCAGGAAGATTGTCTGCCGCTCGGCCCCCAGCGTGCGCAGGGTGGCGATGGTGGCGGTCTTGGTTGCCAGATAGGCGCGCACGGCGGCGGAAACGCCAACCCCGCCCACCGCCAGCCCGGACAGGCCCACCAGCACCAGAAACCCGCCGAGACGTTCCACGAATGAGGCGATCCCTGGCGCCCCGTTCCGGGCATCGCGCCAGCGCATGCCGGTGGTTTCAAACAGACCCTCGGCCTCGGCCTGCAGTGTGTTCAGATCGCTGCCCGCCGGCAGCTCCATCCGGTATTTGGTGTCAAACAGCGTGCCGGGCGCCAACAGGCCTGACGCCGCCAGATCCCCGGTTCTCACCATAGTGCGCGGCCCCAGTTCAAAACCCGAGGCCGCGGCATCCGGTTCCAAGGCAATCACCGCCATCAGGCGGAAATCCTGGGTGCCCAATCGGAAGCTATCGCCCGGCTGCAGCCCCAGCCGGTCGGCCAGCACCCGGTCCATCACCCCGCCGGGCAAGCCCTCCGCTCCGGCCAAGGCGGTCTCCAGCGGCATCTTCGGCGCGAGGTCCATCGCTCCCTTCAACGGGTACAGCCCGTCCACCGCCTTCACCTGGGTCAGCCCGCGTTCCTCACCCACCGTGGCCATTGAGCGGAACTCGGCAATCTCGGAATAGCGCAGCGCGTTCCGGTCCAGCCAGGCACGTTCATTTTCATTGGCAAAGCGGTAGGTGAAATTCAGCTCGGCATCGCCGCCCAGGATCGTTGCCCCTTCACGCGACAGGCCGGTTTCGATCGAGGCCCGGATCGAGCCGATGGCGGCAATCACCCCGACGCCCAAAGCCAGACAAGCCAGAAAAATGCGAAACCCCTTCAGGCCGCCGCGCAGTTCACGCAAGGCAAACCTCCAGGCGAGACGAAGTCTGCCGGCATTCATTCGGCAGCCTCGCGCGCGGCCTCTTCATCGATCCGCCCGTCACGCAGCCGGATCACCCGGTCGCAGCGGGCGGCCAGTTCCGGCGCATGGGTGACCATCACCAGCGTCGCGCCAGAGCGGTCGCGAAGGCCGAACAGCAGGTCCATCACCGCGGCGCCATTGGCCTCGTCCAGATTGCCCGTCGGCTCATCCGCCAACAGGATCGCGGGCCGCGGCGCCAGCGCGCGGGCCAGCGCCACCCGCTGCTGCTCGCCGCCCGACATCTGCGCCGGGAAGTGGCCGGCGCGATGGCCAAGACCAACCGCCTGCAGCTCCGCCTGGGCGCGCTCAAACGCGTCCTTGGCGCCCGCCAGCTCCAGCGGTGTGGCGACATTCTCCAGCGCGGTCATTGTGGGGATCAGGTGAAAGCTCTGGAACACCACTCCCATGTTGTTGCGGCGGAACCGCGCCAGCGCGTCCTCGTCCATCACGGTAAGATCCTGGCCAAGCGCTGTGATTGTGCCGCCGGTGGCCTGCTCCAGCCCGCCCATCAGCATCAGCAGCGATGACTTGCCCGACCCGGACGGCCCCACCAGCCCCAATGTCTCCCCTTGCCGCACATCCAGCGAGATGCCGTGCAGAATCTCTACCGGGCCGGTATTGCTATTCAGGGTCAAAGACGCATCTAACAGATGCAGAGCGGGATTGTTATTGTCGGTCATCTGGCCTGCCTGTTGGGTCCATCTAACGGATATGGAGTGTTTGCGGCGATGCACAAGATACTGGCGCTGTTGAGCTTGCTGCTTTTTTCAAGCTCCGCCTGGGCTGAAACGCTGCGGATCACTGTATTGGGTGACAGTCTGGTGCAGGGCTACGGGCTGCCGCAGGACCAGGGCCTGGTGCCGCAGCTGGAGCGCTGGCTGAACGGGAATGGCGCCGAAGTGCGGCTGCAGAACGCCGGTGTGTCCGGCGACACCACCGCCGGCGGGGCGGAGCGCGCCGAGTGGACGCTGTCAGACAACCCTGACGGTTTGATCGTGCTTTTGGGCGGCAATGACCTGTTGCGCGGCTTGGCGCCGGAACAGGCGCGGGCGAATCTGGCCCTCATCCTGCAGGAAGCCGGAACCTTGGGAATTGAAACCCTGCTGATTGGCATGAAGGCGCCGGGCAATTACGGGCCAGAGTACAAAACCGCCTTTGATGCAATCTACCCCGGTTTGGCTGCCGAATTCGGGGCAGTGCTGCACCCGGATGCCTTTGCAGGCGTTGCAGCCAAGGCCGGAGGGGATCCGGCTGCGGCGCAAGTCTATATGCAGGACGACGGCATCCATCCCAATCCCGACGGCGTTGCACTGAACGTCGCGGCGCTGGGGCCAGCGGCCTTGCAGCTGGTCAAAACAATACGTCAGTGAAAACAGCCCCGTCGGGCAGGGCTGTTTGAACGCTGTCAAGCGTGATCAGAAGATCGGATCAGGAGGCCAGTGCGATATCAACCGCGGACTCGCGGCCGTCCCGGCCGGCTTGCAGTTCGTAAGTCACTTTCTGATTGTCGGCCAGGCCGGTGAGGCCGGATCGCTCAACTGCGGAAATGTGGACAAAAATGTCCTTGCCGCCATCATCGGGTGCAATAAAGCCGTAGCCTTTGGTGGTGTTGAACCATTTGACGGTGCCGGTCGCCATCGTCGTATTCTCCTA